>CAJKXC010000003.1 GCA_905203765.1 uncultured Bacteroides sp.
CAGAATTCCCATTTACAAAACACATATATATGTATAAAGTATATCTCAAATCCGGCAAAGAAGAGTCATTGAAACGTTTTCACCCGTGGGTGTTTTCCGGTGCCATCGCGCACTTCGACGGAGAGCCCGAAGAAGGAGAAGTAGTGGAAATATACACCTCTAAGAAAGAGTTCATCGCGAAAGGTCATTTCCAGATAGGAAGCATCGCCGTGCGTGTGCTGACTTTCCGCCAGGACGAAGACATCAATGCCGACTTCTGGAAACGCAAACTCAGCATCGCCTACGAAATGCGACGCAGCATCGGCATTGCCGAGAACCCGACGAACAACACCTACCGCCTGATTCATGGCGAAGGCGACAACCTGCCGGGACTCGTCATCGACATCTATGCCCGTACCGCCGTGATGCAGGCGCATTCCGCCGGGATGCACCTCGACCGCATGGCCATCGCCGAAGCCCTTAGTGAAGTGATGGGCGACCGGATAGACAACATTTACTACAAATCGGAAACCACTCTCCCCTTCAAAGCCGACCTCTACCCCGAGAACGGCTTCCTGAAAGGCGGAAGTGCCGACAACATAGCCATGGAATATGGCCTGAAATTCCACATCGACTGGCTGAAAGGACAAAAAACCGGCTTCTTCGTAGACCAACGCGAGAACCGTTCCCTGCTGGAGCGTTATGCCAAAGGGCGTAGCGTGCTGAATATGTTCTGCTACACCGGTGGATTCTCCGTCTATGCCATGCGCGGAGACGCCAAACTGGTACACTCCGTAGACAGTTCCGCCAAAGCCATCGACCTGACCAACAAGAACATCGAACTGAACTTCCCCGGTGATGAACGTCATGCCGCCTATGCCGAGGACGCTTTCAAATACCTGGACCGTATGGGCGACCAATACGACCTCATCGTCCTCGACCCGCCCGCCTTTGCCAAACACCGCGATGCCTTGCGCAACGCCTTGCAGGGCTATCGCAAGCTGAATGTCAAGGCCTTCGAGAAAATCAAACCGGGCGGCATCCTCTTTACTTTCTCCTGTTCGCAGGCGGTCAGCAAAGAGAATTTCCGCACTGCCGTGTTTACCGCCGCCGCTATGTCCGGCCGCAGCGTCCGCATTCTGCACCAACTGACGCAGCCTGCCGACCATCCGGTAAGCATCTATCATCCCGAAGGAGAATATCTGAAAGGATTGGTACTCTATGTAGAATAAAAACGGACTAACGTCCCTCTACAGGAGATAATACAGAACGAATAATGCTACCGAACATTTAAAAGTAGTTAATAAATAGCAGATTTTCGTCTAATTACTATGTTGTATAACATAAACCCTGTATCTTTGCAGAGTGTTTTTCATGGTATTAGATTTAAGGTTAATAAAGATTGGCTGTCTGGGATAGATAGCCTTCTTTTTTTATATACCCCTCACTTCCCTTTTTTACTCCTTTAGCCATCGCCTTTTCCGATAAATTCCCTACATTTGCATCAATATATTTATAGGAAAAACACATAATAAGAAACAATTATGAGCATCAAGGTTCGTTTAGTTATCATGAACTTCCTGCAATTTGCCGTATGGGGAGCATATCTCACGTCAATGGGAAGTTATTTGGTAAATGTAGGTTTGGCAGAACACATCGGTATGTTCTACGCCATGCAGGGCATCGTATCGTTATTCATGCCTGCCATTCTGGGCATCATTGCCGACCGCTGGGTACCGGCACAGAAGCTATTGAGCTTCAGTCATTTCATTGCCGCCCTCTTCATGGCACTGACCGGATATTACGGCATGACAGCCGGAGCGGATGTAGATTTCAGCACCCTTTTCACCTTCTACTCATTGAGCGTTGCCTTCTATATGCCTACCCTTGCCCTCTCCAACTCCGTGGCGTACACCGCTTTGGATAAAGCAGGACTGGATACAATCAAGACTTTCCCACCCATCCGTATCTTCGGTACCATCGGTTTCATCTGCTCCATGTGGATGGTCGATTTATTGGGACTGCAAAATACCTACGGACAATTCTTTGCCTGCGCCATCATCGGACTGGTCTATGGCGTGTATGCGCTGACCTTGCCCGACTGCCCCACCAGCAAAGGCGGACAAAGCAAATCACTGGTGGAAGCGCTGGGACTGCGGGCCTTCGCGCTGTTCAAGCAGAAGAAGATGGCGGTATTCTTTATCTTCTCCATGCTGCTGGGCGTATCGTTACAGATTACCAACGGGTTTGCCAACCCATACATCAGCAGCTTCGGAAGCATCCCCGAATATGCCGAAACCTTTGGCGTACAACACGCCAACATCCTTATTTCACTGTCGCAGGTATCCGAGACTCTCTGTATCCTGCTGATTCCCTTCTTCCTGAAACGTTTCGGCATCAAGCAGGTAATGCTGATTGCCATGCTGGCATGGGTACTGCGCTTCGGGCTGTTCGGAGCAGGTAATCCGGGCAGCGGGGTGTGGATGTTTGTACTTTCCATGATTGTTTATGGAGTTGCATTCGATTTTTTCAACATATCCGGCTCCTTATTTGTTGATAGGGAAACGGACAAAGGAATCCGCTCCAGTGCACAAGGGCTGTTTGTTATCATGACCAACGGCTTCGGCGCCACTATCGGTACATTGGGGGCACAAGCTGTGGTAAATCATTTCGTCGATTTCAACAGTGAAGTGCCACAGATTACGCAATGGCAGTCGGCATGGTTCACGTTCGCAGCTTATGCGCTGGTCGTAGCGGTAGTGTTTGCACTTGTATTCAAGTACAAGCACCGTCCGGAAGAAAAATAATGTGCTAATGTGCTAATATGCCAATGCGCTAATTGCCATTCGGTATAACGGCGCAAGCTCATTAGCACATTGGCATATTGGCATATTATCACATTAATAGTATGAATAAGAAGAAGATAGAACTACAAGTACTCAACATTTCCAACAGTCAGGCGCAGGCAGGTGCCTACGCCCTGGTATTAGGCGAAGTGGATGGCAAACGCCAGCTCCCGGTCATTATCGGTGCGTCCGAAGCACAGTCCATGGTCATCGAACTGAAGGGAATTGTTCCGCCTCGCCCGCTGACTCACAATCTGTTTGCTTCCGTACTCGAAGTGCTGGGAGTGAAACTGATGCGAGTCCTTATCTACAAGGTGGACAACGGTGTGTTCTACTCCTATCTTTATATGAAATCCGAAGAGACCATTCTCCGGGTAGATGCCCGCACCAGCGATGCGGTGGCACTGGCACTGCGCATGAATGCCCCTATTTTTGTCTACGAAGATATTCTGGAAACGGAATGCCTGAAAACAGAGGGAGACATCACCGCCGGCAACGTTCCTGCCCAGGATGCCCCGGAAGATACGCTGGACGCACTAAAGGCCGCATTGCAAAAAGCAGTAGAAGAGGAAGACTACGAACGCGCCGCGCTCCTGAGAGACCAGATAAACCAACGCAAAAACTTATAAACCCTATGCACGTATTTTATACTCCCGACATACAAACCCGCAACGAACTGCCCGAAGAAGAAGCCGCACATGCTGTACGTGTATTGCGGTTGCAGGCAGGTGACGAAGTGACGCTGACGGATGGTAAGGGCAACTTCTACCGTGCCGAAATCAGCACCGCCACCAACAAGCGCTGCCTCGTAAACATCGTGGAGACCCTGCCGCAAGAACCTCTATGGAGCGGGCATCTGCACATTGCCATGGCTCCCACCAAGAATATGGACCGCACGGAATGGTTTGCCGAAAAAGCTACCGAGATAGGCTTCGACGAGCTGACCTTTCTGAACTGCCGCTTCTCGGAGCGAAAAGTCATCAAGACGGAACGCATCGCCAAGATACTCGTATCTGCTATCAAGCAATCGCTCAAAGCACGCCTGCCCCGGCTGAACGAAATGACGGACTTCAACAAGTTCATCACCCAGCCCTTCGCAGGACAAAAGTTCATCGCGCATTGCTACGAAGGCGAAAAGCCCTTATTGAAGGACATAGTGCGCAAGGGAGAAGATGCCCTGGTGCTGATAGGGCCGGAAGGCGACTTCAGTGAGGAAGAAGTAAAAAAAGCGATAGAGAATGGCTTTACGCCCATCAGTCTGGGCAAAGCACGCCTGCGCACCGAAACAGCCGCACTCGTTGCCTGTCACATTCTGAATCTGCAAAATCAATGATATTCACTAAAACAAAAACTATATGAAAAAGAATCTATTCACCCACCTTTCAGTGCTGGCAGTGCTGATAGTATTCGTAAGCGCATGCTCCTCTAAACAGGCGGAATACACCAACGTGATTCCTTCCGACGCTTCGCAAGTCGTTACCCTCAACCTGAAATCCATAGCAGACAAAGCAGGCATGAAGGACAAAGAAAACAAAGAAGCGCTGCAAAAGCTGACGGATGCCATGAAGAGCGGCATGAATGCAGCTACCTTCCAGCAGGTAGAAGCTGTATTGAAAGACCCGTCCAGCTCGGGTGTGGATGTAGAAGCCCCGATGTATATCTTCAGCGCACCGACCTTCCCATACGTCACTTTGGTCGCAAAAGTAGTGAACGAGGATAACCTGCTGAAACTCCTGGAAGTGATGGAGAAAGAGCAACTGAGCACCCACGTTGCCGAGGCAGACGGATATAGCTTTACGAAGCTCACCGGACAAGCACTGCTTGCCTTCACCCCGACAACGCTGATGATAGTAAACTACAAAGGCAATACTCAACTGGAAAAGGCAAAGGCAGGCATCACCACCCTACTGAAACAGAGCGCTGAGAACAGCATCACCAGCCAGGCCGGTTTCAAAAAGATGCAGAAGATGGGCGGGGACATAGGCATGATTGTTTCCCCCACCAGCATGCTGGGCGCCTATGCCAAGCAAATGAACTACGGCATATCCAAAGACATCGACCTGAAAGACCTGACGGTAGTGGGAAGCCTCTCCTTCGAGAAGGGAAAAATAGAAATGAAAGTAGAGAACTACACCGAAAATGCCGAGTTGAAAGCCTTGCTCGAAAAGCAGATGAAAACCACCCGTCCCATCGAGAATACATTCTTGAAGTATTTCCCGCAGTCCACTCTGGCACTGTTCAGCATCGGTGTGAACGGAGAGGAATTCTATAACGCATTGCAGGAAAACGAACAGTTCCGCGACAACTTCTCCATCGCCAAGGCAGCGGAAGTGAAAGACTTGTTCAGCACTTTCCAGAACGACCTCACCTTCGGACTTATCAATGTGACCATGAACAACAATCCTTCGTTCCTTGCCTATGCCAGTGTGCAGAACAGCGACCCGCTGAAAGCAATCTACGAAAAGAAGGGCGAACTGGGCCTGAAGCGCGGCGAAGACATCGTGAAACTGAATGAAAACGAATATGTGTACAAATCACGCAGCATCAACATCTTCTTCGGCATACGCGACAAGCAGATGTATGCAACGAACGACGAACTGCTGTTCAAGAGCGTAGGCAAGGCTGCCGATCCGTCGGTCAAGGATGCAAGCTACGCTTCCGGTATGAAAGGCAAGCGAATGGCATTCGTCATCAATGCAGAGGCGGTACTGGGCTTGCCGGTAGTAAAGATGCTGGTAGAGTTTGGCGGGCACCAGGCTGCCACTTACTATTCGCTTCTCGATAATATCTCCTACCTGGAAGCAGCCGGCGACAGTGATAAATCAGTCATCACCCTGCAATTGAAAGACAAGAATGTAAATGCACTGAAACAAATTGTAGACTTCGCCAAGGGGTTTGCAGGCATGTAAATCAAAAAAGATAATGAACAGCATTCACTTACGGCAAACACTACCCCAAGTGTTTGCCGAACGTGATGCCATCGTCTCCGATGTATGGCATCAAGACATTACGTTCAGCAAGGGGAAGCGTTACCTCATAGAAGCCGCCTCTGGCACAGGCAAATCGTCGCTTTGCAGTTACATCTACGGTTATCGCCGCGACTATCAGGGCATCATCAACTTCGACGAACGGAACATTCGCTCGCTCTCCGTCGGCGAATGGGTGGAGATGCGCCAGCATTCGCTCAGCATTCTTTTCCAGGAACTGCGCATCTTTCCCGAACTGACTGCCCTCGAAAACATACAGCTTAAAAACCGCCTTACCAACTACAAGAAGAAAAAAGATATCCTCGCCCTTTTCCAAGCCTTCGGCATTGCCGACAAGGTGGACGAGAAGGCGGGAAAACTCTCCTTCGGCCAGCAACAGCGGGTAGCTTTCATCCGCAGCCTCTGCCAGCCGTTCGACTTCATCTTCCTGGATGAACCCATCAGCCATCTGGACGATGACAACGGGGAAATCATGAGCCGGATACTCACAGAGGAAGCCGGGCGCCAAGGCGCAGGAGTCATTGTGACGTCCATCGGAAAGCATTTGCAATTAGAATATGACAGTGTATATAAACTATAAATGATATGAACAGACTTGTTTGGAAACTTCTTCGCCAGCACATCAGCGTCGGGCAGCTGGCCGGCTTCTTCCTTGCCAATCTTTTCGGCATGATGATAGTGCTGCTGAGTGTGCAGTTTTACCGCGACGTCGTCCCCGTCTTTACAGATGGAGACAGCTTCATGAAGAAGGATTATATCATTGCAACCAAAAAGATAAGCACCCTCGGCAGCTTTGCCGGGAAAAGCAATACCTTCACCAAAGACGAGATTGAGGACTTGAAGCAGCAGGCTTTCACCAAAAGCATAGGAGCGTTTACGCCTTCTCTCTTCAAGGTTTCTGCCGGACTGGGCATGCAGGAAGCAGGCATCCGCCTCTCCACCGAAATGTTCTTTGAGGCCGTTCCCGATGAATATGTAGACGTCAACCTGGACCGGTGGCACTTCGACCCGGATACTCCGGTCATCCCCATCATCATTCCCCGCAACTATCTGAACCTTTATAACTTCGGCTTTGCCCAAAGCCGTAGCTTGCCGAAACTGTCGGAAGGGGTTATGAGCCTGATACAAATGGACATCATGATTCGCGGTAACGGACGCGTAGAGCAATACAAGGGCAGTATCGTCGGTTTCTCCAACCGTCTGAACACCATCCTTGTTCCCCAATCTTTCATAGACTGGGCCAACCGGAACTTCGCCCCCGAGAAAGAAGCCCAGCCTTCACGCCTCATCGTAGAAGTGAAGAATCCCACCGATACAGCCATCACAGATTATTTCCAGCAGAAGAACTACGAAACCGAGGGCAATAATCTGGATGCCGGCAAAACCACCTATTTCCTGCGCCTCATCACCGGAATCGTTATGGGGGTAGGCCTGTTCATCAGCATCCTGTCGTTCTATATCCTGATGTTGAGCATCTTCCTGCTCCTACAGAAGAATACCGTGAAGCTGGAGAATCTGCTGTTGATAGGATATAGCCCCACGCGGGTAGCCTTTCCCTACTACGTCCTTACTGTGGGGCTGAACATCCTTGTCCTGTTACTTGCCGTAGGCAGTGTAGCATGGATACGCACTTACTATACAGAAGTAATCCAAACCCTTTTCCCACAGCTGACAACCGGCTCGTTACTGCCTTGTATGTTGACAGGTTTCATCCTGTTCCTCGCAGTGTCCCTGCTGAATATCCTGGCAATACGCAGAAAGATTATAAGCATTTGGCAAGGGAAGGTTACTTCCCAAAGCTGATCCAATCGACTTCCGCCTGGTTTCCCTTCGGAAGAGAAATAAACAAATCGTGTACTCCGGTAGGAGCAGAACTTACCGGAGTACTCACTACCGTCCAGTTTCTGCTTTGTGGAATATCGACGGATGCGATGACGGGACCATTTTTGCCGGCACGTATTTGCAGCACACCGCCCGCAGCGGAGTTCACCCGTACGTTTACCTTCCTCACTTTATCTTTGCCAAAGTCCACCCGATTGTATTGCAGCCAGGCATCCTTACCATTAAAGATTGCCTTCCAGCCTTCAAACTTATTCGCTTCATCCAAGAAGGCGATGGAAGTTCCCGCAGGGCTTATACTGCTGTAACGGTCTATCTGAATAGGGGTACGGGCATCGGTAATACCTACTCCGCGTAAAGTCGGGATAACCTTCCGAATGGTTCCGTCGGCATTGAAAGAAAGGGAGTCGATTCGCACGGATCTGTTCTTGTCAAACTCGGGAGAGTAATCGTTATGGTGATAAAACAGGTACCACTGACCGTTATATTCTACGATAGAATGGTGATTCGTCCAACAGGCGGTAGGCGACTGTTCCATGATAATCCCCTTAAACTCAAAAGGCCCCATCGGAGTGTCGCCCATGGCGTACGCCAGTGTTTCGGTTTTGTCCTGCACCCAGGGGAAGGTGAAGTAATATTTTCCGTTGCGCTCAAAGACGAACGGACCTTCTTTAAAGCCTTCGGGCAATCCATCTACCACCACCGGCTCGGAAGCCAGTTCCAGCATATTGTCTTTCAGCTTTGCCATAGACATTCCATGCCCTGCCCAGTAGATATAACTTTGACCGTCTTTATCGACCAGCACGCAAGGGTCTATGCCGCTTACCCCCTCGATGGCATTCATCTCGGGTTTAAAAGGGCCATAAGGTTTGTCCGCTGTGGCAACTCCCACCGCAAAACCGGTCTTTCCCTCGCCTTTGAGGGTGGAAGGGAAATAGAAATAGTACTTGCCATTCTTATAGACACAGTCGGGCGCCCACATGGAATAAGAATCCGGCTGCACCCACGGCACATTTTCCTGGCTGACAATGATGCCATGATCCTTCCAATCCACTAGATTGTCGGAAGAAAAGACGTGATAGTCCGCCATACAGAACCATTCTTTCAGCCGTTCGATGGGGCTGGGAATGTCGTGTGAAGGATAAACATACATCTTTCCTTCAAAAACTCTTGCCGTAGGATCGGCAGTGAATTGGTCTCTGATGATGGGATTCTGCGCTTCAACCATATTGGCAGAGAGCGCAAGAAGAGCAAGGGTAAGCAATTGTTTGTATTTCATGGTATCTTTCATTAAAGTATGAGTATTCTTAGGTTATAAAGCACCGCACATTTCAGTATGCGCGGTGCTTTCGCTCTTTATATCAGAAGGTGAACTTCTCCAGCTTCATGGAAGCCAGCCCCTGTATCTTCGGAACCAGCGTCACAAAATGAGCTGCCCCCTCGTGTGCTGTCAACGACTCGGCATCTTGCCACGTTTCGCAAATCATAAGAACATCACTGCGAGTGGCGCTCTCAAAAATATCATAGGCAATGCAACCCTTGTCTTTCAAAGAACATGCTACCAATTCTTTGGCAGCCTCTAATACGGCGGCACGATTCTCCGCGCTTACCTGAATAAAAACATTTAGTCTAATCATATCTGTATATATTTTAAGTATCTCGCAAATTTAAGCAGAATAAATCAAAAACCGTGCAATTATTCCTCAAGTGTGTTACCCAATTCCACACTTTTCCACATTTTATTTATAATCAAAAGTATGGTGCTTCACTAATATACGATTGAAAAACAAGCACATACAGAAAAGATCATGTTTTTGGCATCCCCTTTGTCCTATAGTTAGCGTTAGAAACAATAAACAAAATACTCACTTAAACTTTACAATTATGAAAAAAGTATTAGTAGCATTAGCAATGATTTTGGGAGCAGGTAGTTCTGTAGCATTCGCACAGGAAGTAAACAACTCAGCAGAAGTAGCCACAGTGGCTCAGGTTCCACAAGACGAATTTGTAAAGATGGATCCCACCCAATTGCCACAAGCCGTTATGCAGACACTGGGAAAAGATTACGAAGGAGCTTCTGTAAAAGAAGCCTACGTGAAGGAGAAAGACGGTGCCAAGGTTTACAAAATAGTAGTTTCCGCTCAGGACGGTACTGAAACAACTGCTATTTTGAATGAAAAAGGTGAAGCTGTAAAAGAATAAGCTTCCCACGATGTAGGTAACTCATGGTGGACAATTCCGGTTCGTGGTGAATCGGAATTGTCTTTTTTGTATTCACCGTTCTTAAAAAGTAAATTGTTACTAATTCCTTTCCGCTCCATGAACCAATGTCTTTTCGGACACGTTGTCTAAGCAGAATTGATTTTAATTTTAACCGTTTAAAACTAACTTAATTATGAGATGTAAAAATTCTAATTTCCTGATCGGACTGGGAATAGGTTCGGTTGTAGGAGCACTGATTTATCACTTTTCCCGCACACCAAGAGCTGAAAAATTGAGAAGCGAAATGTGCCATGCCATGCACAAAGCAGGTCACGAAGCCAAAGAAGCATTCCACGCTGCCGAAGAAGAAGCGTTGCACGCCGGCGTAAAGGCAGCGGATAAAATGGCGGATGAAGCACACGAAGCAGCCGAGAAAGCAGACAGCCTGAAGAATAAGGTACATACCTTTGCCGATGCAAAGAAATAAGATTCACCCAAAAAAACAGATTGCTAAATAGGTATTTAGTAATCTGTTTCCTTTCTCAGACAATTAGTTTTGTACACTCCGGCGGTTCAGTATATCGTCCATATGCTCCAAAGCCCAGCTAACCAACGATTCGATATGCGGCATCAGGCTACGCCCTGTTTCCGTGAGGCTATACTCCACACGTGGCGGAACTTCGGCATACACTTTCCTAATGATCAGTCCATCGGTTTCCAACGAACGGAGCGTCACCGTCAGCATACGCTGGGAAATGTCACCTATTGTTTTCTGAATATCGCCGAAACGCATTGTTCCATTTGCTTTCAGAGTCACCAGGATAAGCATCGTCCATTTATCGCCAAGCCCGCTCAGCACATCCCGTATCGGACAAACATCTATACGATGAAAGTTTTCCATATTTTAACAGTTCCTAATTGATTGAACATCAACAATGGTTACATTGTTGTAACTATCTAACATTCAAGTTCCTTCTTGTTTATATCAGACAAGAAGCATAACTTTGCTGTACAAAAGTAATAAACTTACTGAAAATAACTATTGTCTTACTTAATAATTAAAATTATGGCAAAGAAAGTTGCAGTTTTAGCAGTCAATCCGGTCAATGGATTCGGATTATTCCAGTATCTCGAAGCATTCTTTGAGAATGGTATTTCCTATAAAGTATATGCCGTGGCAGACAGCAAGGAAATCAAAACAAATTCCGGCATCACGCTGATGGCAGACGATGTAGTAGCCAACCTGAAAGGACACGAAGACGAGTACGATGCTCTGGTATTCGCTTGCGGCGATGCAGTGCCCGTGTTCCAGCAGAATGCAAGCAAACCGTATAACATTACGATGATGGAAGTAATCAAGGCTTTCGGCGAGAAAGGCAAAATCATGATCGGTCACTGTGCCGCTGCCATGATGTTCGACTTCACCGGAGTGACGAAAGGCAAGAAAGTAGCCGTTCACCCTTTGGCAAAGCCTGCCATCCAGAATGCAGAAGCTACCGGCAATCCATCGGAAATTGACGGAAACTTCTACACCGCCCAAGACGAAAACCATATCTGGACGATGATGCCGAAAGTGATTGCCACACTGAAAGCATAATAAAGCAAGAGAGAGTGTCTGATTTATTCTTTAGACACTCTCTTTTTCATTTATGATTCACCCCGTAACCGAACAAGGCAAAATCTCCGAAACACGGATCATCGGGAAAGACCTCTGCCAACGCAGCAGTAATCCGGCGGGCATTTTTCAGGGAGAAAGTCTCCGTCTCGGTAAGCCCCAAGGCACAAGCCACACGGCAGACATGGGTATCTAAAGGAATTACCAGATCCCGGCAATCAAAGCCCTGCCAAATACCGAAGTCCACTTCCGGTCCCCGGCGTATCATCCAGCGCAGAAACATATTCAGCTTCTTTTGGGGGCTTTTAGGGGAAACATCCAAAAATGCACAAAGCTTCTCCATTGGCGTGCCGGAGTACGCCAGCAAAGCATCTTCAAGACTGTCAAAACGGGAATATGCCGCGTGCAACCGCTTGAAGCAAGAGTAGAAATCAGCATAAGAAAGCATACGATAAAAGCTGCTGCTGTCTGTCGAAGGGAAATCTCTCTCCCACCGACGCGACAATACATATTTATAAGGAGAAGCCCCCATCAAGGTATGGAGTTCATCCGCTTTCTTTAAGATCTGCTTGCGGTTGCCAAAGCTCATGATAGCCGTCAGCAAGCCACTCACTTCAATGTCCTGCTTCTGCACGTACCGATGTGGGAATTGCACCGGATCGCTCTGTATAAAGTCGGCACAATGATAAGTTGCCGCCCATGCTGATAATTGTCGCTTTATATCTTCTGTCATACTAATTTGCAAATATAGCAACATCGGACAACTCCCCTATCCCTTTTCCTCTTATTTTTGCAGCATGAAAAAGCCCAATAGAACTATGCAACAGAAAAAGACAACGCAAGAAGAGTATCAAAAGTGTGTGAATGCAGTGGTAGATTACATCAATCTGCACCTCGGAGAAGAAATTGACCTGAAATCACTGGCCGCGATTTCCCATTTCTCCCCGTTCTACTTTCACCGCATCATGAAAGCCTTCCTGGGCGAACCCATCGGTACGTTTATAGTCCGGACGCGTACCGAAGCCGCCGCCCGATTGCTGCGTTATTCCAACCTGCCGATAGCAGACATTGCCTACCGTATAGGCTATTCTTCCTCTTCATCGCTATCGAAAGTATTCAAGCAGTTCTATGGCATTTCACCATTAGAGTATCGTAACAATAAAAACTTTGTAATTATGAAACCAGCCATTATCCGTCCGGAACTGGAACTAAAGCGGGAAATCAGAGAAGTTCCCGCAAAAAATGTAATTTATATCCGCTTATTCGGAGACTACAAGCTGAATGACTATTGCGGCACATGGATGCGCCTCTTCCAGTTTATCCAGGAGCAGAAACTACCGATGGGTGAAGTGATGCCGTTCTGTATCTATCACGACGACCCCAAGGTGACTCCGACCGAAAGATTGCGTACCGATGTATGTATGGTTATGCCCGAGGCTGTCAGTCCTAAAGGTGACGTCGGCTCCAAGCAAATACCTGCCGGGCGCTATGCCATCTTCTTGTATAAAGGTTCTTACGAGCATCTACAAGCCGTCTATGATACCATTTATGGTAAATACATTCCCGAAATGGAGTGCACCCTACGGGATGAACCCAGTGCGGAACGTTATATGAACGACCCGTCGACAACGGCACCGGAAGAACTGCTAACGGAGATTTATATTCCCGTAGAATAAACGAGAAACTTTTCCCACTATATGTAAGGCCTCATATAGTACACACTTATTCGTTCCACTATAGGGGGAATTGCGTTCTGATACAATGAAAATTGCGTTCCACTGCAGTGGTATGATTTTTCTCCTATAGAGGAACGAATAAATCTTAGTAACTCCACCACTTAATAACCATATCTTTTGGAGATAATTATCGCATTGATTCTCTTAAATAAATGTAACTTTGCAGCAAAAGAAAGGAGAACAAAAATAGAGTCATGAAAAAAGAAGTAATCTTCGTCTTATTAAATGAATATGCCGACTGGGAAGGTGCTTTCATCGCCTCTTCCCTCAATGCCGGAGTAATGCCAGGCAGTGAAGTGAAATATACCACAAAAGTAGCAGCTCCTACAATGGATGCCGTGCGTTCCATCGGCGGTTTCCACACCCTGCCCGATTATAGTTTCCAGACAATACCCACAGACTATGCAGCATTGATACTGATAGGTGGTATGCAATGGGGTTCTTCGGAAGCTGAACTAATTGTACCATTCGTGCAAGATGCTTTACAACGTGGGAAAATAGTAGGTGCAATCTGCAACGCAGCTTCTTTCATGGCAAAGCATGGCTTTCTGAATGATGTAAAACATACCGGGAACACCGTACAGCAGCTAAAGTTATGGGGCGGCAACCGATATACGAACGAAGCCGGATACCAAGAGCAGCAAGCCGCCAGCGACAAGAATATCGTCACAGCCAACGGCACAGGACAACTGGAATTCTGCCGCGAACTGCTTCTACTGCTCGAAGCCGACACACCGGAAAGAATTCAGGAATCATATAATTTCTATAAGAACGGATTCGTATAGTAAATGGAAGTTTGCATTCATTCACCAAAGAAAGGGAAACATCATGGAGTACATCATCAATCACCAACCCGAACGCCACTTGTTCACCACCGAAGTAAACGGCTATACAGCCTATGTAGAATATCGCCTGGATAACGGCAGCCTGGACATTCTTCATACAGTTGTCCCCCCGCCCATTGAAGGGCAGGGCATTGCGGCGGTCCTTGTCAAAAGGACCTATGAATATGCGGCAGAACAAGGACTGAAGCCGAAAGCAACTTGCTGGTATGCTGCGAAGTGGTTGGAGAGGCATCCGGAAATGAAATAGCGTAATCATGTCAACCTATACCCACTACGGCAAACAAGCCGATATGCTGAAACACTTGGGCCTATGCGATGTGTTGAGCAAGGAAAAGCCACAAGTATATGTGGAAACGAACTCGGCATGTGCCCAATATAGTATGCAACATTCTCCCGAACAAGAATACGGCATATACCATTTTCTAAAGGAAGCTCCCCGGTTTGCACCTTTGGCACAATCCCCTTACTATCAGATAGAGAACCAATCCATGCAAAACGAAACGTATATCGGTTCTCCCGGACTTGCCATGAATGTACTGAAAGATACGGCAGACCGGTATATTTTCTTCGACTTGGAACAGTCTTCACTCGACACTGTACGCGAATACGCAGTACAGCAAGGACTATCGCCACGTGTCACGTTCTATAACTGCGATTCTATCTCGGGCACATTGGCACTGTTACCTTCATTATCCCCAAAAGCACTTTTGCACATAGACCCGTATGAGATTAACCGTCCCAACGATGATGGACATACTTATCTGGATGTATTTATTGAAGCTGCACGGCGGGGTATGAAGTGCTTTCTCTGGTACGGATATATCAATCCGGAAATGAAGAAAAAGTTGAATAATGAAATAAAAGAAACAGTGGAACGGTATCAGATAAAAAACTGTATTTGTGTGGAGCTAATCGTAGATTTCATCCGGCAGACTCCCATACCTTGCAATCCGGGAGTATTGGGCAGTGGGATTTTAACGGCCAATCTTTCAGAAGACTCCAACCAAGCACTGCTAGAAGACGCAGAATTGCTTGCTAAATGTTATGAGGTCAGTTCCTACAAAGGACACCCAGGTAAAATCTATAAAGACATTATTCTCCAATGACCGAAAAAACAAATAAATGGGTAAATGCGCCGACAAAGTTAAGGCAATTCTCCGGCACCGGGGAACGCATCGCTCGGCACCGGGGAAGGCACCCTTCGACACCGGGGAACACATCGCTCAGTATCGGGACATAAAACCGGTCTTTATTTCACCTTCTTATAATCTGTGATGAAACCTTCCATCATCCACTTTGCCAATGCCTGGCGATTGGAACTGATAACGAAACGGCGTTGGTCGAAGGTATTCTGAATATTTCCCAACTCGACAAAAACAGAAGCGGGGGAAGTGTTGGCAAGCACGTATAAATTGCGGGCACTGACGGTTCCCGTAAAACCGCGATTAGGCTGATGCTTGTCATATTTCGATTCAAAAGTCTTTTTCATGGTGGTTGCCAGGCGTTTGCTGTCGGGCTTGTTCTTGGAGTGATAAAAGAACACATCGGTCTGATGGCTCTTGCTGCGGCTATCTACATGTAGGAAAATGGCGCGGCAATACTTATATTTCTTGCGGTCTTTCTGATAAAGTTCATTGATTTTGGCACAGCGCTGTTGCAGGCGTGCCACCTGGTTCAGAGGGATAGGAGCACCCATACACGTTTCACGCTTGCTGTTGGAGAGGTATTGGTCATCGCGAATACCGTCTTTGGCATCCTGAATAATGATGCGTACTTCGGCGCCTTCCTGCATCAGGTTGCGGGCAAGACGCAAGGCAACATCGTAAGCATATTCATCTTCGTGCAACTCTATATTACCGATTCTGCCGATGGCACCGGGGTCGGGACCGCCATGCCCGCTGACTACGTAGAAACAAGTGCCTTGCAGGCGATTGGAAGTGACTTGAACATTGGCAAGCGCTTTTCCGAACAGAGGTTCGTGAATTGTTTTCTTTTTACTGCCCGAAGAACTGGCAGCAGCATTTGCCGGACTGTTATCCTTGTCCTCGTCGGCAGCCGCCTTTCCGTTCCGCAAAGGCGGTAATGCGTATTTCACTCCCAAGAGCAGTTCTTCTTTTCCACGCAAACGCTTCTCGTTCAGTTTCAAGAATTCCTTGTAATATGTTTTTGCCGGACGATTATTCCTTTCGAGAAAAGCAGAAATACCTTCACCGGATTTCGGAGTCGCATATTCCCCCTGAGCAAGCACTGAAAAAGAGCAAAGCATGAAAAAGAATAAAAGCAGTAATCGAGCCATAAGATTTATCATTTTGCAGTATTTTCCCTATATAGCGGACAAATTTACATTATTTTCCTTACTTTTGCGATGACTTAGGCGTTAATAGACAAAAAAACTTTAAAAACAGATAGCATTATGGCAAAGCAATTCAAGCCGGAGACCCTCTGCGTACAGGCAGGCTGGACTCCTAAAAAGGGGGAACCCCGTGTACTCCCCATCTATCAAAGCACCACTTTCAAATACGACACCAGCGAGCAAATGGCACGCCTGTTCGACCTCGAAGAAAACGGTTATTTCTATACCCGCCTTCAGAATCCGACGAACGACGCCGTTGCCGCCAAGATAGCCGCCCTCGAAGGCGGTGTGGCAGGTATGCTGACATCCAGCGGACAAGCAGCCAACTTCTACGCTATCTTCAACATCTGCCAGGCAGGCGACCACTTCGTTTGTTCCTCTACCATCTACGGCGGAACGTTCAACCTCTTCGGCGTAACCATGAAGAAGCTGGGCATCGACGTAACCTTCGTCAACCCAGATGCACCGGAAGAAGAAATCTCCGCCGCTTTCCGCCCGAATACCAAAGCTCTGTTTGGCGAAACCATCTCTAATCCGACACTGGAAGTGCTCGATATTGAGAAATTTGCCCGCATTGCCCACAGCCACGGCGTGCCCTTGATTGTGGACAACACCTTCCCTACCCCGATTAACTGCCGCCCGTTTGAATGGGGCGCCGACATCGTGGTGCACTCTACCACCAAGTACATGGACGGACACGCCACCAGCGTAGGCGGTGCCATTGTAGATAGCGGAAAATTCGATTGGGATGCCTATGCCGACAAATTCCCCGGATTGTGCACCCCGGATGAGTCTTATCACGGGCTGACTTACACGAAAGCTTTCGGCAAAATGGCTTATATCACCAAAGCTACCGCCCAACTGATGCGTGACCTCGGCAGCATCCAGTCTCCGCAGAACTCTTTCTTGCTGAACCTCGGTCTGGAAACCCTGCACCTGCGTATGCCGCAGCACTGCAAGAATGCGCAAGCCGTTGCCGAGTACCTTTCTAAAAACGATAAAGTGGCTTGGGTGAACTATTGCGGTCTGCCCGGAAATAAATACTACGACCTGGCACAAAAGTACATGCCGAACGGTTCTTGCGGCGTCATCTCCTTCGGACTGAAAGGCGGACGCGAAGTGTCCATCAAGTTTATGGATTCGCTGAAACTCGCTGCCATCGTGACCCATGTCGCCGATGCCCGCACCTGTGTGCTGCATCCCGCCAGCCATACACACCGCCAACTCTCGGACGAACAACTGATGGAAGCCGGCGTACGCCCCGACCTGATCCGTTTCTCCGTAGGTATAGAGAATGCAGGTGATATCATTGCCGATATAGAGCAGGCATTGAATGCATAAAAAAAGGAAGTGCATTGCCTTGGCAATGCACTTCCTTTTTTATATAAATTCCTCAATATCTTACTTCACGCTAAGCGTTATCGACACACTCTTCTTTCCTTGATAGAACGTTGCCGCCTTGACAACCGGAGCATCGCACTTCACGGGTGCTTCCCACAAAGCAGATTGGACGGTAGGCTCGGTGCCATCGGTAGTATAGCGTATCTCCGCACCGTCAATGGCAACATTGGCATAAAGAGTACCCTCTTTCACCATCAGTCCCGGATGAGGCAGACGGAAGTTTATACCGTTCTTTGCCCAATACGGCATTTCCTTCTCACTGATTTTCTCGTAATAAGATGCCAGGGCCTTATCAAAGGCTTGCTGCTCCGGTGCACCGGAAAGAGCTTCCCATACCGGATACGCATTCCAACCACGTTCTATCAATCCCATCATTTTCGGGAAAAGCAAGTACTCTATCTGGCCGAAGTTACGGATTGTTTCAGCAAACAACTGACCTTGCACACCCACGATATTCTTCTTGCCGACTGCGGTCAACAGGGTCTTTCCTTTTTCAGTTGCACTCAAGTCAATAGGATCACCTGCCATATTCTTGCGAAGCGAACGATAGATGCTGAAAGGAAGCATAGCGAAAGAGATGGACTCGTCCACATAACCGCCCCAGTCGAGTCCACGTTCGTCGGGATGACCGTTGTATGCCATATCCATATAGAAATTGCCCACGTTGCAGAGGATGACCGGATAACCGTTATTGGCTGTCTGATAAACCACTTCATCATATCCCGGAACAGTGTTCCAGCAATATACACCGGCAGCCTGTGCCCTCAGTTGTTGGTGAGCCTGCTCCGTATGTCCCAAAGCAACTTCCTGCCAGCCGCTGAACTTCATGCCGTTCTTCTGCATAATGTCTCCCATCCGGGTAATGAAATACTCTGATAAATCGTGTATCTTCGTCATTCCTTTCTCTTTCATCAGCTCCTGGCACTTGGGAGAGCCTTCCCATACACCATGCGGAACCTCGTCGCCACCCAGGTGTATCGTTGCCAGCGGAGCGCCGGCTTCCTTATACATGGCAGCAAGTTCCTGAATCACTTTTTCCATAAAGCGATAGGTAGAAGGCAAGGCAACATTCATCACATTGTCCGTATAGGCCTGGGCGGAAGAATAGCGGGAAGTATCCTGCGGATCATTCAGTACATACTCATTCGCCTTTTCGGGATCAGTACCGATGTATTTGTTGTAACGGGCTTTCATTGAATAAATAGCGGCGCGTGCATGTCCCGGAGATTCGATTTCGGGAATGATGCGGACGTGTCTTTCTGTAGCATACTTCAATAAGCCGATGAACTCGTCACGGGTGTAATATCCATTGCCGACGGTCTTTGCATCCGGGTCATATCCACCGTCATAAGACGGATAGAGGCAATTGCTTTCGTCCGTAGTATGTCCGCGACGGCTTCCTACGGCAGTCAATTCTTCCAAACCGGGAATTTCCAAACGCCAGCCCTCATCGTCCGAGAAATGGAAATGGAGCACATTCATCTTATAAGAAGCGAAATTATCAATCAGCTTCTTCAAATCTTCCGAAGTGGTGAAGTCGCGGGCGATGTCAATCATTTGTCCGCGATACGACAAATCGGGATAGTCCTGAATAGTCATCCCCTCAAGCTGGTAAGGCGCTTGCTTGCCTTTCAGCATGGCGAGCAACGTCTGCGTGCCATTGAAGATGCCGTGTGGGGTGGCGGCACTAATCTTTATCTGATTATCACCTATATTAATAGTATAATATTCATCGTTCACCGCCTGCGACTTATCTGCCAGAGCTTCTAAAGCGATTGTCACGGGAGCACCTTCAGCAACTTCCAGGCCGTAAACACCGGCCAGTTTCTCTTTCAGCATCTTTGCTTCACCGGCAAAATCATCTGCAAAGGTCAAGGCTACCTTGCCTTCCAACGTCGCTTTGCCTGCTGCCGGTACTGCCTTCTTTACCGATGGCAATATATCCGATTGAGACAGGGCGGGAGCACCGGCCAAACGAAGGTTTGCTTCATAAATCTTGGTAGCATCCGGATACCCCTTCAGCGTTTCGGGCGAAGGCAATGGAAGTGCGGTCATCGCAACAGGAAGCGGCTTCCCGTCTGCCGTCCCTACCCAATAAGTACCTTCGGGAGCAAGGGAATTTCTGTTCAGTGTATAAGAGCACCGGAAAGTAATCCGGATGGAATCGCCGGGAGCCAGCGGAGTGAAGCTATCGGTAGGATACATCTTGAAGTAGTTGGCATTCACTACTTCCACTTTTACCGCCGGGTTCTCTTCCTGCTTGATGCGACGGGGAAGTTGGCAATAATAAATCGTCCAATCTTTGGTCAAGGGCTCTTTAGAAATGTTCTTAAGGATGAAAGCGTTCTCATAATATCCGGATTCGATATTATTCTCAATCAGCTCCCAGGTCAAGGCAACCGGAGCCTTTTGTTCGTTACTTACCGACTTACATCCCGCAAATAGTGCCATCACAGAAAGTAATAATCCTGTTAAAGGAAGTCTCAAAAATCTCATAATACATATGTGTTAAGTTAATAAAAGGGGGTATTGTTTTAATTTATTGCCAAAAATAAGCATTTTTAGCTAATCTGCTATAATAAGAACAGAAAAACTCAGCAGCGAACTACGATTTAGAACTTTTATCCCTACATTTGCAGCAAAATCATAACCATTTTAACTAAAACACCATGGCTAAAATTACCAAAGAAGCCGCTTTGCTTTACCACTCGCAAGGCAAGCCAGGCAAAATAGAAGTAGTGCCAACCAAGCCCTACAGTACACAAACCGATCTTTCACTCGCATACTCTCCGGGAGTTGCAGAGCCGTGTCTTGAAATTGAAAAGAATCCACAAGACGCCTACAAATATACAGCCAAAGGTAACCTCGTTGCCGTAATCTCCAACGGCACCGCCGTACTGGGACTGGGTGATATCGGTGCCCTCAGCGGCAAGCCCGTCATGGAAGGCAAAGGCCTGTTGTTCAAAATTTATGCCGGTATCGACGTATTCGATATCGAGGTGAACGAGAAAGACCCCGACAAATTTATAGAAGCCGTCAAAGCCATTGCCCCGACCTTCGGCGGCATCAACCTGGAAGACATCAAAGCGCCCGAATGCTTCGAGATAGAACGCCGGTTGAAGGAAGAACTCGACATCCCCGTGATGCACGACGACCAGCACGGTACCGCCATCATTTCCAGCGCCGGACTGCTGAATGCCCTCGAAGTGGCAGGCAAGAAGATTGAAGAAGTGAAGATTGTGGTAAACGGTGCCGGCGCCTCTGCCGTTTCCTGTACCAAACTCTACGTTTCCCTCGGCGCCCGCCTCGAAAACATCGTGATGGTAGATAGTAAAGGTGTCATCAGCAAAGCACGTACCGACCTCAACGAGCAAAAGAAATACTTTGCCACCGACCGCACCGACATCCACACGCTGGAAGAAGCCATCAAAGGCGCCGATGTATTCCTCGGCCTGTCCAAAGGCAACGTACTGTCCCAAGACATGGTGCGCAGCATGGCTGCCATGCCCATCGTTTTTGCACTGGCGAACCCCACTCCGGAAATCTCTTACGAAGACGCCATGTCCGCCCGTCCCGACGTGCTGATGGCAACCGGACGCTCTGACTATCCGAATCAGATTAATAATGTAATCGGTTTCCCCTATATCTTCCGCGGTGCGCTCGACACACAAGCCAAAGCCATCAACGAAGAAATGAAGATTGCTGCCGTACACGCCATCGCCAACCTTGCCAAGCAGCCCGTGCCCGATGTTGTGAACGAAGCTTATCATGTGAATAACTTCACCTTCGGCCCCGAATACTTCATCCCGAAACCGGTTGACCCGCGCCTCATCACCGAAGTATCCTGCGCCGTAGCCAAAGCTGCTATGGAAAGTGGCGTAGCCCGCAAGCACATCGAGAACTGGGATGCCTACTGCGTGCACCTGCGCGAGCTGATGGGCTATGAGAGCAAACTCACCCGCCAGCTCTACGATACTGCCCGCCGCCATCCGCAACGCGTAGTATTTGCCGAAGGCATCCACCCCAATATGCTGAAAGCTGCTGTCGAGGCGAAATCAGAAGGCATCTGCCATCCTATCATATTAGGTAACGACGAAGCCATCGTGAAACTGGCAAAGGAACTCGACCTCAGCCTCGAAGGCATTGAAATCGTAAACCTGCGCCACCCCGACGAAGCGCCGCGCCGCGAACGCTACGCCCGCATCCTCGCCGAGAAGCGTGCCCGCGAAGGCGCCACCTACGAAGAAGCCAACGACAAGATGTTCGAACGCAACTACTTCGGCATGATGATGGTGGAAACCGGCGAAGCCGATGCTTTCATCACCGGCCTGTACACCAAATACAGCAATACCATCAAGGTAGCCAAAGAAGTTATCGGCATCCGCCCGGAGTACAAGCACTTCGGTACCATGCACATCCTGAACTCCAAGAAAGGTACTTACTTCCTCGCTGATACACTTATCAACCGTCATCCTGACGCCGAAACGCTGATTGATATTGCCAAACTGTCGGAATACACTGTCCGCTTCTTCAACCACACACCGGTAATGGCGATGTTAAGCTACTCCAACTTCGGCGCCGACAAAGAAGGAAGTCCGGTAAGCGTGCACGAAGCCGTAGACTATATGCAGCAGAACTATCCCGACCTTGCCATTGACGGTGAGATGCAGGTGAACTTTGCCATGAACCGCACCATGCGCGATACCAAATATCCGTTTACCCGCTTGAAAGGAAAAGATGTGAATACACTTATCTTCCCGAACCTGAGTTCAGCCAATTCCGCTTACAAACTGTTGCAAGCAATGGATATGGATGCCGAACTTATCGGGCCGATCCAGATGGGATTGAACAAGCCGATTCACTTTACCGACTTCGAAAGTTCCGTGCGCGATATTGTAAACATCACCGCAGTGGCAGTAATCGACGCCATTGTTGATAAAAAGAAAGCAGGCAAATGAGACGACCGTTATCAAAATTCCAAATAGTTTGCATTGTGTTGCTTTGGGCAGCACTTTGCTACATTGTTTTAATATCTGTCGAACGAATTGACGGCCCAATTATCCTAACGCTTGCCATATCGGCGGCATTAGTGTTCATTCCGGTGATAAAATCGATTAAAAGAGGATAAATAATATCTTTTTATTCGCTTTTGCGTCATAAAACGACAAAATTGTTGTTTTATGACGCATTTTATTTATAAATTGTTTGTTTGTTTCATTTTTATATGTACTTTTGCCACCGCAAACTTAAGAAAAAAGATTAAAAACAATAACCAATAAAAGAAGTAGATTATGAATGCAGCAAAGGTATTAGAAGACCTCAAAAGACGGTTCCCCAATGAACCGGAGTATCATCAAGCAGTAGAAGAAGTTCTTTCTACCATCGAAGAAGAGTACAACAAACATCCGGAGTTTGACAAAGCCAACTTGATTGAACGTCTTTGCATCCCCGATCGTGTTTTCCAATTCCGTGTTACTTGGGTGGACGACAAAGGCAACGTACAAACCAATATGGGTTACCGTGTACAGCACAACAACGCCATTGGCCCGTACAAAGGCGGTGTACGCTTCCATGCTTCTGTAAACCTCTCTATTTTGAAATTCCTTGCTTTTGAACAGACATTCAAAAACTCACTGACTACGCTGCCTATGGGTGGTGGTAAAGGCGGTTCCGACTTCTCTCCGCGCGGCAAGTCCAATGCTGAAGTAATGCGTTTCGTTCAAGCCTTCATGCTGGAACTGTGGCGCCATATCGGTCCCGAAACGGACGTTCCTGCCGGTGACATCG
This sequence comes from uncultured Bacteroides sp., assembly GCA_905203765.1. Lineage (GTDB taxonomy): Bacteria > Bacteroidota > Bacteroidia > Bacteroidales > Bacteroidaceae > Bacteroides. Next base: position 23,591 of record CAJKXC010000003.1, read on the forward strand.
GTGTAGGCGGCCGCGAAGTAGGCTTCATGTTCGGCATGTACAAGAAGCTGGCTCACGAATTCACCGGAACATTCACCGGTAAAGGCCGCGAATTCGGCGGTTCACTGATTCGTCCCGAAGCTACCGGTTACGGTAACATCTACTTCCTGATGGAAATGCTGAAGACCAAAGGTACTGACCTGAAAGGCAAGACCTGCCTGATTTCCGGTTCCGGTAACGTAGCTCAATACACTGCCGAGAAAGTATTGGAACTGGGCGGTAAAGTGCTGACCATGTCCGATTCCGACGGCTATGTATACGATCCGGACGGTATCGACCGCGAGAAACTGGATTACATCATGGAACTGAAAAACCTCTACCGTGGACGTATCCGCGAATATGCCGAGCAATATCCCGGCGTTAAGTATGTAGAAGGAGCCAAGCCTTGGGGCGAAAAAGCAGACATCGCCCTGCCCTCTGCCACTCAGAACGAACTGAATGGTGACCAGGCCCGCCAGCTCGTTGCCAACGGTGTTATAGCTGTATCCGAGGGTGCTAACATGCCTTCTACTCCCGAAGCTATCAAAGTATTCCAGGATGCCAAAATTCTGTATGCTCCGGGTAAGGCTGCCAATGCAGGCGGTGTATCAGTATCCGGCCTCGAAATGACCCAGAACTCTATCAAACTGAGCTGGAGTTCGGAAGAGGTAGACGAAAAGTTGAAGAGCATCATGAAAAATATCCACGAAGCTTGCGTGCAGTACGGCACAGAAGCCGACGGTTATGTAAACTACGTGAAGGGTGCCAACGTTGCCGGTTTCATGAAGGTAGCAAAAGCCATGATGGCGCAAGGTATTCTGTAAGACTAAGCCATAGTAACCAAGTATATAATGAAGAAAGCGGGTGTGTCAAAACTCCCCAAAACATAAAATCGCCCTTGCTACAAGTACCTGTGGCGAGGGCGATTTCGTTAAAAAGGGCATTTTGACACACCCTCTTTCTTCATTATTTAAGTAATCCGTGGGGATGATATAAAATCAGTCTTTACATAAGCAAGGAAGCCATACATGGAATGTAGAGCCTTTCCCATACTCGGATTCCACCCAAATCCTGCCCCCCATCTGTTCGGTAATGGATTTGCAAATAGGCAGTCCCAGCCCGGTGCCTTGTATAAAAGGATTCAATTTCTTGAAACGATCGAATATCTTCGGCAGATTCTGTTCCTCAATGCCCATACCCGTATCCTCTACATAGAGTTCCAGCCCGTTATCCTTGCAGGTATATCCCATCTTGACGTATCCATGCTGGGTAAACTTAACGGCATTGGTTATCAAGTTAGTGACAATTTGAGTCAGGCGGTCACTGTCCGCCTTGACCATCAATTCTTTGAGCGGATTTTCGCAGATAAATTCCACATCCGGCTTATGAACTTTCGCATTCATCTGAATAGCAAGATCGCTAAACATAAGCGGGAAGTTAAACACTGTATCCTTAAAGATCATTTTGCTGGAGTCCAATATAGAAAGGGCTAGAATATCTTCGAAAAGGGTCAGCAGCAGATTGTTATTGAGTGCAACGATACGGTTGTATTCTTCCTGCTTCTCCTTACTCTCCGCTTCGGCTATGAGTTGTGAAAAGCCGACGATGGAGTTCAGCGGCGTTCTTATTTCGTGACTCATATTAGCAATGAATTGCGATTTCAGTTTGTCGGCTTGTTCAGCCTTATCCAAAGCTTCTTGCAGTTGGTCCATCATCTGATGCTGCAAAGTAACATCCATGCCTACGCATACCAGCAACCTCTTTCCTTTGAAGGAGAAAGAGAATTTAATGGTTTGCAGATGGGTACTGACGCCGCGGTCGGGAGAGGTAACAATTTCGTGAATCAACATAGGAGCCTCTTCCGTATATGCGGAAGCTTCTATGTCATCTTTCCGGTATTGGTCAGCTTCATCTTTCGGAAAAACCTCGTAGTCCGTCTTACCTACCAATGCCTCTTGAGGCATATTGCACATCTGTTCAAACTTCTTGTTGACGATATAAAAGCGATAATCGTCTTCTATATCTTTAATCAGAATGGCCGAAGGCAGTTTACGGAAGATGGTTCTCATCATCTGATGAGCTTCCTTTTCATCTCTAATGGCTTTCTCCAACGTGCTATCTGCCGGCAATTCAGCTTTCTTTTTATAAAAACTCAATTCCGCCCGCAGCCGTTCATTTTCTTTCCTTAATTCTTGTTCTTCCATCATATTCATAGCATAATGTCGGAGATAGTTTTGTCATTATTAAGATTAGCCGTGGTAAAAGTATAAAATAATAGCGGATATATCACATAATCCAGCAAAAAAGTTAAAATTAAGAGCTTATATATCACCATCTTCATCTTCTTCCGGCAATTCCTGGATCAATGCTTCGGTATCGATATCTATGCGATACGACTCCTCTTCAGAGAAAAAGACAAGTAAGGAATTGTCACCAATCCACCACATATCCGGGAGCCCGGCAACCAAATCGATCTCTTCATTGAAAAGCAGGTGGAACTCTGCCCCGCTCTGCTGATAAACGGACAGATTATATACTGCACTTGTCTCCCGATCGTCATTCGACAATGCTGCAATCCAGCCGGTAGAATCATGGACGGAAACACACTCGGCAGCAATATCCAAATATTCGGAACCGTTATCGGAGCTTTCCGGCGCAGGCACTTTTTCCCGTACAAAGAAGAAATGCACAAGGTTGTAATCGCCGTAGCTGGAGAAACCCAAATGTATTCCCAGTTTCTTGTCACATCCGTAATAGGCGAAATTCAGATGTCCCCCATCGATATAGTCTTCTTCTGTCGAATGGCGTTCCAACAGTACTTCGCCCGCAGCATTGCGAATAATGAGGTCGTGCCCCATTTCCAGACAATCGTGGAAAGCATTGCTTTCGCACCTCTTTCGGAGAAGTTCCCGATATTCCTCTTTTGTCAGCTTGGTAACCTTTGCTGCAAGGGTCGTGACACATTCTTCTATCGGTTCCTGTTCGTTGGGTGCTATGCTTTCCGTGTCAACTTTGTCAGCCATTGATCCACCCTTATGGTCATAAAACTGTTCGCTCATCAGTTCCCCTTGCTTGTACAGCTGCCTGCACGCTACAAGTCCACTGGGGTGGTAGTTCTCGAACACTCCGTCGGGAACGATGTCAGACGTGTAGTGTTCCAACGAACGAAGCCGGCCATCTTTGTAGTCGCGCAGTACGATATGGGTATCGGTTATCTCCGTCTGTGTAGAGTCACAGTCGGGTTTGTAAAAAGAATGAGTCTTGTAGCCTTGCTCATCTTGTATGGTGCGACCGGACAGACCTTTCTGGTCGTGCCACACCGCATACTCATCAATAAGGCGGGGTGATCCCCATCCTTTGTAGAAACACCGGCGATAAGTATCGCGATCATAATCCCAAGATTCCGACCATCCATAAGGCTCTCCGTCCCGAAAAGAAGTAATATCTATCAGCTTCTGATTTTCATACGTTTGGCGTTTCATCAACTTTCCGCCCACGTACTCGCTAATCTTCCACAACGTGCCGTCTTTCCGATACGTGGTATCTCTCTTTATATCCTGTTGTGCACTTGCCGTAACGAATGGCGATAAAGATAAAAGCAACAGTAATATTTTAATAACATTCTTCATAATCATATTCTTTTAAAGCCGGTGCTAATCGTTTTTTTCTCGAAACAACGCTTTTTCACCGAATACCAACTTACCATTTTACTTAGAGCAGCGACAGCGCTCCGAATTCAGTGTAAAGAATGACAAGCATGCCAAGAAACGCGAGGCAGGCCAAAATGAAGCATCCCATATCTTTCTCATCCGTACGGCATTTCTCATACGCACTTCTCCATCTTCGATAGCGCTTGCTACCGTCATAGAGTAGCAGACAATCGATTATCCCCAGTGCGATACCGGCTTTAATGGCATAGTTCTCAAGGAGAGGAATTGCCAACTGCTGCCCGGCGAGCTGAATAAGAAAGCCGCAGATTATCATTATCGGTAAAGAAGTCAGTGCAAATATAAGGCCACGTCTTTTAGATGGGAAAAGACATATTTCACCACAATATTCTTCTACGGCCAGATGCCAATATATATACCAGTTCATACGCTATCAGTTTACATTATTATTCGAGTGAGTCGCAATCCTCTTCAAACAGTCCCCCGCTTTCCAAGAGTCGGCGGAGCCGTTCATCGAGATTCGGATTCTCCGGGTCATCATATCCGTAGTTGAACCGGGGAACTTCCGCTTCTACCTGGAAATAGTAAATACGCCAAAGCCGAAGGAAAGGGCTGCTGTTACGAAACATTTCCTGCGGTACACCCAGTTCATCAAATCTCTCGACAACATCATAATTATTACCGGATATGGATTCAAACCTGCAGATTTTCGAGAGAATGCCGTTTTCGTAGCGTTCGGTTTCCATACGGCATAAGGTGTCGTTCTTATAGAATAAATAAGTGGTTGTATTGCCCGACTCTTTACGAAAAGCGTCCTTGCAATCTGCCAGCAAATCCGTTACGATCCGTTTATATTGTTTATAGAGCAGGATGTCGGCACTGCCGTCCGGCGTTTCGCCCAACCGCATATCATTCAATTGGTAATTGCACGGCTGGCTGGCGCTGCCACCGGCATACCGCCCGTATTTGTTGAAGTAACGTACACCGACAACCCTTGCCGGGAAAGGTGAGAAATGCATTCGGGCTTCATAAAAGAGTGTCTTGTCATCATTGTATTGTTCCTGCGCCCAATACTTATCATTAAGTCCGCCTATTTCATTCAGGTTTGCCAGCATGATGTAGCCCAGCACTGCTCCGGCACATAGTGATGCAAGGACTTTTGCCCCACCCAGCCAAATAGAAGAATGCCCCATGCCCAAACGCCACAAACGACCGCACCCGAAAGCAATAGCAAAAAAGGTGACCAACTTCAACGTAGCATGTATAATCTGCGGATCAGCCGCCACCTGACATGAAGGCAACAGAAGGTAAGTCAGCACGCCATAGACAAACAGCGAGCCGACCGCCCAATAGAGATGTTCCGTTCCTTTCAGTCCGAACATAAAACTACAGGTGATGAACAAAAGATAAGGCACTGCCGGAATGCCCCATAAAATGGATACCAGAACAAGTGCAGACGTATCGAAACCGGACAGGATATAGCACAAAAGCATAACAGCTACTGTCACTCCCAAAACCCAAAGCATGGTCAGCAAATAAATATTCATTCTCTTCATCGTGTTATATATCGGTTTATGCCGGATAAGTTTATACTTCCGGTATATCCCTTAGTGTATTCGGTTATATAATACTACAAAGGTAAGCAGAATAAATCAGAGAGTAAGAGAATTATACGATAAATTTATCAAGCAAGAGAAAAACTTATCAGAGAAAAGAAAGGAATACCTATTGCTGCTTCAACGCTTCATAGACTGCCGGATGGAGGAAGTAGCGGACGTCTCTCCCTTCATCCAACGCCTTGCGGATAAAAGTGGAACTGATTTCAAAGACGGGAGAAGAGGCGAGTTCTACATTCTCTGGCAAAGAGGCGGCATCCACCGGATAGCCCGGACGGGGATAGACAAGGATATGATTCTCGGCAAGGATACGTTCCGACTGATGCCAACGGGGAAAGAGTAGCCAGTTGTCCGAACCCATGATGAGATGGAAGGTATGTTCGGGACAGGCTTTCTTCAATTCGTCCAAAGTATGGACGGTGTAAGACGGACGGGAGAGATAGAACTCAAAGTCAGAGGCACGGAACTTGGGGTAGCCTTCAATGGCAAGCTGCACCAACTGTAAGCGGAACTTGTCGTCCATCAATGCATCTTCTTCCTTCAGCGGGTTATGGGGAGTGACCATAAACCACAGTTCGTCCAATCCCTCGTATTCGCAAAGATAGTTAGCGAGAGCCAAATGCCCGATATGTATCGGGTTGAACGAGCCGCTGAAAATGCCGACGTTCATTGCTTCAAAAATTCACTGATTACCTTCAACGCCTCTGCCTGCGCCGTCTCCAAGTCATCATTCACAATGACCTTATCGAACTTCGGAGCAAATGTAAGTTCATATTCCGCCTTTGCCACACGGCTTTCTATCACTTCGGGAGCGTCCGTAGCACGGCCTACCAACCGCTTGCGCAACTCTTCTACCGAAGGCGGCTGAATAAAGACAGAGAGAGCACGCTCGCCATAGAATTTCTTGATGTTGCAGCCGCCTACTACGTCTACATCGAACACAACGTTTTGTCCGGCAGCCAACTGAGTCTCTACCTGAGACTTCAACGTTCCGTAATAACGGTCCTGATACACTTCTTCGTATTCCAGGAACTCGTCATTGGCTATGCGACGACGGAATTCGTCGGGAGTCAGGAAGAAGTATTCCACTCCGTCCCGTTCCGCTCCGCGCGGCGGACGGCTGGTAGCTGAAATAGAGAAAGCCAGGTTCAGGTTCTGAGTCAACAGATAATTGATAATCGTTGACTTGCCGGAACCGGAAGGGGCTGAAAAGATGATAAGCTTGGCCATGGAGAGAATTAAAAATTAAGAATTAAAAATTAAAAGCAAGACAGGGGATTACATTACGTTCAACACCTGTTCTTTGATTTGTTCCAGTTCGTCTTTCATCTGAACGACAATCTTCTGCATTTCGGCATGATTGGACTTGCTGCCCAGGGTATTGATTTCGCGTCCCATTTCCTGGGCGATGAAACCGAGCTTCTTGCCTTGTCCGCTACCGCCTTCCAGGGTATTGATGAAATACTTCAGGTGGTTGCTGAGGCGTTGCTTCTCTTCGTTGACGTCCAGTTTCTCAATGTAGTAGATAAGTTCCTGCTCCAAGCGGTTCTTGTCGTAATCTACGCTCAAGGTCTTTTCGAGTGCATCGGTGATACGTTCTTTCACTTTCACAACCCGTTCCTTTTCGTAGGGGGTAATTGTTTCGAGCAGAGAAACAATATTGGCTATCTTCTCGCGGAACTTCTTCTCCAATGCAGCGCCTTCCTGTTTGCGGAAATCCACCAGATGATTGATGGCTTCTTCTACGGCAGCATGGGCAGCAGACCATTCCTCGTCGCTCAACTCCTGCGTTTCGTTCTTGGTCATCACGTCCGGCATACGAAGCAGGGTAGCGAACCAGTCGGCGGGTTCGGGAATGCCGGCTGCTGCGGAAATTTCTTTAATCTTCTTATAGTAAGCCTCTACCACTTCCTGATTGATAGGAGTCGCAAGTTGTTCGGCATCTTTCTTTTCTATCCAGAGGCTGAAGTCCACCTTTCCGCGCTCCAGGATTTTAGATATTTCGTTACGGATTTCTATCTCCTTCTCCCGGTAAAGGGGAGCGATGCGGGTAGAAAGGTCCATTGCTTTACTGTTGAGTGACTTGATTTCAACGTTGATTTTCTTATCGGACAGTTCGACAGTTGCCTTGCCGTAGCCCGTCATAGATTGTATCATAATGTTATAGTTTTGCGCAAATTTACGCGATTATTTTAATTACTGAAAATAATCACGTAAATTTGCCACAATAAAATTAAGAATAAAAGTTATGTCATGTATCTTGCATATTGAAACGTCCACCTCGGCTTGCTCCGTAGCAGTGAGCGAAGACGGGCAAAACGTGTTCAAGAAGGAAGACCTGAAAGGGCCTTCACACGCCGTTGCACTGGGAGTTTTCGTGGACGAGGCGTTGTCGTTTGCCGACAGCCACGCCATGCCGTTGGATGCCGTTGCAGTGAGTTGCGGTCCCGGTTCGTACACCGGTCTGCGTATCGGCGTATCGATGGCAAAAGGTATCTGTTACGGACGCAACCTGCCGCTTATCGGAATACCGACGCTGAAAGTGCAATGCGTGCCGGTGCTGCTTTACCACGAAGAACTGCCGGACGATGCCCTGCTGTGCCCCATGATTGACGCCCGCCGCATGGAAGTTTACGCTGCCGTCTACGACCGCGCCCTGAAACCGGTGCGCGACATTGCCGCCGACATTGTAGACGAGAATTCATATACCGAATTTCTGGATAAACAACCCGTTTACTTCTTTGGTGACGGCGCTGCCAAGTGCAAAGAGAAGATAACGCATCCCAATGCACACTTCATCGACAACATCCGCCCGCTTGCCAGCATGATGTTTCCGCTGGCAGAGAAAGCGATAGCCGAGAACGATTATAAAGACGTAGCCTACTTCGAGCCCTTCTACCTGAAAGAGTTCGTAGCCAGTATGCCCAAGAAACTCTTGTAACCCAATAACTATCAACTATCAATTATCAACTAAAAAAATGCAATATAATACCCAACAGAAACGGATGCCCCTGCCGGAATACGGCCGCAGCATCCAGAACATGGTAGACCATGCACTGTCGATTGAAGACCGTGCCGAACGCCAACGTTGTGCCAACACGATTATCAACATCATGGGAAATATGTTCCCCCACCTGCGCGACGTACCCGACTTCAAACATAAATTGTGGGACCACCTCGCCATTATGTCGGACTTCAAGCTGGACATCGACTATCCGTACGAAATCATCCGCAAGGATAATCTCAATACCAAACCGGAGAACGTACCCTACCCCAGCACCAAAATCCGTTACCGCCACTACGGCCGTACGCTCGAAGTGCTGATAAAGAAAGCCATCGACTTCCCCGAAGGAGACGAGAAGCAAAGCCTGATAGCCCTGATATGCAACCACATGAAGAAGGACTATATGGCATGGAACAAGGATACGGTAGACGACCGCAAGATTGCCGACGACCTTTACGAACTGTCTGACGGCAAACTGCAAATGACCGACAACATTCTCCGCGTCATGGCAGAAAGAATCGATATGAACTATCGACCGAAGATGAATAATCAGAACAACCGTAACAACAACCGCAATAACGGTAAACGGAAATACTAATATCAGTGATTAGTGATTAATGATTAGTGACTTGTTTTCCTCAACGCCACTAATCACTAATCACTAATCATTAATCACTAAATAAAATGGCATCATTTGTAATTGAAGGAGGACACAGCCTTTCCGGTGACATCTACCCCCAAGGAGCGAAGAACGAGGTATTGCAGATTATCTGCGCCACGCTACTCACTGCCGAAGAGGTGACCGTGCACAACATCCCGGACATCCTGGACGTCAACAACCTCATCCAACTGATGCGGGACATGGGAGTCAGCGTATCAAAGAAAGGTATCGACACCTACAGCTTCCGGGCTGCCGACGTCGACTTCGCCTATCTGGAAAGTGACGCGTTCCTGAAGAAGTGTTCCAGTCTCCGCGGTTCCGTTATGCTGGTAGGGCCTATGGTAGCGCGCTTCGGCAAAGCCATGATATCCAAACCGGGCGGAGACAAGATAGGGCGTCGACGGCTGGACACCCACTTCATCGGTATTCAGAACCTGGGAGCCAACTTTGCCTACAACGCCACCCGCGAAATCTACGAAATATCCGCCGGACAACTGCATGGTACTTACATGCTGCTGGACGAGGCATCCGTAACAGGTACCGCCAACATCGTGATGGCAGCCGTACTTGCCAAAGGAAAGACCACTATTTACAACGCCGCCTGCGAACCCTACGTGCAGCAACTATGCAAGATGCTGAACCGGATGGGCGCCAGGATAGAGGGCATCGCTTCCAACCTTCTCACCATCGAAGGTGTGGATGAGTTGCACGGCACCGACCATACCATCCTGCCGGACATGATTGAAGTAGGCAGTTTCATCGGCATGGCCGCCATGACGAAAAGCGAACTGACCATCAAGAACGTATCGCACGAGAATCTGGGCATCATCCCCGACAGCTTCCGCCGCCTCGGCATCAAAATGGAGCAACGGGGAGACGACATCTACGTGCCGGCACAAGACAGTTACCAGATAGAGTCCTTCCTCGACGGCTCCATCATGAGCATAGCCGATGCTCCCTGGCCGGGACTGACGCCGGACCTGCTCAGTGTGATGCTGGTAGTTGCCACCCAGGCAAAAGGCAGCGTGCTGATTCATCAGAAGATGTTTGAAAGCCGCCTGTTCTTCGTTGACAAGCTGATAGATATGGGAGCGCAAATCATTCTGTGCGACCCGCACCGTGCCGTTGTCATCGGACACGACCACGGCTTCAAGCTACGCGGCGGCAATATGACCTCACCCGACATCCGTGCCGGCATCGCCCTGCTGATAGCCGCCATGAGTGCGGACGGCATCAGCCGCATCCACAACATAGAGCAGATAGACCGCGGATACCAGAATATAGAAGGACGGCTGAACGCCCTCGGAGCAAGAATAACGAGAATATAATGATAAAGAGAGAAGAAGTATATAAGATAGGTATATTCAACAAGCCGCACGGCATTCACGGAGAGTTGTCGTTCACCTTTACGGACGATATCTTCGACCGGGTGGAAGCGGATTACCTGATATGCCTGTTGGACGGCATCCTGGTACCTTTCTTCTTGGAAGAGTACCGTTTCCGTTCCGATACGACCGCCCTCGTCAAGCTGGAAGGAGTGGACACGGCAGAACGTGCACGTATGTTCACCAACATCGAAGTCTACTTCCCCGCCAAGCATGCCGAAGACGCCGGACCGGAAGAACTGAGCTGGGACTTCTTCGTAGGTTTCCGCATGGAAGAGATACACCACGGCAGGCTGGGCGAAGTGACAGAGGTAGATACCTCTACCATCAACACCCTGTTTGTAGTGGACCATGAAGGAGAAGAACTGCTGATTCCGGCACAGGAAGACTTCATTGTCGATATAGACCAGAAGCATAAAGTAATTACGGTGGACTTGCCGGAAGGATTGCTGGCATTGGAAGAGACGGAAGAAGTGTGAACAGTGATTAGGGGTTAATGATTAGTGATTTGTTTATAAAGCTATAAGGTGGCAATAAAGAAGAAGAACAAGAAACGGAGCAAGGCTTTTTGGAACAACATCAAGTTCAAATATAAGCTGACCATCATCAACGAGAATACGCTCGAAGAGGTGGCAGGGTTGCGTGTGTCCAAGCTGAACGGTATTTCCGTATTGCTCTCCCTGCTTACGGTCTTGTTTCTGGTAGCTGCCGTCATCATCACCTTCACCCCGCTACGCAACTACCTGCCCGGTTACATGAACAGTGAAATCCGTGCCCAAGTGGTAGAGAATGCCTTGCGTGCAGACTCGCTCCGCCTGCTGGTAGAGCGCCAGAACCTGTACATCATGAACATCCAGGACATCTTTCAGGGTAAGATAAAAGCAGATACCGTTCACTCCATAGACTCGCTGACCAACGTGCGCGAAGACTCGCTGATGGAACGCACCCAACGCGAAGCCGAGTTCCGCAAGCAATACGAAGAAACGGAAAAGTACAACCTGACAACGATTACGGCACACCCCGAAGTGGATGGACTGATATTCTACCGCCCCACCCGCGGCATGATATCCTCGCCTTTCAACGCCGAGCAGAAGCACTTCGGTACCGATATTGCCGCCAACCCGGGTGAGAGCGTACTGGCAACACTGGACGGTACCGTCATACTGAGCACCTACACCGCCGAAACCGGTTATCTGATAGAGATACAGCACAATCAGGATTTAGTATCCGTCTACAAGCATTGCGGTTCCCTTCTGAAGAACGCAGGCGATGCAGTGAAAGCCGGCGAAGCCATCGCATTAGTGGGAAATACCGGACAACTGTCCACCGGCCCGCATCTCCACTTCGAGCTATGGCATAAAGGCAGGGCGGTGAATCCGGAACTGTATATTGTATTTTAGAGTAATAAGGTGATAAACCGAATTAGTGATAAAATGAAGAAACAAATAGCTATACTTGGCTCTACCGGTTCCATCGGCACGCAAGCCCTTCAGGTCATCGAAGAACATCCCGACCAGTACGAGGCATATGTGCTGACCGCCAATAACCGCGTAGACGATCTCATTGCCCAGGCACGCAAGTTCAAGCCCGAAGCAGTGGTGATAGCCAACGAATCGAAATACCTGCAACTGAAAGAAGCCCTTGCCGACCTGCCCATTAAGGTATATGCAGGCGAAGAGGCGCTTTGCCAGATAGTAGCGGAAACTCCCATCGACATCGTGCTCACCGCCATGGTGGGCTATGCCGGACTGAGACCGACCATGAACGCCATACGCGCACGCAAGGCGATAGCCCTGGCAAACAAAGAAACCCTGGTGGTGGCGGGAGAGCTTATCAACGACCTGGCACGTTTCAGCGGCACGCCCATCCTCCCCGTCGATTCCGAACATTCCGCCGTATTCCAGTGTTTAGCCGGAGAGATAGGCAACCCGATAGAGAAAGTGATACTGACCGCTTCCGGCGGCCCCTTCCGCACCTGCACAATGGAACAACTGGCAAACGTCACCAAGGCGCAGGCGCTGAAACACCCCAACTGGGACATGGGCGCCAAGATAACGATAGACTCCGCCTCGATGATGAACAAAGGATTCGAGGTGATTGAGGCGAAATGGCTGTTTGGCGTGCGCCCCGACCAGATAGAGGTGGTGGTACACCCGCAATCCGTCATCCACTCCATGGTACAGTTTGAGGATGGTGCCGTAAAGGCACAGTTGGGCATGCCGGATATGCGCCTGCCCATCCAGTATGCCTTTTCCTATCCGGACAGACTGAAAGCATCTTTCCCGCGCCTGGACTTCAAGCAATGCACGGAACTGACGTTCGAGCAACCGGACACAACACGTTTCCGCAACCTGGCACTCGCCTACGAAGCCCTGCACCGTGCCGGAAATATGCCGTGCATAGTCAATGCCGCCAACGAAGTAGTGGTAGCCGCCTTCTTGCGGGATGAGATTTCGTTCCTCGGCATGAGCGACGTGATAGAAAAGACGATGTCGCGCGTATCCTATATACAGAGGCCTACTTACGAGGACTATGTGGCAACGGATGCGGAAGCGCGGCGGATAGCTAAAGAAATGATTGATTAGGCTATAGTATTATAAACAAATAAATTAGTAGATTATTAGATGGAAACATTCTTGATTCGTGCCCTGCAACTCGTTATGAGCCTTTCGCTGCTCGTTATCGTTCATGAAGGGGGGCACTTTCTCTTCGCCCGACTATTCAAAACCCGCGTTGAAAAGTTCTGTTTATTCTTCGACCCGTGGTTCACACTATTCAAATTCAAACCCAAAAACAGTGAAACGGAATACGGCATCGGATGGCTGCCCCTGGGCGGCTATGTGAAAATTGCCGGCATGATAGACGAGTCTATGGACACCGAACAAATGAAACAGCCCATGAAGCCGTGGGAGTTTCGTGCCAAACCGGCATGGCAACGCCTGCTCATTATGATAGGCGGCGTGCTGTTCAACTTCCTGCTGGCACTGTTCATCTACTCCATGATCCTCTTTACCTGGGGCGACGAATACGTTCCGGTACAGCAGGCTCCGTTGGGTATGGACTTCAACGAGACCGCCAAAGCAGTCGGTTTCCGCGACGGCGACGTGCTGATCTCTGCCGACGGCGTTCCCTTCGAGCGCATGGGCGGTGACTTGCTGACCGCCGTAGTCGATGCCCGCCAGGTAACCGTACTGCGCGACGGAGAAGAGGCTTCCGTATATATCCCCGAAGATATGATGAACCGCCTGCTGGCGGACAGCGTCCGTTTCGCTTCCTTCCGTTATCCGTTCGTCATCGACAGTATCATCGCCGGACGCCCCGCAGCTATAGCCGGGCTTCAAGTAGGAGACAGTATCACGGCAATGAACGGCAAAAAGATTGCCTACTTCGATTTCAAAGAAGAGTTGATGAACCGGAAGAAAGCCAACAGCGCAGACCGTGACATCACGTTGACCTACGTGCGCAACGGAGTAACCGATACGCTGACGCTGACTGCCGATTCCCTTTATGAGATAGGTATAGCAGCACGCACAATGACCGACCGGCTGCTACCCGTTGTGAAAAAGGAATACAGCTTCCTGGCTTCCTTCCCTGCCGGGATAGAACTGGGAGTAAGCACCCTGAAAGGGTATGTAGGCCAGATGAAATACCTCTTCTCCAAAGAAGGAGCCAAGCAGTTGGGTGGTTTCGGAACCATCGGCAGCATCTTCCCCGCAACGTGGGATTGGCACCAGTTCTGGTACATGACGGCATTCCTTTCCATTATCCTTGCCTTCATGAACATCCTGCCCATTCCGGCATTGGACGGCGGACACGTACTGTTCCTGATATACGAAATCGTAGCGCGCCGCAAGCCGAGCGACAAGTTCATGGAACGGGCGCAGATGGTGGGAATGTTCCTGCTCTTCGGCCTGCTGATATGGGCAAACTTCAATGATATTCTAAGATTCTTCTTCTGATAATCAGAGCATAAAAAACGCATCATCCGTTCGTGTAAAACGGATGATGCGTTTGGGTGAAATAGATGATGCGTTTGAGGCAAACAGATGGTCTGTTTGGGGCAAACGCATCATCTGTTTTTTTAGTATGCCTTATACCAGGTGTCCGATCCACTCTTCGCGGTCGCCTGGAAGGAGATCGATGACCGGAATTTCGACCATTGTATAGCATCCCGGCTGCTGACGCATAGCGGCGCGAGCCACGCATACCAGCACCTGCGCCGTAAGGGCGGGGTTGTTGATGCGCATGTTGAATTCGAAGAGCTGGTTCTGTGTCTTGCCCGATACACCTTTACGGGTCAGGTTCACACCGTGTCCCATATCCAGCAGTGCATCTACGCTCGGCACCAGTTTCACGTGGGTTTCGTCATTCACAAAGTACGGGTCTGCCTTGATGGCGGCGGCTACCTTGTCAAATTCGTAACCGTCTTTCAGTTCGATGTAAACCATACGGCGATGGATGCCCGTTCCGGTGGGGATGGTCATGGAGAGAGCCGCCTTCACACCGTCGATAGCCTTCACTGCTACCGTATGTCCCATGCTCATGCCAGGGCCGAAGTTCGTGTAAGTGATGCCCTTCGGTGCGATGGCTTCGAGCAGCGTGCGGACAACGGAGTCACTACCCGGGTCCCAGCCGGCAGAAATGATGGATACGGTATTGTGAGCCTTTGCTTCCGCATCCAGTGTACGGCGCAGGGCGGTGATTCCGGTATGGATGTCGAAGCTATCGACGGTATGGATGCCTAATGCCAGAATTTCTTTGGCATACTTCTCTACACTGCGTGTAGGCGTGCAAAGGATGGCGACATCTACGCCTTCCAGTTCCTGGATATTCTTTACGACGGGGTAATTGCTCAATTCTTCAGGGCGGTTTTCTGCTCCGGCACGGCGTACTACACCGGCTACCTCAAAGTCGGGAGCTGCTTGCAGGGCTTCGAGTACGAAGTGCCCGATATTGCCATAGCCAACGATGGCTGCTCTTACTTTTTTCATTCTTTTGCTGGTTTTGATTATCAGTTTTCTATTTTATCGGCACAAAAGTAAGCATTTTCATTCACTTTTACCACAGAGTAGCACAGAGTTTCACAGAGTTTTTTCTTTTTTTAGTGACTGAAAGTTCAATAATAATTCCTACATTCGCGGAATGATAATGTGATAATGCGCCAATGATAGAATACATTAAAGGCGGAATTGCCGAGCTGAGTCCGGCAACCGCAGTGATAGACTGTAACGGACTGGGATATGCCGTCAATATTTCCCTGAATACCTACGCTGCCATCCAGGGCAAGAAGGAGTGCAAACTCTATATATACGAAGCCATCCGCGAAGATGCCTATATCCTCTACGGCTTTGCCGACAAGCAAGAACGGGAGCTCTTCCTGTTGCTGATCTCCGTATCGGGCATCGGCGGCAACACCGCCCGCATGATTCTCTCGGCACTCTCGCCTGCCGAACTGGTCAGCGTCATCAGCACCGAGAATGCCAACCTGCTGAAAACCGTGAAAGGTATCGGACTGAAAACCGCCCAACGCGTGATTGTAGACCTGAAAGACAAAATAAAGACCGGCAGCATAGCCGCAGGCACAGCCGGAACAATGGACACACTGATGCCCGCCGCCAATGCGCAGGTGCAGGAAGAAGCAATCGCCGCCCTCACCATGCTGGGCTTTGCGCAAGCCCCTTCACAGAAGGTGGTACTCGCCATCCTGAAGGAAGATCCCGCCGCACCGGTGGAGCAGGTAATAAAATTGGCATTGAAGAGATTATAAAAATCTTCACCGGTACAGCAAACATTTTCATCCGGTTATCATTATTGTATATTAAAATGTATTACCTTTACCGGAAACAAATGAACAAACAATGATGACAATCAGCATGAAACGTTGGTTGGGAGCCAATGAACGCACACGCGTGCTACCCACCGACAAGTGGTACTTGGACTTTGCCATAAAAAGTCTCCCCATAGTCCGGCAGTCTGCCTTATATAAATACGAAGACGACGAATCAAAGGTAGATGCTGCCATCAGCCTCGCCATGTACTTCCAGGACGCCATTGCCCAAAACGGCGGATGGAAAGCATTCTCGAATGCATACTACGAAAGATACGGAAGTTATCTCCCATTCTATAAGCTGACCGATGACTATGTTCCCGACGAAATCAACAAAGAGGACATCGCATTCGTCTTATGGACTCTGTATTCGCAAGTCGGCTTCTGGAACGTTGAAGATTATACCTTGTTCGATCCGTTGGATGAGGATCTGTTGGCATTAAGTCAGACCATCTATGAAATGATGGATGCCTGCTTTGAAGAAGCCCCCGTCAGTGAAGGGGAATCCGGCATCGCTTGGGTAATGGGAGTAGACTTGCTGGATATAGACAACTCGCCATTGCCGGAAATTAAGCCGGATACGAAGCTGAGTAAGGACGTGATGCATTGCCTGGAGTATAGCAAAGGAAATCCGTTGCTCTATTTTGCTACCTACGAGGAACTATGCACTTTCTTTGTCGAAGTACTGAAGTGGGAGAATAAACCGGATTCCCTGCTACCCGACCTGAAGGACGAGGAAGAGTTCGTGATTTATGCCAATGCCAAGGGAATGCTCGTTGCACACGGTGTAGCCGCCTTCTTCTGCGAAGAGCGCAATCCGATGTACGATGCCAAGCGGGCTGCCGAAATAGGTTATTGCCTGTTCTGCGAGCCGGGAGCTTGCCCCTTCGACTTAGTGAAGTATGGAATGGCGAAAGATCTTCTGCCCGAAGTGACACTTCCCTTCCCCAACGGAAGAGAGTTGTTACTTCAGAATTGGGACTTCATAGCCCGTTACTATCTATGCGAGTATTATGAGGGGGAATAAAGACGCAACTCCCCGCCCCAAGCGGACCGACAAGGCTAAACCAACCGGAAAACGGATTGGCAAATCAAAGCCTTCGAAGGCGAATAATCAGCTTAACAGAAGGGTGAAATAAATGGGAATTTAGCGCGCTGTGCGCGCTAAGCTACGAGTGACAAGCTACAAGTTGCTGCGCTATTACGCCGCAAGGTACTTGTCACTGGTAGCTTGTAGCTCGTCAACCTAATTTAGCGGCTTCGCCGCTAAATTATCATTTACAACTCTATAATCTCTTCCTTGCACAGCGTCAGTTTCTCCACCCCATCCGTTGTCACTGCCCAAGAATTCTCAATGCCTACAGGGCCTACACCCGGCAAGACAATCTTCGGCTCCAATGCAAAGACCATGCCCGGCTCCAATTCCTGCTTCATGCGGGGAGCGAGTACAGGCGCCTCGTTAATCTCCAGCCCGATGCCGTGACCGATGAACTTGGCTTTCTGCTCTGTTCCCATGAAGTTGTCGGCAAAGCCGGCTTTGGTTACGATATCGATAGCCAGATTATAAAGATCCTCGCAGACGGTTCCGGGTTTTGCTTTCGCGGCAACAGCCTCTTGAATTTCCAAGCAAGTCTGATGAGCGGCATAAGCCTCTTCCGGCAACTTACCGATAGAAAAGACGCGGCTCATGTCTCCCATATAACCGTGGAAGTTTCCACCCAAGTCTACCATAACACTCTGTCCGGGCTGCAACAAAGTACCATTTGCGCCACCGGGCAAAGACGGATCGAGCCCCTCGCCACCCAAAGCAAAGTCATAGGGAGAAGGAACTGTGGCATTGTCACCCGTCAGCACGCTTCCCATATAAATCTCCATGCTCTGACCGAACACGCGGAAAATTCCCAAGCAACCTTCCAGACGCATCAACCGTTCCACCTCAACAGAGAACTGGAGATCGGTCATTCCCGGCCGGTAAACAGAAGGTATCTGCTCGTAAGCCTTGGCATGTGCTATGCCGGAACGGCGGAAGATTTCAAGTTCGATATTCGTCTTTACGCTCCGTGCCTTACGGATAAGGGATGTACCGCAAGGCACTACCTCTGCCTCGGGGAAGCAGGCAGCCAAACGATTGTATTCGCTGAAAGACAGTTCGTCACCTTCCAACATCAGCTTTGCCGGCATCGGCAAGCCGCATTCTTGCAGCAGTTCGGGAAGTTGTTCGGGTTTGCGGATGGGGTGGATATGCTCTCCTTCGATATTGTTAGGCCGCTTGATGAACAAACGGGCGGGAGCGTTCAGCGGCAGATAGAGGTAACCACTGACAACACGTCCATACGTATAGATTAGGTTTACATTACAAGTAATAAGAGCGGCATCAATTGATTGTTGAGCCATGAGTGCGCGTATCTTATCGCGTCTCACTTTCAATTCGGGTTGTAACATCTCTTTGTTATTTATGGTTCGAGATGCAAAAGTAACGATTTTAAGTGGTTAATCACTAATCACTAAAAAAAAAGTACTGCCCGGGCCTTCACAGGCGCAGGCAGCACAAACCACAAATACAAATACAACTAAACAAAGTTTTTCCTTAGATAATTCCCTGACCCATCATGGCGTGGGCTACTTTCATGAAGCCGGCGATATTAGCACCCTTCACGTAATTGATGTAGCCGTCGGGTTCTGTTCCGTATTTCACGCACTGAGCATGGATACCGTGCATAATGGCATGAAGTTTCTCGTCTACCTCAGCCGCACTCCAACTGAGATGCATTGCATTCTGTGACATTTCCAATCCGCTGGTAGCCACACCGCCTGCATTCACAGCCTTACCCGGTGCATACATAATCTTGTTTTCAATAAAGAGGTCGATAGCTTCGGGGGTACATCCCATATTGGAGATTTCGCCCACACAAGTCACCTTATTATCAATCAGATGCTGTGCATCTTCCCCATTCAACTCATTCTGCGTTGCACAAGGCAAAGCAATATCGGCTTTCACCTCCCACGGACGTTTGCCGGGAACGAAAGTAGAGCCGGGGAATTCATCGGCATACGGAGCTACGATATCATTGCCCGATGCACGGAGTTCCAACATATAATCTATCTTCTTGCCACTGATGCCGTTCGGGTCATAGATATAACCGTCGGGACCGGAAATCGTAATGACCTTAGCACCCAACTGGGTAGCCTTGGTAGCTGCACCCCAAGCCACATTTCCGAAACCGGAGATAGCAACCGTCTTACCCTTGATATCTATACCTTTGGTTTCCAACATCTGGTTTACAAAATACAATCCACCGAAACCGGTTGCTTCGGGACGTATCAATGAACCGCCGAATTCCAGACCTTTACCCGTGAAAGTACCTGTAAATTCGCGTGTCAGTTTCTTATACATACCGAACATATAGCCCACTTCACGGCCACCTACACCAATATCACCGGCGGGTACGTCCATATCCGGACCGAGGTGACGCCACAATTCCAACATGAAAGCCTGACAGAAACGCATCACTTCCGCATCGCTCTTACCGCGCGGAGAGAAATCGGAACCGCCTTTACCGCCACCCATAGGCAGAGTGGTCAAAGCATTCTTGAAAGTCTGTTCAAACCCCAAGAACTTCAAGATAGAGAGGTTTACTGAAGCGTGGAAACGAATACCGCCTTTGTACGGACCGATAGCATTATTGAACTGTACGCGATAACCGAGATTAGTCTGCACCTCGCCTTTATCATCCACCCACGTAACACGGAAAGTAAAAATACGATCGGGTTCAACCAACCGTTCTATGATTTTCGCTTTCTCGAACTCAGGATGCTGATTGTAGATATCTTCGATAGAAAGAAGTACTTCCTTTACGGCTTGAAGATATTCAGACTCGCCGGGATGCTTTGCCTCCAAAGAGGACATGATACGTTCGATATTCATAATATTACGTTTTAAAGGTTATTACCTTGTTTACTTAGGTTATCCGAGCAAAGTGTCACCGAACAACACTGCAAATATAGGAAAACTTTTCATATCCGCTATAAAATACAGTGATATTTTGATTAAATAATGATAAAACGTCAGAAACACTCATCAAGAGCCTTAAGTAGCAAGTCGCATATTCCTCCTATCTAAGTTCAACAATTCGGTATATCGGCATAAAGGTAAAAATATTATCGAGAGGAAACAAGAAAAGGCAATAAATTTATACATTAATACAGCATTATAAATATTCCTGTAATTACTCTTCATTATTTTGTCAGAGATCTTCGTATTCGTCTTTATGTTGAAAACTTGTCCGCCAAAGTTCGTATTCTATCATTCCCCCTGCATTCGGATAGTTTTTAGAGTATTTATGGCAGTTATCAAACCTCTTTCTAATAAATAATGACTAACCTTGCAACTCAGAAACCAAAGGTTAGCATAAAAAAATGAGAAAGACACTAATTATCTTATTCCTTCTATCCGCAAGTAAGTTTTCTGCATACAGCCAAGTCCGGCTCGCCCAAGATGCGGAACTGGAAAAGCAAATTTATGAAAGCGGATTAATCCATCAGCCCCTCCCCCTGAATGTAGAAAATTCCTATGAAGCCAACGGATGGAAGAAGGAAATATTGCAAAGCGTCCCTCTTACCCGCCAGGCAAGCACCGAAGGCTGGAGCCACTCCGGCGCAGGAAGTATGTCCTTCAGCAAGGAAAAGACGGTTTCGGGACTAGGAAGCATCAAACTGCAATTCCCCACATCGACCGGGAAAAGGGCCACAGGCTCTCCTTCCGATCCCGACTACGCAACGTATGGAAATGCCGGCGTCACCTATCACCTGGATGGAGCCAACCTGGAAAAGTACAACCGGATTGTGTTCTCCATCTATCCCGATTGCGACGGTGCCCGCGTAGTCAACATGAACCTGACGTTCGTCAATGCCGACACACCTGCCAAGAAAGGATACAACCAGCCTACCGGCTCACACCTTATTAATCTGGTCAACAAAGAATGGAACCAGTGCTTCCTCGAAATAGACGAGTTCCAACGGGACAAAGTAATGAAAATCAGTTTCAGCACTTCCCTGAAGGGCAAAGACCGGACAACGGGAGACTCTGCTATCTACTATATAGACAACCTGCAACTGCAAACGGTGAAGCAACCGGACAAGGTGAGCGGATGGCTACCTGCCGAAGGAAAGATTGTTTATTCTACTACTGGATATGCCCAGAACAGTTCCAAGACGGCCATTATCGACACAAAAACCTCTCTATATAATAAGCGGTTCCAACTGCTAACCCCGGAAGGCGAAGTGGCCTACGAAGGAGAGATCAAAGAAGAGACAACCACCCTCGGACAGTTCGGCCTCATCGACTTTATAGCCTTCAGCCGTCCCGGAGAATACCGGCTGAAAGCGGGTGATGCACTTACCCCAGCCTTCCGCATCGGAGAAAACATTTGGGAAGACTCGCAATGGCGGGTGCTGAACTTTATCTTCTGCCAGCGCTGCGGGCATCCGGTACCGGGTAAGCACGCCACTTGCCACGTCGACCTGATGTCGGAACACAACGGCCTGCGCCTTCCCTTCAACGGCGGATGGCACGATGCCGGAGACCTTTCGCAACAGACACTCCAAACAGGAGACGTAGCCTTTGCCCTGCTCGAAGCCTACAACAAACAAAAAACAAAGAATCCCGCCCTTGCCGCCCGCCTGCGCGAAGAAGCCGAATGGGGCGTGGAGTTCATCGTGAAAAACCGCTACGGCGACGGCTACCGCGCCAGCAGCATGGGACTGCTTATCTGGCAGGACGGCGTGTTTAATTCGCTGGATGACATCACTTCCGTACGCGTACAGAACTTTGCTTTCGACAACTTCCTGTATGCCGGCTACGAAGCATACGCGTCCATGACACTGGACAACGACCCCATGTACCAGGAATATCTGCGCCGCGTGGCGGAAGAAGACTTCCGTTTTGCCCTGGAGAAGTTCAAGAAGGACGGCTTCGACAAGTTCGTACAGCCCTACGAGCACAGCTACAACACTTCCAAGAGTCAGTATATGGCTACCATTTCTTGGGCAGCCAGCCAACTCTACAAGCTGACACGCAAGCCTTGCTACGCAGAAGCCGCCGCCGAATACATCCGCTACACCCTGGACTGCCAGCGCACAGAGCCGTTGAAGGACAAGGACGGCACCTGCGGATTCTTCTACCGGGATAAAAACAAACAGTCAATAGTTCACTATATACACCAGTCGCGCGAGCAAGTCTACATGCAAGCCATGTCGATGCTGTGCGAGACGCAACCGGAGCATCCCGATTACCCCCAATGGGAGCGCTCCATACACCTCTATGGCAACTACCTGAAAGGGCTGATGAAATACACCCGCCCCTACGGTATGTTGCCGAGTGGTGTTTACCATGCCGAAGAATACAAGGACACTACCGGCTTCTATGCCCTCCACCTCTTCCCGCCCACCAACGCGAAAGAGTTGTACACGGAGCAGATAAAGCGGGGCATCCGGCTGGACAAGGAACACTACGTGAAGCGCTTCCCCGTGTGGTTCAACATCTTCAACGGCAATACAGCCATCCACCTCTCCACCGGAAAGTCCGCCGCCATCTGCGGAAACTTTATGAAGGACAAGGAACTGCTCGAAATAGGATTGGAACAACTCTACTGGACGGTAGGCAAGAACCCCTTCGGACAATCGCTGATATACGGCGAAGGGCGGAATTATCCGCAGCTGAACACTTTCTCTTCCGGCGAAATGACAGGAGAAATGCCCGTAGGCATACGCACACTGGGCAACGACGACATCCCCTACTGGCCGCAGACGAACAATGCCTGCTACAAAGAGGTGTGGGTGACCTCGGCGGGCAAGTGGCTGTCGCTGATTGCGGAATACTGAGGGAGTTAAGAATTAAAAAATAAGGAAGTTATCATTCATCTAATATAAATCATTAATCAAAAAGACATGAGACACATTTTTATCTTACTATTCAGTATCTGCACCTTGTTGGTGCACGCACAAGTTCCCGCAGGCTATCCCGCCAATTATGCTAAAGCGCCCCGCTTCAAAGCACTGGTCTACTACACCACACAGGCCGAAGAAGCCCACGTACACTTTGCCGAACAAGCCGTACAGTTCTTTAAGAAACTGAACTATGGCGATGGCTTCGTGCTGGACATCACTACCGATTTCTCTCAATATCCTTATGATAAACTGAAAGAGTACAACGTTATTATCATGCTTAACACAACTCCAAGCAGCAAGGCCGAGCGTGATGTTTTTGAGCAATATATGGAGAACGGCGGTGGTTGGGTAGGCTTCCACGCCGCTGCCTATAATGACCGAAACACCAACTGGCCCTGGCTCGTCAAGTTCCTTGGCGGCGGTGTGTTCTATTGTAACAACTGGCCCCCCCAACCTGTATTGGTTGAAGTTGACAATGCGGAACATCCCGTCACCAAGAGCTTGCCGACGTCCTTCGTAGCCCCTGCCAGCGAATGGTATCAGTGGGAGCCCAGCCCCCGACAGAACAAAGATGTGGAAGTGCTACTCTCCATCTCTCCCAAGAACTATCCGCTGGGCATTAAAGATGTAGTGAACTTCGGCGATTTCCCCATCGTGTGGACTAACAAGAACTACCGGATGATCTACCTCAACATGGGACATGGCGACGAAGAATTCATCGACGGAACGCAGAACCTTCTGCTCGTAAATGCCTTCCGCTGGGTGGTAAGCAAAGACCGGAAAGGAGATCCGTTTCTCAAATAGAAAACACCACTAATATTTTATCACGTATGAAAACAAAAGTTTTTAGTGTAATTGCAGCAGTAGCGCTGCTTTTCACACTGGGTAGCTGTGCCGGCAAGACAGGCAAAGCAGAGGTTCAAGGCCCCCGAATATTGGTAGCCTATTTCTCACAGGGCGGCAACACCCAAACGTTAGCCACCCTTATCCACGACTCCATCGGTGGAGATATATTCGCCATCGAACCGGAAACGCCCTATCCCTCGGAAGGTACACACGATGCCGTGCAGAAGCAGATTGACGAAGGCGTACTGCCTACGTTGAAAGGCAATGTGGAGAACCTCGACTCTTACGATGTCATCTTCGTAGGAACACCCAACTGGTTCGGTTCCGTTGCTCTCCCGGTAAAAGCATTCTTACAAAGCAATCAGCTTGCAGGAAAGAAAGTTGTTCCCTTTGCCACCTTCGGTGGCGGTGCAGGAAACTGCCTGACTGAGATTGCAGAACTTTGTCCTAACTCCACCATCCTCGAAGGCTATGCCGTAAGCGGCGATGACGTCAGAGACAGACCGAATGAAGTGAAAAAGAATGTCAGCACTTGGCTGAACAATATCAAGACTCAGTTCTAAACCAGTACAGACTATATAATAAAGCGTGGCAGAACGTTTGAAAGAACGGCTGCCACGTTTGTTTGTTTCCACCCCTCGTCCCCTAAAGGAAGCTATGCAACTCTGACCAATGAGGCGCACAGGAATGATAATTTAACGAGTTCGATATAACTGTACTATCTTAACTTCCTCAAATAGAAGAGCAAACTTACCTTCCTCGCAAGACAATCTTAGAATATAAGCTTTATTCTTAGAAATAAAGATTATATTTATAAGAATAAAGCTTATATTCTTACAACCAAAGGCTTTATTCCAAGTTTTCCTTGCGGGCAAGATATCTTCTGAAGCAGGAAAGAATATCTTTCCTCAGGCACAGCAGGAACTAATCATTGTGTAAAAAAAGTCCTGAGCAGTAATGTACCGCCCAGGACTCTCACCTTAAAAAACCAAATAAACCTATAACCAACCCGGATTCTGTGTCAATCCACCTTTAGCACGATCTATCTCCGACTGATCGATTGGGAAGTATCTGTATTTCTCAGTCCATCCCTTGTTACCCAGAATTTCAGTTCCTTTATCAAAGCGAAGGATGTCGAACCAACGCTGCATCTCGTCCATGAACTCGTAGCCGCGTTCCTCGAAGATAATGTCCAGAATCTCCTGTTTGCTCTTGCCCGACAGGCTGATGCGGTGGTTCTGATCCTGAAAAGCACGGTCGCGTACCTGGTCAAACCATCCCTGACCTTCGCTGCTTACGTTACCGTTAATGCGGGCTTCCAGTTCGGTGCCCAGCAGCAGTACATCGGCGTAGCGGTAGAAACGGAAAGGTACGGAGTAGTTGCTTGCCGGATTGATGTCCGAAGCATTCTCCTTACGCGGCGTATATTTATAGTGTCCCAGCCACTCGAAGTTTTCCTGCTCTTCGCTCACGTAGAAGGTACTTCCTGCAGGCAATTTGCCTTGAGCCACCAGGTCGTTCACTTTCTGAGCCTCTATACGATAGTCCAGCACAGTGCCTTCACGACGTACATCGCCCTCTTTGAACATATTGAAGATGGTGCTCGGCATCGTATTCTGTCCATATCCGCTGCACAAACCGCCTTGCTCGGCACTACGCGGATCCTGGAGCGAACGGCCGCCGACCCCGTTCACGAAGCCATTACCTGTATCAGAACCGTTACCACCATAGGCCACATCGTAAATGTTCTCACTACCCCATTCGCCGTCTTTTACCCACAAATGCAAGTAGTCGGGATCCAGTTTGTAGCGTCCGCTGGAGATAATCTCCTTCATGTCAGCCAATGCCTTCGGATAGTCCGCCTCGGCACGGTGGAAAAGGATTATCTTCGTGCGGAGCACCCGGGCAGCATCCTTGCAGATACGTCCCTGAGGCGTAGAAGAGCGATCGGGCAGTGCACTGATATAATCGTCGGACAAATCTTCCATCATGAAATCAAAGATCTCGTCACGTGTACCTTTGGCAACAGTATACATTTCGCTGGCCGCCAGGTAGTGCTTGATAAGCGGGAACTGTTCATAGCCCATAAACAAATAGTTATAGAACAATGCACGGTAGAAACGGGCCTCAGCCTCGATAGGTTTCTTTACGCTTTCACTCAAGTTGGAACCTGCCAGTTTATCCACCAACAAGCAGGCATCTATCACACCGTTGTAGATACCGAAATCCCACTCGTTCCACCACGTACCGTACCCCCATTCACCGAAGCAACTGTTGGTATTGTATGAGAAAGTATCCCACTTGGTTTTCCAAACGCCTTCTCCTTTACCTCCGCCAGTCTCGGACTCATCAGAAAGCAACGAAGAATAGGCCCAAATTTCCATCAAACGCACTTTGACGTCAGCGTTCACAGCATACAGGCCCTTCAACATCTCATCTTCCGTCTTATAAAATTCGGTTTCTGCCACTTGGGTAGTAGGTTCGGTCACCAGGAAGTCCGAACAAGAAGCAAATGCCACGGAGGCAAACGCTCCGGCAACTATGGTCTTAAATATATTATTCATCATAAATCTGTTTTAAGGTTATTAAAATACAATGTTTGCACCCAGGGTAAAAGTGCGTGCCTGCGGATAGGTACCACCATCAAAGCCATTACGTGTCCCTACTTCAGGATCGTAACCGGAGTAACCTGTTATCGTAAGGAGATTCTCACCTTGTACAAAAACACGCAGTTTTTGTATACCTGCCTTCTTGGTCAGCCGTGCGGGAAGCGTATATCCTACCTGCGCTACCTTCATGCGCAAGTATGAACCATCTTCCACGAAGAAGTCTGAAATCTGGTAGTTGTAGTTATCTCCTTCCACCACGCGCGGAACGCTGTTGGAAGTGCCTTCGCCATGCCAGCGGTTCAGCCAGAAGGATTCATAGTTGGCACCTGCCACATTCGGACGACGATACATTTTATAAATATCGTTGCCAATGCTTCCTTGGAAGAAAGCACTGAAGTCGAAGCCGTTCCAGTCGGCAGCCAGGTTGAAGCCGTATGTCCAGTCCGGATTAGGCTTACCGATTATAGTACGGTCGGAAGCATCCAACGTACCCTCGCCCGTCAAGTCTTTGAATTTCAAGTCACCCGGTTTGGCACCATCCATGTGGGGAGAATTGTCTATTTCGGCCTGGTTCTGATAAACGCCATCCGTTACATAACCGTAGAAGAAACCGTAGGGGCGTCCGTTCTCTCTCCAGGTAATCTGACCACCCAGACCACCGCCCAAGTTGTCGAGACCTACGCGGTCCGGTCCCTGGTCAGTCACCGTATTCTTGATGTACGAAGCGTTGGCACCCAAACTGAAGTTAACCTTGTCCACCTTGAAACGGTAAGAAGCTTCCAGTTCCACACCTTCGTTCTTCACCGTACCGGCATTCAGCGTCATATTACGATAGCTGGTGTACATCGGGATAGGAGAATCAAGCAACATATCTTTCGTTTTCTTCACGAAGTAGTCTGCCGAGAAAGTCAGTGCGCTGTTGAAAAAACGCAAGTCGAGACCTAAGTCCACCTGTTCGGAAGTCTCCCACTTCAAATCGGCATTGGCATAGCCGTCGGGAAGCATACCAGTATAAACGCCACCGCCAAACACGGTCTGGAAGCTCTTGGTCATCATGCTGGTGTACTTAAAGGCACCGATGTTCTCGTTACCGTTCTGTCCCCAACTGAAACGAATCTTGGCAAAGTCAATCCAGGAAGGTCTGTTCTGCATGAAGTTTTCACGTGTCAGTACCCAGCCCGCAGATACAGAAGGAAAAACAGCAAACTGGTTTTTACGGCCGAAATTGGAAGAGCCGTCACGACGAACCACTGCTTCAAACAGATACTTCTCATCGTAGTTGTAGTTGATACGACCGAATACGGAAGCAATACGGTGGTCAGAGCCCTTGCCTTCCACCTTGGAAGATGCCTCGTCGGCAGTAGCTATATCGATAAACGCTTTGTCCATGTCTACCACCAGCAAATCGTAATCCGTACCTTTCAGATTCTCGTAATGATAGGAAGACATGGAAGTACCGGCCAAAGCACCGATGCTGTGCTTGCCGAAAGTCTTGTTGTAAGAAAGTACATTCTCCCATTGCCAGTAAGAAGATTCACGCTTCTCGTCTTCAACCTGCGAAGTGGATGCATAAGAAGTAGAGTTCAAGTCGTATGCGGGAATCACGTTCTTAACAGAGTTGATGACCCACTCGGCAGCATAAGTAGTTTTGAACTTCAAACCCGGCAACACGTCCACGTCGAAGTTGAAGTTATAGCTGAAGTTGCGGGGTTTGGTCCGCTGGTTGTGCGTCACTTGCATTTCTGCCAGCGGATTGGAGATTTCGCGCATGTCGATCACGTTATAAACTTGTCCGTTGGGGGCGATGACACGGTTTGGATAGGCGAGTTCATACTCCGCCAGTTTGGCAGGATCGGTCTGGTAAACACTCTCCGTAGGAGGCAGCATATTGATGGAAGTAATCAGACCGGCAGCTTCACTATTACCGATTGTATTACCTTCCTGAATACTTTGTGAGAAAGCAGTGATAGCGCCGAAAGAAATTTTATTCAACCAGTTGCGTTCCTTTGTATCCAGTAGTGTGGTATTGTAGTTCAGTCGCAGGTTATAACGCTCATAATCGGAGTGTCCCTTGGCATAAATACCCTCTTGCTTTACATAACCGAAAGAGGCATAATAAGTAGAGCTCTCCGAACCACCGCTCAGACTCACCTTATGGTTCATGATAGAGGCGTTCCCGTTGCGAAGTTCTTTCTCCCAGTTCGTATTTACATCGGGCGAACCATGCAGATAGAACTCCGTACCGGCATTGGCTGCCGCTTCTTTACTTAACATCAAATAATCGGCAGATTCCAACAGGTCGGCTGTTTTGGAGGGATTCTGAATGCCGTATGTAAACTCATAGTTCAGCGTGGCCTTCGTACCCTTCGTACCTTTCTTAGTCGTCACCAGCACAACACCATTAGCGCCACGGGCACCATAGATAGCCGCCGAAGCAGCATCTTTCAATACCTCAATAGACTCGATATCCGAGGGATTAAGATGGTTGATACCGCTTTCCGAAGGCATACCGTCTATGATATACAACGGATCGGAACTGTTTACCGTACCCGTGCCACGGATACGTATCTTCGAGTCAGCCCCCGGCTGACCGGAATTGGAAGTAATCTGCACACCGGAAACCTTACCTTTCAAGGCATTCTGTACGTTGGTCGGATTACCCATATCCAGTTCTTCACTCGTAACGCGGCTTACAGCGGAAGACATCACACTCTTTTTCTGTACACCATAACCTACTACGACTACTTCGTCCAGCAGTTCGGCATCATCTTTCATGACGATACGCAGAGGTTTGTCCGTCGCTCCCACTTCTACAGTCTGATAACCGATAAAGGATATGACAATAGTAGCATTGGGAGATACCTTCAGACTGAAATTTCCATCCACATCTGTAATAATACCGTTGCTTGTACCTTTCTCAAAAACAGAAGCTCCTATAACAGGCTCTTGGTTAGAGTCCGTTACTGTTCCGGAGACATTAATTTGTTGGGCAAAAAGCTGCAAGGAGCACCAGAATGTGCAGAGCAGCAAAAGAATTCTTTTTCTTTTCATTACATATAGTATTAGTTTATAAAAAAGGAATATTGATGCGCAAAAATAGATTCTAAGAGCAACACCGAAGTTGAATATTTCTCAAAAGAAGTAGATTCCTTGACAATCGGATTAAAAAGGTTTTATTTTAAACCTGGGATGATGAATTTTAAACCTGAAGCAAAAGAGCGGATATGCAAGTAACATATCCGCTCTTCTTTAAGACTTGAACTATCAGAGACACCTGGAATCTTTATTCTTTAGCAACAAAGCACCAGTGTGTAGAGACAGATGACCAGTTCGGGTCACAAAGCACAGCGCCTGCATCCGGCTCAATGAGAACCATCTCATTTTCGCTGAATACAGCGATATCATACGTACCTCCACTTGCCGCACCACTATAATAATTGAAACCGGAGGGAAGTGAAACACCCTTCAGAGTAAGCGTACCTACCCATCCCTGACCTGTAGGCGTACCGTCGCGGAAGGAAGGTTTCAGTGCAGCCTTATCGGCAGAAGCACCCATTGAGAATGAGAACGACCCTTTCACTACTGTACCGTCAGCCTTATGCAAGGTTGCATTGGCACCACCGTTAAGGTCGAATGTGATGTATTCCTTATCAGAGACAGCCACGCCGGCATCTGAGGTTCCACCGATAGCAGTACATCCCCAGTTAGGAACATCGGCGCTCCAACCATATCCTCCGGCACCATAGCAGCCCCAGCTTCCACGTCCGGGATTGGGGTCCCAAACCCAGGTCTTACCTTCCTCACCTTCGCCGGCAAGTATCGCCCACGACGGGTCAAGCGGATAGTCTATCACATCAATCATCACCTTCTTTTCCACAATGACCTGTCCGCCACCGCAAGTAGCGTAGAACTTCAGTGTCTGTTCGCCGAGAAAGGGGATCAGTACCGTATCGCACTGGGCTGTGGTTACACCTACCAGGTAGTCCCACATACCACCGACACCCATATTATTGTTCTTGATAACTACTTTGTTACTACCCGGAGTAATGCCATGCACATCGAGGTTAGCTGCAATCTCTTCTGCCGGTACCATGCCGCCGAGAGAATCGTTATCGACAGAAGCGTCCAGACAAGAAGTCATCGACACCGTTGCCAGGAGGCAACCGCCTAAGAATGATAAATATTTATTCTTCATAATCATTATTACATTTGAGGTTAATCATTAGAAGTTACCTTCATTGGATGCCCATCCTTCGTTCTGCACCAGAACACCTTGTGATTTCTGAATCTCCTGGTCGGGAATAGGCAGGAAGCCTTTAGTCTCGGCACGGAAGGGAACAGAGATGGTAGTCTCAGCCTTCTGGTTACGGACCTTCACGTTAGAGCGATGTTCGGTGATAAGAGATTCTTTATGCCAGCGAAGCAGGTCATAGTAGCGGATGCCCTCAAAGGCCAGTTCCCAACGGCGTTCATTCTGGATATTCTCCAGCGTAGCAGGAACAGATGCCAGGCCAACACGGGCACGTACGCGATCCATATATTCCTGGGCATGAGAACTTCCTAACTCGGCACCCATCAACAGTACATCAGAGAAACGGATTACATAAAAATCCTGCAAGTTGTTGGACTGGTAATCAAGAGTATTAAGAGAAGGATAAAGATGCCAGTAAAGAGGTTCGATACCCGTGCCCACATAGGTTTCCGCTTCCGGGTCATCCGCCTTTGTATTGATAGCAGTGTACTTTTTGTTCCACAAGTGAGTATCATGTATCTGGTTCTGTGCACCGTCCACATAAGCCGCAATACCTTCATTGGCATCATCTACATTGAGAATAGAACCCGTACGACGGGGATCGTTCGTAGGCCAAGTTTCATACAGATTGGGAGTAACCGTGCCACAACCCCAACCGGAACCGTATGGATAACAGTCCATCCACTTATTACCACCCTCGTCCTGATAACGAAGGCTGAAGAAAAGAGCTTCATTGTTGCGTGCGCTCCAGTCGTTACCGGAGTGTTTGGCTACGAACAGAGCCTCGGGATTGCTACCGTCTTCACCAATCCAGGAAAGTTTATTAGTGACATTGTACTTATAGTCGGCAGCCGCCGAATAAGGCCATAGATTACGATACTCGGGAACCAGGCTATGACCGGAATTGCTGACGCAATCCTCTACAAAAGAGATAACCTGAGCCTTGGTAAGAGTACCGCCACCCTCACCGGGAAGGGT
The DNA here is from genome assembly GCA_905203765.1 of uncultured Bacteroides sp. Lineage (GTDB taxonomy): Bacteria > Bacteroidota > Bacteroidia > Bacteroidales > Bacteroidaceae > Bacteroides. The sequence goes on from CAJKXC010000003.1 coordinate 55,400, forward strand.
GATAGATTCTACATTATAATAGCCGGTATAGAAAAGGAATACACGGGCAAGCATAGCCTGGGCAGCCCACTTGGTGGCATGGCCGTCTGTACCTACACCTGCTGTCCACTTGGTGGCAGGCAGCATATCGATAGCAGTTAAGAGATCAGAAGCAATCTGTCCATACATCTCTGCGGGTTCAGCTTGCGGATTGTTGACCGGATCAGTGGTAAGCACCAAGGGAACACGGCCGAATGCACGTGCCAGTTCAAAATAATAGTAAGCACGCATAAAGTAAGTCTCACCAATGATTCTGGTGTGTTCGGTCTCAGAATCCCATGTGATGTTCGGTTCACACTTCAACATGAAGTTAGCACGGTAAATGCCCTCCCAGCGAAGTGACCAATAGCGGCTGTACATATTTTCACTGGTCTTCTTGAATGCTGCTATAGCCTGTACATCATGGTCATCCGTACCACCGGCGCCAAAACGGTCATCACTCATCAACTCGGCTATCAGGAAACTGGAACTTTGAGGAAAACCCGCATCACCCATGACCGGACGGTACATGGCAGTGAGTATTTGATTGGCATCTGCCGTACTCGTCGGGAAGATGCTGCTGTCTTTTTTTGTCAGATTGTCCGTGTCAAGGAAACTTTCGGAACAACTTGCCATAAAGCAAACTGACGCAATACATAATAATATCTTTTTCATACGCTTTCAGATTTTAGAATTTAACATTAGCACCGATAAGGAATGTACGTGCTAAAGGATAGTTACCTATATCGACACCCTGTGACCAACTTGAATATGCACCATAACCTACTTCAGGATCCATCCCTTTATAACCGGTAAAAGTGTAAAGGTTAGAAATAGAAGCATAAATACGAAGTTGTGACAGAGGAATCTGAGAGAACAGCTTCTTGAAATCATAACCGACTGTCAGGTTGCTGATGCGGAAATAATCGGCATTATCCACATAGATGTCAGAAATGTACTTCCAATTCTGGTGTGGAGATGAGGTGATACGCGGGTAACGATTGGACGTGCCTTCGCCATGCCAACGATTGGCTGCAATATCCATCGTGAAGTTATCCTTCGGATTATCACCGAAGTCACGATAAGAGTGAGCTACTTGCTGGCCGAAAGCTCCCACACCGGTAATGGAGAGATCAAACCCTTTATAGCCGAAGCTGAGATTCAGACCGAGATTCACATCAGGATGCGGATCACCAATCATGGTACGGTCTTCACCAGAAATAACACCGTCACCATTAAGGTCGGCAAAGATTACGTCGCCCGGAACAGCATTCGGCATAATCTGATTGCCTTTGGCATCCTTATAATTACGAACCTGCTCATCATTCTGAAATACACCGAGAGTCTTATATCCGTAGAAGAAGCCAATAGGACGTCCAACCTCTACACGGGTAATAAAATCAGATTGGGTAGACAGAGCGTCAGCACCACCGTTGATAACACCTTCGCCGTTAGCAAGACGAGTAACCTCGTTCTTATTATAAGCAATGTTCAGAGAAGCACCATAAGTAAAATCTTTCTTAATTTGGTCATTCCAGGTAAATCCAATCTCAACACCTGTATTCTTGATATCACCACCGTTGATATATGGAGCACCCGTACCATAGGAAGCCAAAATAGGGGCTTGTACCAACCAGTCTTTGGTCTTCTTCTGATACCAGTCGAATGCAAGACCTAAACGGTTGTTAAGGAAACGTGCATCAATACCCAAGTCAAGCTGTTCGGAAGTTTCCCAAGTGATGTCCTCATTAGCAAGGATATCAGGATAAGAGCCAAGTGTTTTACCTGTCTTATCATTACCAAAGTAGTAATCAGCACCACCGATGTTTATAGTAGACAAGTATTGGAAATTGCTGATGGAACAGTTACCATTCTGTCCCCAACTTGCACGAAGTTTTAAATAGTCGAGCCAATTTCGGGTAGACTCCATGAAGTTTTCATTGGAAATGTTCCAACCGGCAGATACAGAGGGGAAGTATCCCCAACGATTTCCTCTCGCAAAATTGGAAGAACCATCGGCACGGAGAATAACAGTAGCCATATACTTACCCGCGAAGTCGTAGTTGATACGTCCAAAGTAAGAAAGCAGACTACCGCGACCGGAAGGCTTACCCCACATGTTCCAAGTAGTGGCAGCATCTTGCTTTTCCGTGTTGTCAATATAGCCATGCAGCCAGTCTCCGAAAGTAGACTTCTGACGGTTGGCGCCTACGCTTTCACCCAGCCCCCACTTCTCGGCAGACATACCGGCAAGTACGTTAAAGCTATGATTTTCCTGAATCTTGAAGTCATAGCTAACCGTATTTTCCCATGACCATGCATAGTCATTACCGGAGCTCTGGCTGGTATTGTCATTCGTACGCTGGAACGAGCCGCCCAGGTCGTAGGTTTCGTCATAGCTGCGGCTTGTCCATCCGGAATATCCGAAACCGAAAGCCGAACGCCATATCAAGTTCTTAACCGGCTGTACGGTAAAGTAGAAGTTACCACGGGCAGAGTAGTTCTTGTCGTTTTTATTCTTGCTATCATACCACATACGTGCCACCGGATTCGCACGTAGTGCGCTCCAGTAACCGATACATTTGGAGAAGTCCCCATTCTCATCGTAGACAGTCATAAACGGGAAAGCTTCCATCGCCCAACGGATATTGTTGTTGTAAGGTCCATCTGTCTGAACGCCCAAACCATCGTTGGTAGTCATATTCATCTGCAAGTTTTCACCGAACTTGAAAATATCGAACTTGTCACCCTTCACCAATGTCCATTCTGAGTTAATACGGGCAGAATAGCGCTCATATTTAGACGTAAAATAGTTGCGTCCCATCAGACCTTCCTGGGAAGTATAGCTCAAACCGATAGAATAATTACCTTGCGTATTGCCGCCGCTTGCACCAAATGAGTAGTTTTGCTGGGGTGCATCCTTACCGATAATCTCGTCTACCCAGTTGGTACCTTTCCATTCACCACTTTCAATCTTGTCCCAGTTGGGTACCATGGAAGCAAAATCGAAAGGAGAAAGGCCATCATTAATCTGGGCTTCATTCATAATCGTAGCATACTCCTTGGCATTAAGTACCTGGGGCTTGCGGGCAATGTTCTGCCATCCGATATAGGTATCGAATGTAATCACAGCTTTGCCTTCTTTACCTTTCTTAGTAGTAACCAGGATTACACCATTGGCGGCACGTGCACCATAGATGGCTGTAGAAGCAGCATCCTTCAACACGTCTATGCTCTCAATATCATTCGGATTCAAAGCATTCAGATTATCAATGCCCCCTACCAAACCGTCGATTACACAGATTGGAGCAGCATCCCCCATCGTACCAAGACCACGGATAGAGACCTTATAGCCGGCACCCGGCTTACCGGAATTGGAAACGATAGATACACCCGGCGTCTGGCTGGAAAGCGCTCCGATAGGCGAAACTGTATTCATCTTGGCAATTTCGTCACCTTTTACCTGTACCGTAGCACCTGTCACCAATTTCTTCTTTTGTACACCGTAACCCACTACGACAACCTCGTCGAGGAACTTGGCATTGTCTTTCAGATTAACAGTGAGTTTAGGATTACCGGCTGTTATCTTGACCTCGGCCTGATCATAACCGACAAATGAAATAACCAGTACATCGCCTACCTTGGCATTCAAGCTAAAGTTACCGTCAATGTCTGTAATTGTACCGATTGTAGTATTGTCTTTCACATAGACACTGGCACCGGGAACGGTATCGCCAGTAGGGTCATAAACGACTCCTTTCACATTTACTTGCTGAGCAAAAACTGTCAATGAACATAAGACTGTACATAGCAGTAATAGAAGTTTCTTTTGCATAAATTTTACAAAGTATTAGTTTATAATTAAAGGGTAGTTAAGAGTCACTCAAAGCGAGTGAAATAATCAATCTTCATTTCTTCTTCTCATGGGCATATTTGTTTTTAATGTTACAATTAGGTTTCTTTAGTACTCCCCAAAAATAGAAAGAGTGATTATGAAGAGGGTTCAATATCCGTCAAAAGAGGTTCGCTTACCAACATCGCCATGATTTTAAACTTCTTTTGATAGATATCAAACTATTCGAGGCAGGTAACCAGATTATTAAATAAAAAAACTCCCGCATCGGTGATTATCAACAACACCGATACGGGAGCAAAAAGCAAATACCTATTACTTATGTTTACCTGAAAAAACTTTAATCTTTATTTTCTTTTTAATGTCCAGTCAATAGCATTCCGCAACATCATGGTAAAGTCATCTGAATTGAACAACTTCGGGCTATGCCCCATCTGGAAATATACATTGCGCGCCTGTTTCTGCTCATTCACCCAAATCACAGGATGATCGCCCATCTTTATATCCGAAACCGGCGTATAAGTGGCCTCATCGACATGCGCCAACACGCGGACATTGGGGCGCGGGCTCTTGTCGTAAGTGTACCATTCATCATTCGGCAGGACAAAGGAAGACGACACGCCCGCCATCACCGGATGTTCATTGTCTTCCACTACCACTGTACCGTCGGCAAGCGGAGCTATGTAGTTATTAAAGCGGATGCCACCCATAAAATCAGAGAACCACTGCCACAGAGGATAACCGTCAAACTCGCCCAACAGCGTAGCATGGTGGAAGCCAATCCAGCCTCCCTTACCATTGTCTATGTAGTCTACAAAAGCCTGTTCAGCCTCTTTCGGCCACGTGTAGGGTGGAAAATCCAGTTGAATGATAAGCTGGAACTGCGAAAGAAATTGCTCCGTGACGGGTTGTGCATTATTGAGTACTGAAATGGTGAAGCCCATTACTTCTCCTGTATCAATGAGCCATTTCAAAGCGACATCAGAGAAAGCACGATGCTGCCCGGCACCTTCCGTGAGCACCAGCACATGGGAAAAGTGATCGACATACGGCTTGCGTTCCATCAGATTCTCATATACGGTGCGGCGCAAATCACCCTGCTCGTTATCGCCGGAATAGTCCCAGTACATACCCCCCAGCAAGTTCTGATTCAGAATATACTGGCATTTAATGGCAAGCGAACGGGGATTCTCATAGCCGAAGACAAGCGTATTATCCCTGTCTACCAGATAAGGAACTTTAGCGCCTTCATCCCATTTCTCCGTATAATCTTTGGAATGGCCTACTTTATTAAAATCTTGGAAATTCGGGAAACCGTTACCGCCACGACCGTAGAAAGGCATACCCATCACCAGTCTGGATGCAGGAACGCCCGCCTTGAGATGTGCGGCGACCGCTTCGGCTCCTGTAATATTTCCACTATTCTCCGAACGGAACAAAGCGGAATGATGTTTGGGAGCCGAGGCCATATCATAAGACATGATATTCACAAAATCGATATATGGAAGGATAGCCGGGAAATCAATATATTCGCCCGAAGCCACCGTTGCCAAAGTCAGTTGTTTCTTCTTGCCGATAGCCTTCCGGATATCGCGCATCAGAAGGGTGAAATTCTTTGTGTCATCCGGTGAAGAGGAAATACCGGCAGCAGAACTTGTAGGGTACTCCCAATCAATATCGATGCCATCCAGTCCGAATTCCTTCACTACACGCTGGCAGTCTTTGGCAAAAGCCCGGCGATCTTTATCATTGGCAACCATTTCGCTGAAGCGTCCACTCCCCCATCCACCGATGGAAAGCAATACTTTCAGCTCCGGTTTCTGTTGCTTCAAGGCCACAATCTGCCGAAGGCGTTCTTCGTTGTCTACCTTGACACCATTGAAAGTCTCGTTCACATGACCGAAGGCATAGTTGATATGCGTCATGTACTGTGGCTCGGGCATCACCTCGCTCCAGGAAGTGACGTATGCTACCACCACTTTAGAATCCGGGGCGCTTGTCTGGCGCTTCTCCGCCTTCACACTGCTGCATGAGATAAATACACTCAACGCAGCCAATAAAATCATTCTAAGTTTCTTCATAAGTATTATAATTAATCAGCCGTTTGACGAACTCGTGAACCTATCAATGCATAGTACAGCATAAATGCCTCGCCCAGCAGCACAATGCACCAGGACCATCGCCAGCCACCGAGCACATCGGCAAGCACGCCTTGCAACAATGGCAGAATGGCACCGCCTACCACACCAATCATAAAGACACCGGAAGCTACCGATGTATATTTCCCCAAATGGGCTACAGACAAGGTAAATATCGCTCCCCACATGATGGAGTGGAACAATCCCACTGCCGTAAGCAGCCACGGGTTATTCAGCAGAATGGCAACCAAAGCAAGCACTCCCGCCAATATCGTGGTAACCGTCAACTGCACGCGCGGAGAAATCTTGCTCAGTGAGCTGCCAACCAAACGCCCTACAAGCATTCCACCCCAATAGAGCGTGGCCATCAGCGCCGGAGAAGCGTAATCCATCTCAATGGCATACATATTAATATTGGCACCGATACAAACCTCGCAACCCACATAAAAGAAGATAGCCACCACGCCAAGGGTCAGATGTCTGAACGACCAGACACTCTTTTCCAGCTTTTCACCCTTCTCCACCCTGGTTCCCTGTATATCAGGCAAAGACAGCCGCATCAATAATAAGACGATCAAGGAAATCACTACCATCAAAGCAAAGAACGGCATCATCAATTGGTTTATCTGGATGTCCTCCATTGCCAGACCGCCAAAAACCACGCCCGTTACAAAATAAGGAGCCAGGGTAGTTCCTACGGAATTGGCAGATCCGCCTATCGCCATGCGCTGGATAGACTGGGTTCCCTTCACATGGCAAGCCGTAAGATAGGGATTGATCACCACCTGAAGGATGGTAGCCGAAGCTCCGACCACAAAAGAGCCTAACAGGAAGATTAGGAAACCACCCGGAATCACATTCTCACCCACATGCCAGTTAGCTTCGGGAAAGTGGACAGCAAAATAAGAAGAGACAAAAAACAAACCCAGGCCTGCAATCATCACCAGAAGTCCACGCATCAACGTGCCCTTATAGCCGTGCTTACTGATCCATGCCGATCCTACGCCACCGCACACCGGATAGGCGAGAAACCAGGAAAAGGTAATCAGCGTGGCAAAGGTATTTTTCAGCCCGCCCACTTCCGAAAGGAAAGCTTCCTTCAGAGGTCCCTGAAACTGGGTATTAGCAGTGGTAAGGAAACCTACTATGAAGAACAGGAACACCATCGTGATGAAGGGCCCCACATAATTTATCTGTTTTTCTTGTTGTATCATAAGGCTTTAGTAGTTAGTAGGCAGTAGTTAGTAGTCGGTAGGAATGAGAGAGTTTAGCAGCCGCCGCACTATCCAGCAGAAACTCACAGTTGGGATGGAGTTGAAGGATGGAAGCCGGCACATCAGTAGTGATAGGGCCTTCCAGCATTTCCTTGACAATGTCCGTCTTATTTGTGCCTTTGGCAACCAAAACAATCTTACGGGCCTGCATGATATTCTTCACTCCCAGTGTAATACCGCCCAATTCCTTTTCAGGCGGGGTATTCGTCTCCCTGCGGATGCGCACCTCCAGATCGGCATGCATACTGGTGACCCACGTTTCCATATTAAAAGGATTTCCCGGCTGGTTGAACCCCAAATGTCCGTTCTCTCCCAGTCCCAGAATCAGCAGGTCTATTCCACCCCGTTTTGCGATTTCTTGCTGGAAATCCTTGCAAGCCTTTGCAAAATTGTCCGAAACAGTGGGAAGCATCAGGAAGTTTTCTTCCCGAATGCCCAGAGTGTCCATTAATTCCGTTTTTAGCATGGTATAGCAAGCGCCTGCATACTCACGGGGCACATTCGTCACCTCATCCAGTCCAAAGAAAGTGGTGGATGCTACATCAAAAGGATATTGGGTATATATTTCTCCGATCAAGCGGTGAAGATTACCTGTAGTACGTCCGGTAGAAAGCCCGATGACACTCTCCGGCTTATTCAGGATTTGTCCGATGACACGCCAGGCTGCCGCGCAATCAAACTCTCTCTCATTCTTTGTAATTGTTATCATGATATTTAAGATTTTACATATTCATAGCTACTGCACCCGCACCTAAAAGACCGATAAAGCCGGGATTCAATTTGGTAATGACAACCCCATTGCTGACAAAGCGCATAGTGGTAGGCTGTAACTTCTCCAGGATTTTCCCGTGCATATATCCGTCGGCCACCACGCCGCCGCCCAGGACTACCGTATCCGGGTCAATCACACGTACCATATTCATAATAAGGTTTGCAATGGCCTCAGCAGCATTTTCTACCAGGACCGTACAGAGAGGGTCGCCTTTCTGACTAAGCGCAAACACTTCATTGACGCGTACCCGTTCTCCCTTATCGGCAGGAATATGCAGGTTCGTTTCATACCGGTCGCGAAGCAGGCGGGCGCAGTTGTCAAACCCGATACCGGCGGCAATGGCTTCCACACAATCCATTCTTCCGCAACCGCATTTAATGCCGACATTTACACCTACACGCAAGTGCCCTACCTCGCCGGCATTGAAATGGCTTCCACGGATTTGTCTGCCGTTTATCACCACACCTACAGCGATACCGGTACCCACATTCATGTAAATAAAGTTTTTGGAGATTTGTCCGAAGCCCCATACACGCTCGGCTCTGGTAGCACTCTTCACATCATTGTCTATATGGCAAGGCATGCCATAGGTTTCGGACAGTTCCTTTGCCAGTTCTATCGGCTGCGTACGGCTGGGGTCTATTTGCAGCCAGATTCCCTGATTGGGATCTACCCGTCCTATCAACCCTACGCCCATACCTACCGGTTTCTGGTCGTACCAGCCCACTGTCCGAATATAATCGTCGAGTGATGCTTTTATTATTTCCAGTGCAGCTTTCTGATTAAAGTACCCTGAATCATACTTCTTATACCTTAAAATATTGCCACGGCTATCCACCTCACCAATCAGCAGTTTGGTACCGCCTAAATCAAGACCTAAATACGTTTCCATCTTATATGTGTTTTTTGATATTAATTATCGTCTACAATGTTACGCACTATCAGCGGGATAAGGGTTCATTATTTATCAAAAAAGGTAGAATACTTATCCGTAGCGGTAGAAAAACAATCTTTATTACTCTAAATTTTACTGGGACTGACACCAAATTGCTTTTTAAAGCATGTACTGAAGTATTTCGGGTCGGCAAAACCAACCATATTGGCAACCTCGGAAATTGAATATCGTTGGGAAGCCAGAAGCTCTTTTGCCTTGTTCAGACGGACTATGCGGATAAAGTCATTAGGTCCTTGTCCTGTCAGTGTTTTTATCTTATTATATACAGAAGTTCGGCTCATGCCCAACTTCCGGCAAAAGTCATTGATAGCAAATTCCGAATTAGACAACTCCTCGTCCACCACCATCATCACTTTGTCCAGAAACTCCTTGTCCAACTGGCTGGTATAGTCCGTCTCTTCCGGTCGGGGATCCATAGACAATACGGTTTCGCGTAAATGTTGCCTGCTTTGTAGGATATTCCTTATCCGCACCTTCAAGACAGAGAGATCGAATGGCTTGATGATATAATCGTTTGCACCGGCTTCCAGCCCGAAAATAATGTTCTCCCTTTCACTAAGCGCCGTCAGCAAGATAATAGGAATATGGCTCGTGTCGACGGACGATTTCAGGATACGGCACAGTTCATCCCCTTCAAGTACGGGCATCACGATATCCGAAATGATGATATCTGGGTTAATCTCTCTCGCCATCTCCAGAGCTTTTCCACCATCGGGAACACCAATCACCTTGTATTCGGAAGAAAGACTGTTCGTCAGGTATTCCCGCATATCCGGATCATCCTCCGCCAGCAGAAGTACGTTTTTAACGGCATCTCCGGCGCTATCTTGAGGAGTACCAGCCGTGGCAGGCACTCCCTGATTTTCTTCTTTAGGTTCAACAATCACACTCGACTTTATCTTCAACGGGAAAGTCACGGTAAACGTCGTTCCCTTTCCCTCCACACTGCTGAACGAGATATTACCATGATGCTGTTTCACCACCCGCCGGGTAATCATCAGTCCGATGCCCGAACTGTTTTCTCCAAAGCTCATGGCATTTTGTGCCCGGTAGTATTCATGGAAAATGTTGCCTTGCTCCTCCTTCGGAATACCGATACCCGTATCCCTAATTTCAATCGACCACTTCTTTTTCTCTGCCTTCACAATGATATGGATGGCTCCGTTCTCTGTATATTTCAATGCATTGGAGAGCAAGTTGTCGATGATATGATCCATCTTTTCCCTGTCAATCCACACCTCGGGCATACTGGGATCTACCTCTAATTGCAGGTCCACACCCTTTTGCATGGCTGCCAAACGGAACTCCGCCATTTTCTCTTCCAGATATGCCTTGATATCATATCGGGAGAGTCTCAAGCACTCAGCATGCATTTCTGTCTTCTGCAAATCGAGCAACTGGGTAATCATGTTCAGCAGTTTCTCCACATTCTTCGCAGCCACCGCTACTGTCTTTTTGCTTGTCTCCGGCAGTTCCTGCTGTGCTTCGAGTTCGCTCAAAGGTGCTTTTATCAGAGTGACCGGAGTGCGTATATCGTGCGCAATGCTGATAAAAGAACGGATTTTCTCTTTCACCTTGTCCTCATTGATCTTATGCTTACGATACAAGATGCACATATATACAAATATGGCTATCAGGACAAAATAGACAAGCAATGCCCACCACGAAGTCCAGTAAGGACGATTGATAACGATCTCCAGACTGCGTTCGCCAATCTGCTCTCCCGTATATTTGTCAAATGCCCGCAAGCGGAAGGTATAACTACCGGGGGAAAGATTCATATAGTTCACGCTACGCACCGTATTAGAGTACTCCCACTGTTCATTATAACCGTCCAGCATATACTCATACCTGATTCTATGCGGAGATGTAAAGTTAATGGCAGAGAAAGAAATGGAGAAAGAGTTCTGATTATGCTTCAACTTCACCTCCTGCGTATCATTGATATTTGTTTTGAGGAGAGAGCCCTCCAAGCCTGCCTTCACCGATTCATAAAGCAATTTAAAGTCTGTAAAGATCAAGTCAAGCGAATCATGTTGCCCGAAGTTCAGGGAAGGAGCAAAAGTTATCGCTCCCTCCGCTGTTCCGAAAGCAAGATACCCGTTATCCAGTTTAACGGCAGCATTCGGATTATAATATCCCCAGGATATACCCAGAAAATCATTGGCATTGATAATAACATCTTTGAGTAAATCCAGGCAGTAGAGTTCTTTCTCCGTGCTGAACCAGATGCGCCCGTCATTGTCTTCCAACAAGCTGTTGACTGAATTGGATGCCAATCCGTCATCCGTAGTATAAGCATGCACTTCCTTCTTGCCAAGATTAAAACGTATCAGCCCTTCACCATCGGTAGCCAGCCATATATCTCCTGCCAAAGACTGCATCAGGCAACGGATAGGGTAATGCAGTGAAATATTACCGAGCTGCCTGTACCACTGAACTTCCCCGGTAGCTTTGTCAAAGACGGCTAATCCTTCGCAAGCGGCAATCAACAGTGTACCGTCCCGGCCCGGCTTTATGTCCCCGATACAGTTTATCGGGTAATAGGTATAAGTATCCGTCCGTACATTGTAACGGGTCAATTCACCTTCTATACCGCCAAACCAAAGATAGTCCCCTTCAGCATAGATCGTATAAATATAATCTGTTGCCATCCCTTTGTCCGAGTGCGGATTTCTTTTCTCCATCTTCTGCACCCGTCCCGTCTTTTTGTGGATACGGTAGACTCCGGTTCCATAACCGCCCACCCAGACATTTCCGCCGGTGTCTTCGGCAAGAGCCAATATCACCTTTGCACCATGCCCTACTCCATCCAAGTAGTGAGTCCACTTATTCAACTTAGGTTGATAGAGGCTGACGCCATTGTTCGTACCATACCAGCAATCTCCTTCCGAATCCTGCAACAAGACATTGACGTGGTCCGACTTCAAGGAATTACCGTTATTCTTTTCATGCGTAATCCTTCGAATATCAGGCATATCCGGATTCAGATAACTAATGCCATTCGTAGAGGTACTGACCCAAATGCCTCCGCACTCATCTACACAGATATCAGAAACTGTATTTCCATTCAGACTTCTTTCATCATCTTCATCAGTTATGTAGTGGTTCAGAAGTTTCCCCGTCATGGCGTCTACCTTGAAGATTCCGGCACCGTCCGCTCCTATCAGCAAGGCGCCGTCTTTGGCTTCTGCAAAAGCCCGGATGGGAACATGAGGAATAAAATCGCCCAGGTGTTGTATCTGTCCCGATACCCTGTCCAGCACAAAAACTCCGTCAGAGAAAGTACCTAAAAATAGCCGGTTACCGAAAACATAGAGTTCCTCTACATGCATCTTTGCCGGAAGTTCTATCGGTTGCTCCGCGAAAACGCGTTCAGTTGCTCCCTTCATCAGTTTATAGGCACCTTTTGTGGTTCCTGCATAGAATAGCTCATCGTCCACTTGTACAAGAGTATTTACCCCATGCCCTTTCAGACCGGCAAGAGTAGTACCTGTCCCCTCTTCCCAAAAATAAATCCCGTCGGAAGTACATAGCCAAAGATGATTATCGGCATCAAACAAAATATTATACAAACCTGTAGAAGGTAAATATTCGGATAAATCTACACGCAGCCTGAAAGAGTCAGTTTGCCTGTCATACACATATGCCCTGCCATTCTTCAAAGCAACCCAAATGTTACCCGCCTTATCGCAAGTCATAATGGTGGAAGATTGAATATGGTCTCTGGATTCAGCTGCCTCGTCCAGCATATAATGCTTTATCTCGTTTCCGTCGTAGCGGTCTATTCCCATGTGGGTATACGCCCAGACAAAGCCTGCGGAATCCTTGTTTATCTGGAACACCTGCCTGCTGCTCAACCCTTCCTTGACCCCCAAGGACCGGAAGGAACCGGCAAATAAATCGGCAGTTCCCCAGACAGACATCCACAGCACCAAAAGCGTACCCAAGACGTACCTTCTACATAGCATCTCCATAGCAAGTCCAATGCTATAGGATTGGACTTGCATTGGACTTGTATTGGACTTGTATTGGACTTGCTCCGGACCGGGTACGTGTTTTGTCATCATAAGGGCTTATCAATCTATTAGTAATAATTGCTTCACGACTGCAATATTACGGACAAAAATAAAAAAAGTGGTCGAGAAACTATCCGAATAGGTTTGATTTCTATTACTTTTGCCCTATAAATCAACAAAACATGAGAAACGATGCTCAGTAAGTATAAATTAAACCAGCTCTATTTCAAGGACACGCAGTTCGCCAACCTCATGACACGGCGCATCTTCAACGTCCTTCTGATAGCCAATCCTTACGATGCCTTCATGCTGGAAGATGACGGCCGAATCGATGAAAAGATATTCAACGAATATACTTCCCTCTCCCTGCGCTATCCGCCACGCTTTACACAGGCATCCACTTGCGAAGAAGCATTGACGCAGCTCGACATCATCTCTTTCGACCTCATCATCTGCATGCCGGGTACGGGAGATAATGACAGCTTTGACGTGGCACGGCAAATCAAAAGCCAATACGAGCATATTCCCATGGTGATATTGACCCCTTTCAGTCACGGCATCACCAAGCGTATAGCCAATGAGGACCTCAGTCCCTTTGAATATGTATTCTGCTGGCTGGGAAACACCGACTTACTGGTGTCCATCATCAAACTGATAGAAGACAAGATGAACCTGGAACACGACGTCAACGAAGTGGGCGTACAGTTGATTCTGGTGGTGGAAGACGGCATCCGTTTCTACTCTTCCATCCTGCCCAACCTGTACAAATTCGTCTTGAAGCAAAGCCAGGAGTTCTCTACCGAAGCGCTGAATGCCCACCAACGTACGCTGCGCATGAGGGGACGCCCTAAGATTGTGCTGGCGCGTACCTACGAAGAAGCCATCGGCATTTACGAGAAATATAAGAACAATATACTGGGAGTGATTACCGATGTCCGCTTCCCCCGCGTAGAGCGCGGCGAGAAAGACGGACTGGCGGGTATCAAGCTATGCGCCGCCATACGGAAGGAAGACCCGTTCGTGCCTCTTATCATACAGTCGTCCGAGTCGGACAATGCTGCGTATGCCGCCAAGTACGATGCCGCCTTCATCGACAAGAATTCCAAGAAGATGGATGTGGACTTGCGCCGCATCGTGTCGGACAACTTCGGTTTCGGCGACTTCATCTTCCGCAACCCCGACACGCTGGAAGAGATAGCCCGCGTAAAGAACCTGAAAGAGTTGCAGAACATCCTGTTTGCCGTGCCGGCAGAGTCGTTCCTCTATCATATCAGCCGCAACCACGTCAGCCGTTGGCTCTACTCGCGTGCCATGTTCCCCGTTGCCGAGTTCCTGAAACCCATTACCTGGAACAGCCTGCAGGATGTGGATGCACACCGCAAGATTATCTTCGAAGCCATCGTGAAGTACCGCAAGATGAAGAACCAGGGCGTGGTAGCCGTCTTCAAGCGCGACCGCTTCGACCGCTACTCCAACTTTGCCCGCATCGGTGACGGCTCGCTGGGTGGCAAAGGCCGCGGACTGGCATTCATCGACAATATGGTGAAGCATCACCCCGAGTTTGAAGAGTTCGAGAATGCCCGCGTTGCCATTCCCAAGACCGTAGTGCTCTGTACCGATGTGTTCGACGAATTTATGGATGCCAACAATCTGTATCAGATAGCCCTCTCCGATGCCGACGATGACCTGATACTGCGCTACTTCCTCAAAGCCAAGCTGCCCGACCGCCTGGTAGAGGACTTCTTCACCTTCTTCGATGTAGTGAAGTCGCCCATCGCCATTCGTTCGTCATCCTTACTGGAAGACTCGCATTACCAACCGTTTGCAGGTATCTACAACACCTATATGATTCCCTATCTGGACGATAAATACGAAATGCTGCGTATGCTGAGCGATGCCATCAAGGGAGTCTATGCTTCGGTCTACTTCCGCGACTCGAAGGCTTATATGCAGGCCACCAGTAATGTCATCGACCAGGAGAAGATGGCGGTTATCCTGCAAGAGGTGGTCGGCAACCAGTACGGCGAGCGTTACTACCCCAGTATGTCCGGTGTGGCGCGTTCGCTCAACTACTACCCCATCGGCGACGAGCAGGCGGAAGAAGGTATCGTCAACCTGGCGCTCGGTTTGGGGAAATACATTGTGGACGGCGGCATGACGCTCCGTTTCTCTCCTTATCACCCCAACCAGGTGTTGCAAACCAGCGAACTGGACATTGCACTGAAGGAGACGCAAACCCGCTTCTATGCCCTCGACCTGCGCAACGCCGGACAGGACTTCTCCATAGACGATGGCTTCAACCTGCTGAAACTGCACGTCAAAGAGGCGGAAAAGGACGGTTCGCTGAACTACATTGCCTCTACCTACGACCCTTACGACCAGGTGATACGCGATGGGCTATACCCCGGCGGGCGCAAAGTCATCACATTCGCCAACATCTTACAGCACGACGTATTCCCGCTGCCCCGCATCCTGCAACTCGTGCTGAAGTACGGACAGCAAGAGATGCGCCGCCCGGTAGAGATAGAATTTGCCGCTACCATGAGCCGCGAGAAGGACAAAACCGGAACTTTCTATCTGCTGCAAATCCGCCCTATCGTGGACAGCAAGGAGATGCTGGACGAAGACCTCACCGCCATCCCCGACGAGCAAACGTTGCTACGCTCTTACAACTCGCTGGGACACGGCATCATGAACGATATCCACGACATCATCTATGTGAAAACGGATGATTACAGTGCTTCCCATAACCAGGAGATAGCCTGGGAAATAGAGAAACTGAACCAGCAATTCCTGGACGAGAACCGGAACTATGTGCTCGTCGGTCCCGGACGCTGGGGAAGCAGCGACACCTGGCTGGGCATCCCCGTGAAGTGGCCGCACATCAGCGCCGCCCGCGTAATAGTGGAAGCCGGACTGACGAATTACCGTGTAGACCCCAGCCAGGGAACACACTTCTTTCAGAATCTGACCTCGTTCGGTGTGGGATACTTCACCATCAATGCGTTTATGAATGACGGAGTGTATAACCAGGACTTCCTCAACGTACAGCCGGCAGTACACGAAACGAAGTATCTGCGCCACGTCCACTTTGAACAACCGCTCGTGGTGAAGATGGACGGAAAGAAGAAACAAGGAGTAGTACTGCTGCCGGACAACAAACTTTGATACTGTTTTAATAAAGATGAAAAATATCAAGCAAAACTCCCTTCGTGCATGGCTTCTTGCCGCACGTCCCAAGACACTGACGGCCGCCGTTATCCCCGTACTGCTGGGCAGCGCACTGGCTTTTGGAGACGGACAGTTCAAGACAACGCCTGCCCTGCTGTGCGCCCTCTTTGCCTGCGGCATGCAGATTGCCGCCAACTTCATCAATGACTTGTTCGACTACCTGAAAGGAACCGACCGTGAAGACCGGCTGGGTCCCAAGCGTGCCTGTGCCGAAGGGTGGATTACGCCCGGAGCGATGAAGGTAGGGATAGGCGCCATGCTGACAGTGTCGTGCCTTGCGGGACTCGGGTTGCTCTATGCCGTATGGGGGCAGTTACCGCATGGTGGCTGGGAGCTGGTAGTGTTGGGCGTGGTGTGTATACTGTTTGCTTTCCTTTATACCACCGTCTTGTCCTACCGCGGATGGGGCGATGTGCTGGTACTGGTGTTCTTCGGCTTTGTACCCGTGGGGGGCACGTACTATGTACAGGCATATACGCTGAACATGGATGTAGTGATACTCTCACTGGTCAGCGGGCTGGCAATAGACACGCTGCTGATGGTGAACAACTATCGCGACCGCGAGCAGGATGTGGTGAGCGGCAAGCGCACGCTGGTAGTACGCTTCGGCGAAGCCTTCGGCAGAAATATGTATTTAGGACTGGGCATTGCCGCCGTACTGCTCTGCCTGTGGTTTGTGTACAGTGGCAGACTGACACCACTTGAATTCATCTGGGCACCCTGCGTTTACTTCTATATGCACGCACTGACGTGGCGCAAGATGGTAAGCATCCGCAGTGGAGAAAAGCTGAACCGGATATTGGGAGAGACTTCGCGTAATATGCTCTTTCTGGGATTGCTGCTGGCAGTGGCGCTGGCAGCATAACATGCCTGTAACCTGCATCTGCAAGTATCTGCCGGTTGTGACAAACTATCATTTATCACAAATCGGCAGCACAAACCAGAAGCAGGAGCCTTTGCCCACTTCACTGTCCACTCCAATCTCGCCGCCCAGTTGCTCTATGATACTTTTACTGATGGAAAGCCCCAATCCGGTGCCATGAACAAATGAGTTCAGTTTGACGAAGCGGTCGAAGATCTCGGCACACCTTTCCGGTTCGATACCTATGCCCGTATCGGCTACATAGAAGCGCAGATGGGTATCGTCTATCTGCTCATACCCCACTCGAATACTGCCCGTAGTGGTAAACTTAATGGCATTATTCACAAAGTTGGCAATAACCTGATTCAGACGGTTGCGGTCGCTCACAATCTGGCATTCCGGCAAGTGGCGGTCAAAGAGAATCTCCACACCCGGTTTTGCTTTCATCTGCATGGCGCGTACTATATCTTCGCACAACAGGTTTACATCCATCTCCCTCTCCACAAAATCGAAAGTGCCTGCTTCAATCTTCGACAAATCCAGAATGTCGGAAATCAGTTGCAGCAGCAAGTCATTATTCTCCTCTACAATAGCCATATATTGCAGTTTTTCTTCCACATCTTCCGTTTCCGCCATCAGACTGGAGAAGCCGACTATCGCATTCAGCGGGGTACGTATCTCATGGCTCATATTGGCAAGGAAGGCACTTTTCAGGCGGTCTGCCATCTCGGCCTTCTCTTTCGCCTCAATCAGCTTCGTTTCCGTTTCCTTCAGTTCCGTAATGTCGTAGTTAATGCCTATCAGTTCTATCTGCCCGTTCTCCGGATCATACAGATTGACCACAACGTTGGTACGCACCCAGTTCCATACACCCTTTTCTCCCGGACGCTCGACACGCATCTCTCCTTTGAAGTCTTTGGCTTCGCCGGTATATGCTTTCTGAAAAAAGTCCAGCATCCGCTTCCTGTCATCGGGATGCATTTTAGAATAAACGCCTACCACATCTGCCAATGGAGTATTCTCATCCTCACCCATATTCTTATACCATTGCTTGATGGCATAACCCTTCCGGTCAAGCAAGTTCAACTTGGCATAGCCCACCTTGGCATAATCGGAAATCAGCAGGAAGAAGTTCTCGAAGTCGCAGATACGGCTCAACGCATCGATCCGCTCCGTATTATCTATATTAATAAAGGCATAACCGGTGAAATTCCCCTGGCTATCATAAATCTTGCTTACCTTGGTATAAAGATTAATTATACCACTTTTGGCAGCAGGATAATAACCGTCAGTATGTTCAAACGAATAATCCAACCGGAAGTCAACGCTATCTTCCGTCCGTATCCGCTCTATCAACTGAGGGGGAAGATTGGGATTCATAAACAGATTGACACCTATCACATCCGATTTATCCCGAACGCCGAATATCTCCATATCCTCGTTGTTGATATCCACCATATAACCATCCTTATCATATATCTCCACTCCGGCAGGTATGTTGGTGAAGATATTGCGGAACAACTTCTCACTGCGGTCCAAAGCCTGATGTGCCCGTATAGTCTCTGTTGTATCCAGGAACAAAGCAACCACCTCATTCTTTTCGGGCGAGTACAGCACAACATGACATAATCTGCCCGTACGTTCAAAGCAGAGGTCGAGTTCTTTATGCATCCCACTCTCCAATATCTCAATCAATAGTTGCAATTTCGATGTCACATCACTATAAAAAGTAGAAGCCATCTTACCCACATATTGCGACACCTCTGTTCCCAAGAAGTCAGAAAGTATCTGATTGGCATCTGTTAGCCGGTAATCGCAAGGCTTATTCTCCTCATCGCATACAACAGACATGCGTACATACCCCAAAGGCATATAACGGAACAGATTGCCGAGGAAACTCCGCTCACGGACAGCCTCATCTTTCGCTTTGCGCAGTTCAATACAGATACTCACAATGTTAGCCAAAGAATTCAGCCACTGATAATCCTCATTAGACCATAACACATGATGGTCCACCAGATCAACTCCCATATATCCCCACACCTGGTGGTCTGTAACCAGCGGAACAACCATAAGGGACTTGATGTTCTGTTTGAACAAGACCTCATATTCTTCGGAAGCCTCTTCGGGCAACTGGCTCAACGATTCCAGCAGAATAGGCGCTTGCTTTAAAATTTGTGTGGTCCACCAAGGAATGCTCTCAGTAGACAGTTTCTGCAAAGTATCCATTTGCGAATCTACACCCGGTGCCACCACCTCATATGTACAATCCTGATATTGGTAGTCTTCATCGTATTCGAATATATATACGCGCCCACCATGAAAGAAGTCGAGGATATCCTTCAATATATCATATATGCCCGACCCCATTTCTTCATCTTTCAAGAAACGGAACAAAGAATGGGAAATGGAATTCTGACGGTACAGCAAGTCGTTGACACGCTGTGCTGCCGTCTTTTCCCGTTCATTCTCCGGTGCTTCTACACGTTGCAACACACCGAAAGTTCTTATCGGTTCTCCATTCGGCAAGCGTTCTTTATAGCCTACACGCGAGTGTACCCACACAACTCCTTCGGCAGAATTGATAGGAAAAGTCTGTTCGTAGACATCCAGGTTCTGCGCAAATGCAAATTCATGGGCGATACGAACCCGGTAATCTTCACGTATCATCTGATAGAATTCTTCAAAACTCAACGTATCTCCTTTTATTCCGAACAAATCACGCACATATTCGGAACAGAGGTATTGTTTTGAAGAAAAGTCTGCTTCCCACCATCCTATTCTCCCCAAAGCAGAGAGCCGGCGAAAGCGCTCGCTATCATCATAAGTAGAATTTGCCATATCTTTACAATTGGATTAAGATACAAATGTAGGCATAAAACTCCAATATGCAATCCTTAGTATTTATTTTTTATAATATCATTGCAAAGGACTATAGTATATCCACAGAGTACAGTAACACATTTGCAATATTTATGAAAAAGAAACGTATGCTTTGTGTATTACCCGCGTAACATGAATGTCTCACCTTTGCGGCGGATAAAGAAATAATAAACAATGAGCATGAAATTGGACTTAGGAAGGATTCTCTTCCTTATTTTGCTACTGACACTCTCCGCTATGGCAGCCATGGCGGGCAACATCAAAGGAACCGTACTGGACAAACAAACCAAAGAACCACTGACCGGCGCCACAGTACAGATAGAAGGTACCGCGCAAGGTGTGGCGGCGGACATAGACGGCGCCTATACGCTGGAAGTAAAAGATGGCACCTACACCGTAGTCGTAAGATATATAGGATACCGCGATATATCGTTGCCCAACGTGAAAGTGAAGGGCAACACCGAACTGAACTTTGAAATGGAAAGTGACGCGCAGGCATTGAGCGAAGTCTCCGTGACCGCCGTTGCCAAAAAGAACAACGAAGTAGCCCTGATGCAGGAACAACGCCGCAGCCTCGTAGTACAGAGCGGCGTGTCTGCCCAGCAGATAGCCAAGACACAGGACAAGGATGCATCCGAAGTCATCAAGCGCGTACCGGGCGTCTCCATCATCGACGAAAAGTTCGTGATGGTGCGCGGACTCTCACAGCGATATAACAATGTATGGATGAACGGCAGCGCCGTGCCCAGTTCCGAAGCCGACTCACGCGCCTTCTCCTTCGACATCATCCCCAGCTCGCAGCTCGACAACATGGTCATCGTGAAGAGTCCGGCACCGGAATATCCTGCCGACTTCACCGGTGGCTTCATCCTGATAAACACCAAGGATATGCCCGGCAGCAACAGCTTCAACATCTCCGTAGGAACCAGCATCAACGACCAGACGCACTTCAAGGACTTCGTCAAGTCCAAAGGAAGCGGTATGGACTGGCTGGGATTCGGCAGCGGATTCCGCAGCCTGGATGCAGGAATGAAAGGGAAGCTGAATATGTATCCGGGATACGACACAGGTAATAATCCCCGTGTGGATGTATTGAACAACGGCTTCCACAACGATTGGACGCTAAAGACCATCAACCCCTGGGGCGACCTGAAACTGAACATGGCGTACAACCACCGTTGGGAAACCGAAAGCGGACGCATGTACGGACTGCTGGCTGCCGTAAACTACAGCAACAGTTACAAAACCTTCCTCGACATGGAGAATTCGCTTTACGGCCCCTACGACGTAACCAACGACAAAGAAGTGTTCATGCGTAAAGCCACAGATAATCAATACAGCAACGATGTCCGCCTGGGTGCCATGCTGAACCTGACCTTCCAGCCACGCAACAGCAACCACCGCTACGAATGGAAGAACATCTTCAACCAGATAGCCAAAGACCGCTACTCGGAACGCACAGGCTTCAACGCCCAGCCCGATAAAATCAATAACCTGGAATACTACTACTCCAGCCGGACGACCTATAACACTCAGTTCACAGGCAAGCACACCTTCGACAACAACCATCTGGACTGGAGCGTAGGCTACGCTTATGCCAACCGTGACCTGCCGGACCGTCGTCTCATTGAACGGAACGACCGTACCAATGCCACCATGAGCCTCTATCGTATCAAGCGTGAATTTACCAAACTGGACGAACATATTGCCTCGGCCAACGCCAACTATCGCCGTGACTTCCGGTTCGGCGAAATAGAGCCTACCCTGAAAGCAGGAGTCTATGGCGAATATCGCACACGTACTTACAATACCCGTGAGTTCCAATACTACTGGCAACCCAAAAACAACCTGCCGGCAGGATTCGAGTACGATGGAGACCTGGCAAGCAATGTCCTGATAGATTCCAACTACGGCCCGGACAAGCTCTATATGCAAGAGGTGGTAAACTACATGAACAACTACGAAGGCAAGAACACCCAGATATCCGGCTATGCAGGCATCAACCTGCCCGTGGGCGCTTTCAGCTTCTATGCCGGAGCCCGTTACGAGTATACTCACCAAGAGTTAATAATGAATACCAAGCAATACGAAGAAAGCAAACATAGTACGGACTATGACTACAAAGACCTGTTCCCCTCTGTCAATGCTACCTACAAACTCAGCGAGAAGCACCAGTTTCGCCTGGCTTACGGTAAGTCGGTAAACCGTCCCGAGTTCCGCGAGCTCTCTACCTCGGTGTACTATGACTTCGATTTGGGTAGTAGCGTAATGGGTAATGCCGACCTGAAGGCCGCCTATATCGAGAACGTAGACCTGCGCTACGAATGGTATCCGAGCAACGGCGAACAGATTTCCGTAGCCTTGTTCTACAAGCACTTCAACAACCCCATCGAGTGGACCTACACCATGTCGGGCGGAACAGACCCCATCTACTCCTACGTCAATGCCAAAGGAGCCAACAACTATGGTGTGGAAGTAGATATCCGCAAGAATCTCGACTTTATCGGATTGAGAAACTTCAGCCTCTCCTTCAACGGAGCATGGATCAAGAGCAAAGTACAGTTCAACGAAGGCACCAATAACATAGACCGCCCCATGCAGGGGCAGTCCCCCTACCTCATCAATACGGGAATCTTCTACAACAACCAGGAGAAGGGATGGAATGCCGCCATACTCTACAACCGCATAGGTAAGCGTATCATCGGCGTGGGCAACCGCTATGGAAGTTCTTCGGAAGGCGATGCCCGCAACATACCCAACTCCTACGAAATGCCACGCAACAGCATCGACCTCTCGTTGAGCAGAAAGTGGGGAAACTGGGAAATAAAAGCTGCCATACGCGACTTGCTGGCAGAGCGCTACTACTTCAAGCAATTTGAAGACGTGAAAGTGAACGGGAAAACCCGTACCATCGAAGAAGTGACCCGCAGCTACAAGCCCGGACGCAATTACAATCTGACAATAGGTTATAGTTTTTAATATATACAATAGAGAGACTAACAGTTTTAAGAAAACAAACAAGTTCCAAAAACTAAAGAAGTATGAAAATTGAAATGAAAAAGTTTGGTTGGGCATTCATGATGTGCGCAGCCATTGCAATGGGAAGTTTGATGAGCGCCTGCTCAAGCGACGACGACGATGATAACGGCGGCGGTGGCGGCGGTCAGGAGCAGAAAGACCCTGAAGTGACCTACAAAGGAACGACAGCCTATAGCGAAGGCCTCGTATTCAACAATGGAACAGAGCTGGGTAACGGCTCACAGAATTTTCACCTGACCGGTACTGTGACACTAACAAAAGGCACTTACCTGCTGAAAGGGTGGGTATATGTAGACAAAGGTGCCAAACTATATATCCCTGCCGGAACTGTTATCAAGGGTGACAAGCAAACAATGGCTGCCCTTATCATCGAACCGGGCGGCTATGCCGAAATGAAAGGTACTAAAAGCGAACCTATCGTGATGACCTCGGAAGAAGCTCCGGGCAACCGCAAGCCGGGTGACTGGGGTGGTTTGATCATCTGCGGTAATGCCAAAAACAACGAAGGAACCAAGCAAATCGAAGGCGGACCGACTACCGTATACGGTGGTGACAACGATGCCGACAACTCAGGTATCTATCAGTACATCCGCGTAGAATTCGCAGGCTATCCGTTCGAAACAGACAAGGAGATCAACGGTATCACCTTCGGTTCCGTAGGTAGCGGTACAACGGTAGACCACTTGCAAGTATCTTACTCAAGCGATGACTCTTACGAGTGGTTCGGCGGATCTGTAAACTGCAAGTACCTGGTAGCCTACAAGGGTTGGGATGATGAATTCGATACAGACAACGGTTTCAGCGGAAACGTAGAATACTGTCTTTCTATCCGTGACCCGCGCATTGCCGACACTTCACAGTCCAACGGCTTCGAAAGTGATAACAATGCAAGCGGTGCCGAAACAGAACCGTTCACAACAGCCAACTTCAAGCATGTTACTTTCATTGGTCCGATGACCGCTAAGAATACAGACTTCGAGAATACATCGGCTTATATCACTGCCGGTGATGTATTCCCCAACTCGGGCGCTAAGTTAGGCTTGTTCCAGTCGGCTATGCAGATCCGTCGTAGCAGCAAGCTGAATGTAGAAAACACCTTGGCAGTAGGCTATCCCATCGGTCTGATTGTAGACGGTGAAAAAGGCAGCACTCCCAAATATGGCAAAGATGGGCTGTTCACACTGAAGAACATCATTTTCGCAGGCATGGGTGTAGTAGGCAGCGACGGCAACAAGATCTATGAAGATCATCTATCTACCGACGGCAAGACCATTGCAGATGCCAGCCGCGTATCCTTCTCTCACGAGTTCTTTGTAAACGACGGCACGTTCGGCACTACTTACAGCAACTCCATCAACAACAAAGTTATGGAAGAAGCTGCCCTGGGCCTGACCGACCCGATGAAGACCGGTCAGAATTACTGCCCGAGTGTAGCCATCTCCGACGGCAACGGCGGTTACATCGGCGCCTTCAAGGATGCCAGCGACAACTGGATGGAAGGCTGGACAAACTTCGACCCACAAAATACGGCATACTAAAGACTTCTACAAAGATTTGATTGGCACAGCCTGCACGACTCCGGTCGTTGCAGGCTGTTTCAGTTGAGCAACATCTTCATCGTATGCGAAAGACAAATAATAGTTGGCAGCAAACAAAGTTCCGTTCTTCTTTTTCAGATAAAAAAAGATAGCTACATTTGCAAAGAACCTTTTATTTTGAATTATCATGGCGACGTTCCAAACGGAAGAAGAACTGAAAACAATATTTGTATCATCGTGTGTTGAATCGGCGGCGCGTGCTGTAGGCTGCCCGGCATCACAAATGTACCTGCGGATGAAACGTATCAACCTGATAGAAGATTATATCTGGGAATTTTATGATGTGCTTCACACCCAAAGCAGAGAATATGTGACAGAAGATATTCTGAAGACACTTAAGATCTGGGAAGAAAAGGCCGGAATAACTCACTAAATAAGAAGAAGAAAATGCTGACTGTTTATCATGGTTCCACTATTCAAGTAAGTTCCCCGATAGCAAAAGCCGGGCGGGTAAACCTTGATTTCGGGCAAGGATTCTATATTACCGACATTAAAGAACAAGCCGAAAGATGGGCTCTTCGCATAGGAAGACAAATACAAGGCACTCCTATGCTCAACATATACGAACTTGATATAGAACGGACAAAAGAAAAATATCGCTATCTAAAATTCAGTAAATACGACTGGGAATGGCTTGACTTTATTGTGAAAAGCCGTAAAGGAGAAAAGCCCTGGGCAACATACGACGCTGTAGAAGGCGGTGTGGCAAACGACCGTGTGATTGATACTGTAGAAGCCTATATGAACGGTATGATGACGGTAGAAATGGCATTAGGGCAGTTGGGGCAACACCAACCCAACAATCAGTTCTGCTTGTTAAGCCAGTCCCTGATTGATGAATGTCTGCATTTTATTTCTGTTGAACAACTAAATCTTTAAGCATATGCTGAGTGACCTTCTTATGTGGAACAAAATTGGCAGGATAGCCATGAGGCTGTCCGAAAGACTGGAAATCTCTCCATTACGCGCTTTAGATACCTTCTATACATCTAAGGTATGCGACCGCCTGCACGACCCTGAGGCCGAACTTTATACTTTCAGTGACGCATACATTGTAGACGAAATACTGCTGGAACTTCAAAACAGTTAAGGAGTCTCCCCCTTCTTCTGCTTCTTCAACTCCTTCTTCAAATCCTGCACCTGGAAACTGAACAGGTCCAAATGACGGTAGATGCGTGCCATGAAGCTGCCGGCGGCTTTGAAACAGATACGCGAGATGCGCACCTTATCCGCAGTACAGTCCTCTATCCGTTCTACCGGTTCGCTGGTGATGGCGGGAAAGAAGTTGCCCAATCCCTTGATATTCACCGTACGCCCGCTGGCAAGGAAATCGGCAATGACATCCGGGAGCTGCACCAGTACGGAGTACGCATCGCCCGTCTGCAAGGAGCTGACTTCCGCCAGGCGCCTGGCTATCTCTTCGTTACTCACCGGTTCGGGCTGCAACACTTTGGATGCGGCATAGTAGCGCACCACTTCTTTATCTCCACTCTTGTCCACCTTCTTGCGGACTACATAATTCATTGACATACAGATTCGAGTTTTTAAGTTTATATACTGACTGCGCATCACCCTCAGGCATCCATCATCAGCGTGCGAGACACCTATGCCTTGCCTGCAAAACAATAGGACCGAGCACATAAGACATCAAGACTTAGCATAGAACACCATAGGACTGAGTACTCAAAACACCCGGATGTTTTTGTATAAAAGATGGGGATGTTTTTACCTGAAACACCCGGATGTTTTCCTTAATAACATGGGGATATTTTATATAAATACATCCGGGAGTTCATACCTCAGAATATAGGGGTTAAAGGTACTAACTCCCAATGAAACATACAATAGGTTACCATACTTTATATACAGAAACTATATATTGAACAAAACAAAGACAAGCAACCGATCTTTCGGAAATCATCTTTATATTTGTAAACACGAAGGCAGACTAATGTCCGACAGCTATAAGTATGCGTTTACTCAATAGATAAAGAGACTTACTTTAAAACAAACATCAGAGAATATGAGACTGATTATATGGATAATACCAATAGCCCTGATAGCTTCTTGTTGTAGTTCATCACCATCCAAGCATCATGTGATTGACGAACTCGGCATAAATGAAAACCGCAATTTATGGGCAACGATATGTTGGGATGCCATTGATACCGGAGGAACGTACATCGAAGCCAACCACGAACTTATCGCTTCGTTGCCCAAGCCCGGCAAGCAGATTGTCGCACTCTATGCACTCGACGGGATGATTGATGAAGAAGGCAAACCGGCACTCCTCAAAGCTCTGGGCGGATACACTTCCATAGAAGCCATGCAGCGACAACTGCTTGACGGCACAGGACTTTATCTACCGAAAGTAAGTGACTACGAATATGCCAACGTGCGACAGACGGATGCGGGCATCTTCATCGAAACTCCGTGGGGAACAGACCGTTTCATCATTGACAACTCAATGCGGGTCCAGTATATTCCCCAGCCCTTGCCGCAGATTCCCTATAACTATATGGAGCTTATATATAAATACCCCCAGTACGATCATGAGTGGGAGTACACTTATACCATCTACCTCGACGGGAAACCAATCCCCAATTATTGGAACTGTACATTTATAGACAAAGACAACGTAGAATCCGTCACGGTGTACGACCGGAAGAGAGCGCTTTACATAGAGCGTAGAGACAAGCATCCCGAACTGTTCTGCCTGTCACAGGTCAATCTTGACAAGTTAAACCTCAAGGTAAAGTCAGTCAACGAGATAGACGTCATTCGGATAGGAACAAGAAAGGGAACTTACCATGACTATGACAAGAAGATGCTGGTTGAACGGAACGCCATACGCTCCATTGTCGGTGGTAAATATAAAGGTGAGAAAGGCGATACACTGAAATTCCTGCGAATCACCATCAAGGAATGATTCTTTCATTTCCCCGTGTAAGGACTGCAAATCAAGTGCCTGACTGGGAGAACGCTCGTTGGAAGTCCCTGCCCGACGGCGATTGGAACACTTGCAGATCGAACTCGGGAATGATGGCGAGGACATGGTCGAAGACATCGGCCTGCACGCCTTCGTAGGGCACCCAGTCTTTAATGGCAGAGAAGAAATAAAGCTCCATCGGAATGCCGTGGTCGGTGGGTTGAAGTTGGCGCACCATGCAGGTCAGATTCTGATTGATGTCGGGACGGCTCTTGAGGTAAGCGGTGAGGTAAGCGCGGAACACACCCAGGTTGGTCTGGCGACGGCCGTTGACGAGGATGGAGTTGTCGATGTCGTGCTCGCGATTATAGTCTGTTATCACTTGCTCCGTCTGTTCTACGTAGTCCTTCAATAAACGAATCTTGCGGTACTTGGAAAGCATTTCGGGCGTACAGAACCGGACGCTGGTCATGTCGATGTTGATGGAGCGCTTCACGCGGCGTCCGCCGCTCTCCTGCATTCCCCGCCAGTTCTGAAAAGAGTCGCTGACGAGCAGGTAAGGGGGGATGGTGGTGATGGTATTGTCCCAATTGCGCACCTTGACGGTGTTCAGGCTGACTTCTATCACCGTACCGTCGGCACCGTATTTGGGCATGGCAATCCAGTCACCTACCTTCAGCATATCGTTGGCAGAGAGCTGCACGCCGGATACAAAGCCCATAATGCTGTCCTTGAACACCAGCATCAGTATGGCGGCGGAAGCGCCCAAGCCTGCCAGCAGAGACACCGGAGATTTATTGATAAGGATGCTGACGACGATGATACCGCCCACGAACCACAGGATGACTTGCACAGTTTGCAACATTCCCTTCAACGGGCGGTTGCGAAGGTGTTCCTTCTCGCTATACACCGTGTAGACGGCTTTCAGGAGAGAGTTGACAAAACTCAGAAAAGCAATAATGACATAAATCAGGCAGACACGCTGGATGAAAGCCATGGTAGACGGACTTGTCTCAGCAAATGCAACGGGAATAAAAACATAGATGATAATAGGCGCCACCATGCGACTGAGGTGTATCATCACTTTGCGGTCGAATATAATGTCATCCCAGGTGGCACGTGTCCGTTTTACTAAACGGGCTACAACTTCCAACAGGATTTTCCGGCACACGGCATCGGCAAGGAAGGCAATGATAAGGATGATGGCAAAAGCAATGAATTGGTCGAGCATATCCGCCAAAGAGGGGGACATACCCCAAGAGATTAAAAGTTCATCAATGTTCTTGAGTATTTCCATAAGTCTGTTTTTAGTTCTTACTTACAACTTCTCCCTTTTCAGGAATTCCTCGATATCTTCCTTTAACCACCGGTAGAGATAAAGGTTTTTGTAACCGCTGTTTTTCTTTAGCATCACGGCTACGTTGACCTGGCTGTTCTCATAGCCCGTCAATTCATTGCGGAACTGCTCGTTATGCTCTGCCAGACGCTTTATTTCCTCTTCCCGCTCGCGCCGAAGCACGGTACAGACGGGAATAAGCATCTTCAGTACCACACAGTCCATGATGTGATGCCCCTGTATATAAAGGTAAGCCGTATCGGGTGTCAAGCCCAGCCGTTCCATTTCCCCGCTCAGGCGTTCCACCTTGTCGATGTACTGCGGAAAGCGGGCGCGGAGCTCGGAGAGTTTGGCCGATACCGTGCGCTGCATTTCGTCCAGGCTGCTATAAGGATGACGGATATTGATCTCTTGCAAGCGGACGCAGGCATTGAAGTCGTACATCGGGAAGGTGTGCGTATCGCGTTGGCGGTAGAACCATATATTCCACAGGAACAACGGATAGGCTATCTGCGAATAGCGCTTCAGGAAAGCGGGGAAGTCCAGTATGGGGCGGTCGTTGAGCGTGGCTTGCACACAAACCTCGTGAAGGCTGTCGGCATAGCAGTGGAAGTTCTCGATGGCATAGCCATAGGTCTGGAAGATATAGGGATTCTTGTTTATTTTACGGGATACATTGGTGGCGCCTTGTAGCAGCAGATCGTAGTCGCTGTCTACACAGGCTATCAGGCTACGCCCCAGTTCGGCTGTGTTCAGCGCGTTCATCAGCACCATCTTCTTGCCTTTGGTCAGAGAGGTGGCAGAGGGGAGCATCACCTGAAAGTAACGTTCTTCGTTCTCGAACTCTGCCAGCAGGGTACGCCAGAAAGCAATGTCGTCATAGCTTTCCACATACGCCACGATGCGTCTGCGGGCTCTCTTGGGCGAGAGCTTGCGGGCGGCGTCCAGGTAGGCGGAAGTGAGGTTGTGTCTTAGGGAAGTGGCCATAGTTATCGTCCTACTATTCTTTCATTTCGGTTGATATTTCTTCCACTTCCGTCACAGCATCCAGCCAGCCTTCCATGATGACGGCAGGCGAGTGGGTGGTGAGGATGAGTTGAAGATTGGGATTGAGTTCGCGTATCATGCCGATGAGCTTCTGCTGCCACTCGATGTGCAGGGAAGCTTCGGGCTCATCCATGAAGAGGACACAGTGGTCGCCGTCGCGCACCAGGACGGTGAGCAGGATGACCAGCATCTGCTTCTCGCCGGAAGAGAGTTTATAGGGCAAGAGGCGTTCGCCGTCCTGGTAGAACACGATTTCGTTGCTCTTGCGGTCTATCTTCTTGCGGGTATAGCTGAAAAGTTCGTCTATCAAATCCTGGAACTTGCGTTTGGGGATGGAGAGCGAGGAAGCCTGGCTGCGCTGCTCTTCGTTGCCGTTGAGGAGTTCTATCATCTTGTTGCCGATGTTCACCTGATAGTCCAGATAGTGGCGTTGCAGGAGATAGAGTTGCCAGTCCAGTTCGGACTTCACATCAGGGTCCGCCATACGGGCGGTGAAATCACCCATGATGAGGGGGCGGTCGTAACTGCGGATTACATCGTAAGGGATGAAGGTAGCTTCGGGATTGTCGAAAAAGACGTGTACGCCGTTCTTCTCGTCGCTCTTCACTTCGCCGGAAGTCTGTTCCAGATAGTTCACCGAACGGTTCAGGATGGTAGTCTTTCCTACTCCATTGATGCCGGAAAGTATATTGACATCGGGACGAAGGTCCCAGGCAATATTGTATCGATGCCACAGTCCGTGTATCTCGATACGCTTGATGTAATTGGCTTGTACTTCCATGATTTCTTAGTTTAATCAAGGCAAATATAAAGAAAGGGATTGAGAAATTGGTTACCTTTGCGGGAGTTTTCACCACAGATTACACAGATTGACACAGATTCAGTATGAATAAGAATGTACAAGGGCATCTCTTTGCCCTTACTGCAAATGTTTTGTGGGGCTTGATGGCTCCTATCGGTAAATCGGCGTTGGCAGAGTTCTCTGCATTATCGGTTACTACCTTTCGCATGGTGGGGGCGGCAGCCTGCTTCTGGTTGCTTTCGCTGTTCTGCAAACGCGAGCAGGTAGACCATCGCGATATGCTGAAGATATTCTTCGCTTCGCTCTTTGCGCTGGTGTTCAATCAGGGGGTATATATCTTCGGACTGTCACTCACCTCGCCTATCGACGCTTCTATCGTGACTACCACGCTGCCTATCGTCACCATGATTGTGGCGGCACTCTATCTGAAAGAGCCTGTTACGAACAAGAAGGTGCTGGGCATCTTTGTTGGGGCTATGGGTGCACTGATACTGATTATGAGTAGCCAGAGTGCAGGCAGCGGGGACGGCAGCCTGGTCGGTGACCTGCTTTGTCTGATAGCCCAGATCAGTTTCTCCATCTACCTGACGGTATTTAAGGGATTGTCGCAGAAGTACTCGCCCGTGACGCTGAACAAGTGGATGTTTGTGTATGCGTCGATGTGCTACATACCGTTCTCTTACCACGATGTAGCTGCTATCCAGTGGAGTACAATCTCCACAGCTGCGATGCTGCAAGCCGGGTATGTGGTTGTAGGCGGCAGTTTCCTAGCATACATCTGCATCATGACGGCACAACGGTTGCTACGCCCTACGGTAGTGAGTATGTACAACTATATGCAGCCGATTGTAGCCTCAACGGTAGCTATTATCTTAGGATTGGGAGCGTTTAATATGGAGAAAGGAATGGCAATAGCACTGGTGTTCCTGGGAGTGTATATTGTGACGCAGAGTAAGTCGAGGAAAGATTTTGAGAAGGAAGGGAAAGAGGTATAAATGATAATTTACCAGCGCGCCCTGAAAGGGCTCAATTATACAGCGTAGGGCATCGCCCTACGTAAGAGCGATCCTATGAATTTGCGCCCTGAAAGGGCATAACCTGCATACAGTTCCGCCCTTTCAGGGCTTGTATCGTATGTGACCTTTTACGTAGGGCGATGCCCTACGCTGTATAATTGAGCCCTTTCAGGGCAAATCACTAATCATTAATCACTGCGAAGCTCCGCTTCGCTAAATTCCCATTTATTTCTTCAGCTCTGCAAAGTACGTATCCAGCAACTTCTTCGCTGCTATAAACGAAGTGAGATTTCCTTGCAGTACCTGGTTTTCTTTATCAGTCAGCATGGCTTCTATGGCAGGGTTGTGGTAAAAGCTATCACGAAGTTGTTCATTGATGGTTTCGTACATCCAATATTTGCTTTGCTCGTTGCGGCGATATTCAAAGTAACCGTTGTCTTTCACAAAGTCGATATACTTGTACACCATATCCCAAACTTCCTTCACGCCGAGGTTGTAGAAGCCGGAGTAAGTAAGCACCTGCGGTGTCCAGCCGCTCTCGGGAGCAGGGAATAGGTGCAGTGCATTACGGAACTGGGATGCCGCCAACTTGGCACGCTCCAGGTTGTCACCATCGGCTTTGTTGATGACGATACCGTCCGCCATTTCCATGATGCCGCGCTTGATGCCCTGAAGCTCGTCACCCGTGCCGGCAAGCTGGATCAGCAGGAAGAAGTCCACCATAGAATGCACAGCAGTCTCGCTCTGGCCTACGCCTACGGTTTCTACAAATATCTTATCGAAACCGGCAGCTTCGCAAAGCACAATCGTCTCGCGCGTCTTGCGTGCCACACCGCCCAACGAACCTGCCGAGGGACTGGGACGAATGAAAGACTTGGGATGAACGGAGAGTTTCTCCATGCGGGTCTTGTCACCCAGGATACTGCCCTTACTGCGTTCACTACTGGGGTCTATGGCGAGAACGGCGAGTTTGCCGTCGTATTTTTCAAGTACATGCAAGCCGAATACATCGATGGAAGTACTCTTGCCCGCTCCCGGCACACCACTGATGCCGATACGGATGGAGTTGCCCGAATAAGGCAAACACTTCTCTATCACTTCCTGCGCCACAGCCTGATGCTCCTGTTTCACGCTTTCTACCAGTGTGACGGCCCGGCTCAACACCGTGACGTCACCTTTCACAATACCTTCTACATAGTCTGCGACGGAGAGTTCGCGTTTCTTGCTCCGTTTCAGATAAGGATTGACTGACGACGGTTGCTCAATGCCTGCATTGACAACCAAGCCTTTATATGCTTCGTTATTTTCGGGATGGTCCATGATGGTAATGTGTTAATGTGCTAATGTGATTAATGCGCTTTTATGTTTATCTCTACTTTCGGCTGCATCGGGTCGTTGGTAATCATCAACAGGCGCAGATGGCGGCGATGCTTGCCGATATTCTTCTTTTCCACCGTGACGCGCAGACGGGTACTTTCGCCCGGTTGCAGAACGCTTTTCTTGAGGTTGGCTCCTACTGCCGGATGGAATACCTGGAGCTTGTTTATCTGTAGAGGAGAACGCCCGGTATTGGTGATGGTGATGTCTTGCTTTGCCTTCGATTTCTTAGCAAGCAGTCCACTCATATCCACGTCGGTGGTAGAAAGTTTGATAGCAGGGGCATTTGCCTTTTCCGTCTCCGTCATACCGGAGAAGTCGGGCAAGAGGATGGCAGAAACAGGTATTTCATTTTCATCTCCTACCTTATCGCCGGCAAAGCGTGCCAAGTAGACGGATGCCTGTGTCAGACCGAGGTCGGTCAGTTTCTCGGAGTTCAGCGTAAGGGTGATGACACCGCGTTCACCCTTCTGCAAAACGTTGGGCTTGACTTCCATCTGCAGATAAGGCGGCAGATGCATCAGTACCGGTTCGTAAGGACGGTCGGAAAGATTGACTACGCCGATATAGATAACCGGCTGTTCACCATGCTGCAGGTCGGGGAAGTCGAGACTGTTCTTGTCGATACGTATCTGCCCGATGAGGTATGGATGGGTATTGGTGAAATCTTTGATTTCCTGCACCACCTCGCCGGCAAACTTCAGATAGACCAGATGCGGAGCGGCATTGCTGTAAATGGCTACGGACTTCTGGAAACGTCCCAACACTTTAGCATCAAAAGTAACGTTGATAGTACCTTTCTCACCCGGAGCAATGGGTGTCTTGGTCCATTGGGCTACGGAGCAGGCGCAATCCGGCTCTACTTCGGTCAGCACCAGGGGCTGGTCTCCAGTATTGGTAATGGTATATTGTACTACGGCGGGATGCTTCCATTCGATCTGCCCCAGGCTGTGCATTTCGGTATTGGAAGTGAAGCGCGGTTGCGCCAAAGCCGTTAAAACCATCGCTACAAGTATATATAGAGTGACAAAGGTACGTTTCATTTATTCTGTTTCTAAATTAGGATGCACAAAAGTAGGAGTTTTCGGTGAGAGTTCCAACGAATCGGCAAACGATAATTTGTTTGTTTCACCACAGATTACACAGATTAACACGGATTTTTCACCACAGAGGACACAGAGGTGCACAGAGTTTTAAAGTAATCTGTGTTAATCTGTGTAATCTGTGGTGAGACTTCTACATTTTTTCCCTCTGTGAGACTCTGTGTCCTCTGTGGTGAACTAAACTCAACCACCTATTTCACCGTCACCGTTCCGCCTGTAGAATGCGAAGCATACTCGGGTGCATAGGCGCACTGGATGGTGGCAATGCCGGTTTCGTAGGTTCCGCCACGGGCAATGCGGTAACTGTGTTCGAGGACATAGACGCCCTTGCCCAGGTGGTCGAAGAAGAAGTTGGTTGCAGCATCTTCCACCTCGGTATAGTAACCGAAGCCATTACTCCAACGATAGCCGGAGAGAGCGCCAACAGGTTCGAAGCAGGCGCCGCGCTGGTCTTTCAGCTGGACGAAGTCCATGGCACGGTCCAGGCGGATGATGATTCGGGAAACAATCTTATCGCCTACCGACAGCTGTGCTGCATCGGCAACCGGCTGCAAGGATTTCTGTCCGTTGGCGGCAATACGTTCTACATACAGTTGCTTCTCCACATTCAACTCACCGCCCTGCTGCTTCACGTCAGATATAGGTGACAGGTATTGGGCATAGACAGCTCCCCAGGCAATGCCTGCATCGCGTTTCTCCA
Source organism: uncultured Bacteroides sp. (assembly GCA_905203765.1). Classification (GTDB taxonomy): domain Bacteria; phylum Bacteroidota; class Bacteroidia; order Bacteroidales; family Bacteroidaceae; genus Bacteroides. Next base: position 90,352 of record CAJKXC010000003.1, read on the forward strand.
CGGTGATGGATTTGGCTTTCAGTTCGGGACTGCCCTGCGTGAAGGTTTCCTTGATATATCCCAAACCGGGAACGGTAGTCTTGGCAGGTTGCAGGGTTTCCAGCACCTTATTGCCCAGCGTGATGCGTACGTCTCCACGGCTCTGCAGCAAGTCGTTGCCCTGGCAAAGCAAGGCATAAACAGCATCGGCAGTAGCCACAGGGGAATTCCAGCTTGTGGTCTGTTTCTGCTTCAGCAACCACAGTTTCATTTCTTCGACCAGGGCGTCGTTGCCGCCTGCCAGGCGCAATGCTTCCATCACTTCCACATGGGTGGGAACGGGTAGCATGCCCCAGTTGTAGGGGTTAGCGTAGAAGGCAAAGTGTGCACCCATTTCATCGGTCTGCACCAGGTGTTCCTTGATGGAAGCGATAAATTCGTCAGCTTCTGCTGTGCGACCTGCTGCCCGCAGGATAATAGCGGACTGTGCCTTGCACAGCATCGTTCCGTTAGTAAGATTACCGCCTACTTTCGAGAGGAAGTAGCGCTGGGCGGCTTGATTCTCGGCAGGTACTTTCTCACCGCGCAGAGCTACAAGATAGAGATATTCCATCGTAGCATCCGACAATGTGGTAATCTTGGCACCGTTCTTTTCGGCTTTGAGCAAGTTGCGATAGTCTTCCAAAGCCTGCTTATGCAGGTAGGAGAAGGCTCGCTGACGCATCTCCATGACTTCCGAAGGAAGCGTGGTTTTTGTCAGCAGAGGCAGGCGTACCAACAAGCCGGTGATGTAGGCGGTGATGGAGCGGCTGCCCGTCATGCCGTTGTACCATCTCCATGCGCCGTCGGCACCTTGCAATTCTTTCAGCTTGGTGAAGGTGGCGAGGTTGCGACCGTTCAGCAGATTCACGTCGAACAGGGTGGCGATGCGGGCTTGCTGTTCGGCTTCGGTGGTAGCTTCCATCAGCCAGGGTGACTCGTCGAGCAGGATATTCTTCACGTCCTGGTTCTTTTCGAGCTGACTGAGGAAGGTCTCTTTGGTTCCGCCGGTAGCTTTCCAGGCATCGAACACGGTCTTGATGCGCGGCTGGCTGTTGGCGATGAAGCCTGCCAGGCTGTTGGCGTAGTAAGCGGTTGCCCAGGAGATGGCGTTGTCGCCGGTGGGCAGGCTGAGTACCGGCAGGGCTTGCACGGCATACCATGCCGGATTACCGGTGAACTCTACCGTCAGACGGCGGTCGGTGGCGGTGCAGCTGTTGCCGTTGAAAAGGCTGTCCAGCGAGAAGGTACGGGTCTGCTCGCCACGGATAGGCATGGCAAGGGTTTCCGTGAGATATACTTTGTTGCTCAATACGGGGAGCAGGTGCTGCTCGCCATCGCTGAACGTACCGCCATCGGCTATCATACGGACGCCAAGCAAGTCGTAACGGTCGGTAACATCAAAACGAAAGTTGACGGCAGTGGTTTTGCCGGCTTCTACCGAGAACTTCTGGCGTTGGGTAGAAATGACTTTCTCCGTCATCGGGTCGAACAAGGTGAGCGTGGCTGTTCCCTTCACGGCTTTGCCTGTCAGGTTGGCAATGCTTCCGGCAATCTGCGTCTTGTCGCCTACGCGGACGAAGCGGGGCATATTGGGGGTGAGCATGAATTCCTTGGCGGTGACCACAGAGGCATCGAGCATGCCCGTCATCATGTCCTTGGTATGCGAATATCCGCGGAAGTTCCAGCGGGTCAGACTTTGGGGCATGGTGAAGGAGAAGGCTACCTCACCCTGCTCGTTGGTACGAAGCTGAGGATAGAAGAAGGCAGTCTCGGCAAAGTTGGTGCGAAGGTCGGCGGAACTTTCTTCTACATTCACGGGGACATACTTAAGCTCTACCGCATTAGAAGCATCAGCCGCTCCCCGAACCCGCAGTCCTCCGGTCGCAGCACTTTTCCGGGTAGTGCCATAGCCTATCACGGTGGTTTCTTCCAAAACAGCATTATCCTCTCTCATTACTATCCGCATTACACCATCCATATAAGGAGAACAGAAATGGTCGAACGACCACATCGGCGTCTTCCAAGCCTTCAGCGGGAAATAGAGTGAGAAATAAGTGTTGCCATAGTTACTTGCATTGCGGAAAGCACCATACAGGTTACTCGGATAGAGAACCTGCAACAACTGATTGCGTTTATAAATCTTATCCAACGAAGCATCGTACATCGTTGCCAGCATCTCGGCTGCGGCAGGCATACCCTGAGGAGTCTTTATCGTAAGTTTCCATTCCTCCTGCTGACCGGGACGCAAACGGTCACGGAATACCTCCCACTTCATGTCAAGGGTACGTTCGGGCTGCCGTTTCTCCAGATAAATCTGCCGGCCATACATTTCACCGTTCTTCACAAAATTGAAAAGTACTGTGACCCCGTCGCCATACGCTTCCTTATAAGGATATTCCATACAAACAATCGTATCGCTTAGCTGCAACACGCGGCTATCTATACGCTTCCGATCACAGAATACATCCATAAGCACATAGGCGTCCTGATAAGAAGTTCCCAAAAGGAAAGCGGCAGGATGTTGCTCATCGAATTTTTCATTCTCCCCATAATAGAAGAGGTCCGTAAATGCTGCCGGACGTGTATCATTCTTCGAGAAGAGCAGGAAGCGGTCACTGCCATATTCTCCATTGTTCTCCTCACGTCCCAGGCTGTCACGTACGGAAAGTTCCAGGCGGTAATTGCCCGAGGGAAGCTTGCTCCAGGCTGAGAAGTCCTGAGGCTGATTGGCGATAAAATCACCTGTCAGTATGGGTTGTTCCGCTTTCACAGTTTTAGATTTACCAGCATCTCCAGCCGGATAAAGGCGATAGGTACCCTTCACCTTCTGAGGGATGCCCATTATATTATTCACCCCGAAAGTGAAAACCATACTGTCATCCTTACAGATATACTGGGGCAAATCGACATTGAACGAATAAGCCCTGGGACCTGCCATCAGACGGTAGGTAGCAGTCTGTGTTTCACCGGCTTCATCCGTTACCACTGCTTCTATAGTGTACGTACAAATATATCCATATCCGCCCATATTCTCAGTCGGGGCATTCAAAGCCAAAGGAATGGCAAAATCGCCATTGGCATCCAACTGTATGGTATCTGCCAGGAGTGGCTTGGCAGGATCATCCCAATAATACCTCTCCGGGGTGCGACGATTCACCGTATAAGCCAGCGGTACGTCCTGCACCGTCATTCCATTAAAGGCTTTGACATTTCCTTTGAGCATCACCTTTTCGCCAAACCGGTAAGCCTCGGCAACCGGAGTAAAGGTAATCTCGAAAGTAGGACGCTTATACTCTTCCACTCTGAAGTTGGTGGTGGAATAAATCTCTTGTGTCCGCACCGTGAACATACCGTTCAGACAAGCTGTCGGAAGCACAAAATCCGCAGTGAAAGAGCCAAAGTCATTGGTTCGCACCTTCTTGGTAGCAATCTCCTTGCCGTTGGCATCCAGCAGAGCGAGGTTATAGTCCTCTCCTTGCAGTACATGGGCGCTGTCATCGTCTTGCTTATAAGCTATTCCCTTTACATAAACGGTTTGTCCGGGACGATAGAGCGAACGGTCTGTCAACAAAGCTACAGCCCTCCGGTCGGTTTCTTTGTTGCCGTAGACGCCGGGGCCGTATATATAAATAGACTGCGGCAGCATGGCAGTATCCTTGCCCTTGCGCGCCACATAACTGCGAATTCCACTCTCCCAAGGTAATATAGCCTTTCCACCGGCATCCGTCACAACTTCCGCCATGGGTTTCCGGTCTTTTTCGTCATAGGAAGAGTAGAAACTCACTTCTGCACCGCCAATCGGCTGCCCGCTAAAGGCGTCCAGCGTAGTAACTTCCGTACGCCCGTCTCTCAAGTTCAGTGTCAGTACCTTGAAGCGGGTAGAAACCAAGAACTTATCTTCGGTACGGGTAGTACCGGCATCAGGTATCACCTGAACGATATATACTCCGGTCTCCTGGGGTATCTTGAACTTAAATACTGTATCAGTAGAAAGGTAAGGAACATCTTCGGGCAATTTGTCCCTACCAGGCAACGGCTGCAAATCGAAATGCATGGAAGACAGCCTCTCCCGGGCATATTTCTTATAGGTATCTTTATTGATACCATGATCCATCCAAGGCACCTCACTCAAAGATGTGGCATACAAGTTCAGAGTGAAACCCGACAGATTGCGGAAATTCACGTTCACATTAACCGAATCGCCGGGATAGCCGCTTTCACGGGTAGTTACCACCAGTTGGGGCTGCAATATCTGCTCCCGTATATTCCTTAATTCATTGATACGTTTATAAGAAGGGTAGCGCTTCAGCCCTTCGTCGCACACTTTCAATGCCTCCGCCACGCTGCGTCCTTCCGTACCTGCACGCAGATAAGATGCCTTCTTGATATAAACCTCTGCACATACTTCACGACTGCCGAACTCTTCAATCAGGTTATTCAATGCCTGGAAATATTCTTTGTTCATCTGCTCCCTCCGCATCTTTAGGGTCTGATAAGGTTCGCTGCTGAGTCCACCGGACAGTTTCCAATCCCAATAATCCAATGAACAAAGCAGTACGGCATCTTCCGAACCGGCACGATGACGGTAAGCGTTTATCATATTCCCGTAAACGGTATTTATGCGGATATTCAGCAAGGAATCTACGTTGAAACCTCTCATGTCTTCATAAGCCGAGACGGCACGTCCGCCCAGCAAATGATACATATCGTGCCGATAGAAACGGCTGCCGTCTTCCAATACAGTAAAAGGTACATATTTCTCAGCAGATGTTTCGAGCAGACGGACGGAATCCTGCAAAGAAGCACGGCTGTGTTCGTCTATCTTGTCTACAAATTGGCTGATGCTCCACTCACGGACATCTCCGGGGGCTTCATTGACATCGAGCAGTGTACGCGACAACAGTGCACGCCGGTTCTGCTTCATCAAGTCGGCATATTCACATGCCAGCAAGGAATGCAAGATGGCCTTGTTCACCGGATTCACTTCCGACTGCGCCCAGCGTTCCATATACTTCAGGCTGGAATAAAGACTGTCCGGAGTCAGTCCCTGCTGATAAGTTTCCCGGCAGATATATGCTTTCAGCATCTGCGGTGCATTCTGTTCCCGTTCGCCTTTCCGATAGATTTCATCGGTCAGCTTTATCACTGTTTGGGGCAAGCTTTTCTTCTGTGCCTGCTCCACTTGTTTCCATAGTTTGTCATACGACTGCGCATGCAATGCTGGCAAGCCAAACACCGCCAGCAACAACAGCATGGTACAAAATCTTTGAATTTTCTTCATATTTATTCGTTTGTTAGTCTATGTATTAACAACAAAGGAAACGAATAAAGTTCAAACAAATGTACTTTTATTGATAAAAAAACTTATTAATCCCCACTTGCTCCTGCTATGAATTGTTCAGATCAAAAGTTAATGGACAGTAGGGAAAATATTTTTCTCCAGTTAGGAAAAAATATTCAGAAGTATTCATCTCCCTTTTAGCCTGCGATGAATATCCTTCTGAATGATAAATGGGAATTTATCAGCGTAGCGCTGGAGCAAGATTTCCTTGCGGGTGATAGCAGAACTATCTTGATTCTCCTCCTCCTGGGAGGAGGAGTACCCGAAGGGGGAGGTGGTAGGAAGAAAAAAATACCTTTAAGAGATTGCTCTTGCATTATGTTCTCTACCACCCCGCCCTTTGGGCACCCCTCCTCCCAGGAGGAGGGGAATTAAGAATAGTGCTGCTATCATGGCTGCGCTAAATTATCATTTATGAGTATAATTACTGATACTCATTCTTTTTTTCTGACTTTCCTTGCTTCTTTCAAAAACAACATTTAACTTTGGCGGCGTGTAGGAGTGCCT
>CAJKXC010000004.1 GCA_905203765.1 uncultured Bacteroides sp.
TCCAATGCTTGTTTATACATTTGTCTGCTATAAGTGATCTTTCTTACTAAGAGAGCACAAATGTTATTTCTTCCAAACTTCACGTTTTTTCAATTAGCATTTCCGGCAAATTTATTGCTTGCTGATTCTATGCGATTTTAGATAATTTCTTTATTTTGTCCTTTTGTTCTTCTGTCTTAAAATGATAATTCCTATCTTTGCGTCAACGAAGTCCCTACACCTATGAAGATACTCTATGTCATTTACCAGGTATGCTTTGCGCTGCCCATTCTATTAGTATTGACTATCCTTACGGCATTGGTCACTATCATCGGCTCCCTGATCGGAGGCGCACATATATGGGGATATTATCCCGGAAAAGTATGGTCGCAGCTGATCTGCTACATACTGCTTATCCCGGTGAAAGTACGTGGCAGAGAGAAGCTGGGCAAGCGTACTTCTTACGTCTTTGTGCCCAATCATCAAGGCTCGTTCGATATATTCCTTATTTACGGTTTTCTGGGTCGTAACTTTAAGTGGATGATGAAGAAGAGTTTGCGGAAACTGCCGTTTGTGGGCAAGGCTTGCGAGAGTGCGGGACATATCTTTGTAGACCGTTCCAGCCCCAAGAAGATATTGGCGACCATGCGTCAGGCCCAATCTTCATTGAAAGACGGGGTATCGCTGGTAGTGTTCCCCGAAGGAGCACGTACTTTCACAGGACATATGGGATATTTTAAGCGAGGTGCTTTCCAGCTGGCGGATGAGTTGCAGTTGGAAGTGGTGCCCGTCACCATCGACGGCTCGTTCGAGATTCTGCCGCGCACCGGAAAGTGGGTACACCGCCACCGCATGATACTGACCATTCACGACCCTATTCCCCCTAAAGGAAAAGGAGTGGAAAATGTGAAAGCCACTATGGAGGAAGCCTATACGGCTGTGGAAAGTGCACTGCCGGAGAAGTACAAAGGGATGTTGAAGAACGAGGATCAGGACAGATAAACCCGTTACGGCATAGCCGATGTGTTCTGCTCCATGCGGCGGTGTTCTTCTATCAGCCTCATATTCTCCCGGGCTTTGGTGAGGAAGTCCTTTACCAGCGGAGCCTCTTTGAAAGACTGGGGGGCAGTTCTCATAATATCTTCCACCAAAGGAGTCATGATGGGATAGGGCAGGGTGCTGCACACCATCATAAAGACACTGGGACCCAATACATTTTCAAAGTTATCGGTGATGAATTGTTTGACGTAGTCGTTCGTTTCCTTGACAAGTGCCTCTCCCTCTTTTTTCAACTGTTCGCGGACATCTTCCAGGTTGGCACCATCCAGCACCATACGTGCTTCTTTGCGTTCCAACTCTTCCATCTTCACTTCCATGCCGTTACGCTTGTCAATGAAATCGTAGAGTTTGTCGTTGAGCGGAGTGCCTTTGGCTGTCAGTTGGGTGTTGGTGATGGATACTACCACTTTCCCGCTCTCGAGGACCAGCGGCATAATGCCTTCGTTGTCCATATAGAGCGTCACCATCATCACGGAGTCGGCTTTGCCATTCATTTTGAAAAGGCCGTGAATCACTTCCGCAGAGTCGATTGCCACCCATTCTCCGTCCTGAAGCGTTTTAAGAAACAGCATCTTTCCGTCAAGGCTGGTTATCGAAGAACTGCCCTCTATCTTGTATTTACGACTACACGACGAAAAGAACACAAGTAAGAGCAAAAGGGGTAAAATGTGGTTCACACTCATTCTAATCATGCAGAAACGATTTTTGAATTACACGGAACAAAGGTATTAATATTCCTTATAAACCGGACAAAAAGAAAGGATTTTTCATTTGGTTTACGTATTTTTGCATAATAATTAGAACCGAAAACAACATGAAATTGACAGTAAGAAAGTGTTTGATTGCAGCCGTTGCTGCATTGACAATCGGATCTGCACGTGCAGACGAAGGAATGTGGTTGCTGCAACTGATGAAACAGCAGAACTCCATCGACATGATGAAAAAACAAGGGTTGAAGCTCGAAGCCGATGCCCTATACAACCCCAACGGCGTATCGCTGAAAGATGCCGTAGGTATATTCGGTGGTGGTTGCACCGGCGAGATTATTTCTCCCGAAGGACTGATCCTGACCAACCACCACTGCGGTTATGATGCCATTCAGCAGCACAGTAGCGTGGAACACGACTACCTGACCGACGGTTTTTGGGCGATGAACCGCAACGAGGAATTGCCCACCCCGGGACTGAAGTTCCGTTTTGTAGACCGCATCGTTGACATCACCGACCTGGTGAACGACAAGATCAAAGCCGGTGAAGCCACCGAAGTTACCGCGCAGACCCGCCCCTTCCTTAGCAAACTGGCACAGGAAGAACTGGAAAAGAGCGACCTGAAGGGCAAACCGGGCATCATCGTGCAGGCATTGCCTTTCTATGCAGGCAACCGCTTCTACCTCTTCTATTACAAAGTGTACAGCGACGTGCGCATGGTAGCTGCTCCGCCCTCTTCCGTGGGTAAGTTCGGCGGCGAAACGGACAACTGGATGTGGCCGCGCCACACGGGCGACTTTTCCATATTCCGCATCTATGCCGACAAGAACGGTGATCCCGCCGACTATTCCGCCGAGAATGTGCCTCTGAAAACTCCCAAGTTCCTGCCTATCTCCATCAAGGGATTGCAGGAGAACGACTATGCCATGATTCTGGGTTTCCCCGGAAGCCCCAGCCGCTACCTGACGGAATCGGAAGTGAAATCGCGCATGCAGGCCGACAACCAGGCCATGATCGATATGCGCGGCGTCCGCCTGGAAGTGCTGAGAAAGGCAATGGCTGCCAGCGACAAGACCCGCATCCAGTATGCCAGCAAGTTTGCACGCAGCAGTAACTACTGGAAAAACTCCATCGGTATGAACCAGGCGATTGTAGACAACAATGTGCTGGGCGCCAAAGCCGAACAGGAAAAGAACTTCAATGAGTTTGCCAAAGGAAAGCCCGAATACGAAGGGGTAGTGGACAAGATCAATGCCCTCGTTGAGAAGGAATTCCCCCTTATCCGCCAGATGAACTATATGTACGAAGGTTTGAACGGCGCCATCGAATTCGGCAGCCCCTTTATGGTGATGGATAATATGAAGAAGGCCCTGGAAGAGAAGAACGACTCCCTGCTCGATGCTACCAAGAAGTTGTTGGTGGAGGTGTTTGAAGGCATTCAGGATAAGGACTACGACCATGAAGTGGACCATGCTGTGGCTAAAGCCATCCTGCCGGCTCTTGCCAAGGCACTGACTCCGGAGGAATTGCCCGACTTCTACCAGACGATTCAGACCAAGTTCAAGGGCGACTATGATGCATACGTGGACGATATTTATGACAATTCTATCCTCAGCAGCCGCGAGAGCCTGGACAAGTTCCTGAAGAAACCTACCGTAAAGGCGATAGAGAAAGACCCTGCAACCGCCTATTCAAGATCGAAGAATGAGAAACTGAAGGCTGTGGCCATGACGCTGCAGGCATCGTACTCCGAACTGCCCCTGCTGCATAAGGCTTATATCCGCGGTTTGGGCGAGATGAAGGAACCCGCGCCTTCTTATCCGGATGCCAACTTCACGCTGCGCCTGACCTACGGTAATGTGAAGTCGTACAACCCGCGCGATGCCATACATTATAAGTACTACACCACTACCGACGGTATTCTGCAGAAAGAGAACCCCGAAGACAGTGAGTTCGTAGTTCCCGCCAAGCTGAAAGAACTGATTCTGAACAAGGACTTCGGACGCTATGCCATGGCGGACGGTACCATGCCGGTTTGCTTCCTGACAACGAACGACATCACCGGCGGTAACTCCGGCAGCCCCGTCATCAACGGCGAGGGCCAGCTTATCGGTACTGCTTTCGACGGTAACTGGGAGTCTTTGAGCGGAGATATCAATTTTGACAATAATATGCAACGTTGCATCAATCTCGATATCCGCTATATGCTCTTCATACTTGAGAAGCTGGGCGGCTGCAAGCACTTGATTGATGAAATGACGATTGTAGAATAAGATTTGCTCACGGAGCACACGGAACACACGGAAAAACACGGATTCTTTTTTATATATCCGCGTAATCCGTGTGTTCTGTGTGCTCCGTGAGCAATTTTTTTGATTACTATTTATTATCAATAATTTTATATCGAATGAAAAAGCTTTTATTATTGACAGCCCTTGCATTCACTACTCTCCCGGCTCTTGCCGACGAGGGCATGTGGATGCTTACCGACCTCAAAAAGCAAAATGAGGTCGCCATGACGGAACTGGGACTGCTGATACCTGCCGAACAGATTTATAATCCCGACGGCATTGCCCTGAAGGATGCCGTGGTGCACTTCGGCGGCGGATGTACCGGTGAAGTAATCTCCGCAGAAGGTCTGGTGCTGACCAACCACCATTGCGGCTACGGCTCCATACAGCAACACAGCAGCGTGGAGCACGATTACCTGACTGACGGTTTCTGGGCGATGAGCCGCGAGGAAGAGCTTCCCTGCAAAGGACTCACCATCACCTACATTGACCAGATAATGGACGTGACCGACTACGTGAATGCCCAACTGAAAGTAGATCCCGATCCCAACGGAACTAACTATCTGTCTCCCAAATACCTGTCTACGGTAGCTACCCGCTTTGCCGCCGAGCAGAACATCGCCTTGACGCCCGGTCGCAAACTGGAACTGAAAGCGTTCTACGGCGGAAACAGATACTACCTCTTCGTAAAGACTACTTACAGTGATATCCGCATGGTAGGCGCCCCGCCTTCCTCTATCGGAAAATACGGTGCCGACACGGATAACTGGATGTGGCCGCGCCACACGGGCGACTTCTCCCTCTTCCGCATCTATGCCGACAAGAACGGACAACCTGCCGGGTACAGCAAGGACAATGTGCCCTTGCAAGTGAAGAAGCATCTTACAATCAGCCTTGCGGGCTATCGTGAGGGTGATTTTACCTTTATCATGGGTTTTCCCGGCCGTAACTGGCGCTATATGATTTCCGATGAGGTGGAAGAGCGTATGCAGACCACCAACTTCATGCGCCACCACGTGCGCGATGCCCGCCAGAAGGCGTTGATGGAGCAGATGCTGAAAGATGATGCCGTGCGCATCCATTATGCCAGCAAGTATGCTTCGTCTGCCAATTATTGGAAGAATGCCATCGGCATGAACGAAGGGCTGGTTCGTCTGAAAGTGCTCGATACCAAGCGTGCGCAGCAAGAGGCGCTATTGGCGCGCGGACGCGAGAAGGGCGATGATTCCTATCAGAAAGCATTCGACCAGATACGCAGCATCGTGCAGCACCGCCGTCCGGCGCTGTATCACCAGCAGGCCATTCAGGAAGCGCTGATTACGGGACTCGACTTCATGCGCATTCCCAGCACGGCAGGTTTGGTGGCTGCCTTGAAGAGCAAGGACAAAGCACGTATCCGGGCTGCCGCCGACAGCCTTCAGACGGCTGCCGACAGTTATTTTGCTTCCGTTCCCTTCCCCGAAGTGGAGCGTATCGTAGGCAAAAAGATGCTGCAAACGTATATGCAATATATCCCTGCCGAGCAGCGCATCGGTATTTTCCGGATTATCGACAAACGCTTCAAGGGGAATAGTGACGCTTTCGTCGATGCTTGTTTCGACTATTCCATCTTCGGTAACAAGGAGAACTTTGCCAAGTTTATACGCAAGCCCAGCCTGTATAAGATTAGCAATGACTGGATGGTGCTGTTTAAGTATTCCATTACCGACGGGCTGTTGCAAACAGCTGTTGCCATGATGGATGCCAACAAGAACTATGACGCTGCCCACAAGGTCTGGGTAAAGGGCATGATGGATATGAAGCAGGAAGCCGGTATTCCCATCTACCCGGATGCCAACTCCACCCTGCGCCTGACGTACGGGAAGGTATTGCCTTATTCGCCTGCTGATGGGGTGGAATATGGATACTACACCACGTTGAAGGGTGCTATGGAGAAGGAAGATCCCAATAACTGGGAATTCGTTGTTCCCGCCAAGCTGAAACAGCTCTATCAAGCCAAAGACTACGGACGCTACGCCATGCCCGACGGCGAAATGCCCATCTGCTTCATTGTAAATACCGACAACACCGGCGGTAACTCCGGCAGCCCGGTATTCAATGCCAAAGGCGAACTGATAGGCACCGGCTTCGACCGCAACTACGAAGGCTTGACAGGCGACATCGCTTTCCGTCCCTCTTCCCAGCGTGCCGCTTGCGTCGATATCCGCTATACGCTGTTCATTATAGAGAAGTATGCGGGAGCTTCGCATATCATCAAGGAACTGACGATTGCGGAAGAATGATGGTTAGCCTTAGGCTGAAAGCCTTTCATCTATTAGCCCAGGGCAACGCCCTGGGTTTAAACACCCCCTCACCTTACGCCCTGAAAGGGCATAAGACACATACAACACACAGGATTTTGCCCTTTCAGGGCGCAAAGATATAGACGCATTATTACCCAGGGCGTTGCCCTGGGCTGATAGATGCAAGCCTTTCAGGCTTGACTGCGCAAAATCTCAGGCTTATTTGCGCAGCGTCAGCACCGTAATCTCCGGCCATGCCCCAAAGCGGAAGGGGAGTCCTACGTAGCCGATGCCGATATTGACGTACAGGGCACGGTCGCCTTCGTAGTACATTCCCCGCCATTCGGGATAGAGAAGTTCGGCAAGGGAGTGACCGAAGAGGATGCCTTGCATGGCATGGGTGTGTCCGGCAAGCATCAGGGAGATATCGGACTTGGGGAGCACTTCGCGCCGCCAATGGGTGGGGTTGTGGCTGAGCAGTACCCGGAACATTCCTTCGGTGCCCTGCATGGCCTTCGGCAGATCGGCGAATTGTGAGAAAGGCGGCTCGCCGTCATTCTCTACACCGATAAGGGCGATGCTGTCGCCCCGGTGATGAAGGATATCGTGCTCGTTGTTCAGCAGTTTCCAGCCCATCGCTTTCTGTTGCTCTTTCAGGTAAACCATGTTTTGGGCTTCGGCTTCGGGAGAAGGCCAGTGATAATAACTACCGTAATCGTGGTTGCCGAGGATGGAGTAGACGCCGTCGGGGGCATGGAGCTGCGACAGTATCTGCTGGAATCCGTCTAATTCGTGGCTTTGCTGGTTTACCAGGTCACCGGTAAAGACGATAAGGTCGGGCTTCTGGGCATTGATCAAATCGACCAGACGCTTGATAGGCTCCGGGTTGCCTTGCCAACTGCCGATATGGATATCTGAAATCTGGACGATGCGGTAGCCGTCGAACCCTTTGGGAAGGTCGGCGGAACGGTATTCCACCTCTTTTACTTCGAAGCGGGAGACACCGACCAGCGTGCCATAAAGGATGTTGCAGAAACTGATGGTGCCCAATACCAGCCCGATAGCAGTGAACGGGCTGCGGGGACAGCGGCGGATGATGAAATGCACCAGCACGCCTATCAGGGAGCAGAGCATGAGAATGGTCTTGGGAACGACAAACAGGATAATGGCAACAGCCAACCTGCCTATGCCCTGCGTATGGTTGGACATGGCATTGTCGCCCGTCATAAAGTACAGATACCCCGCTATCAGCAGAACGGTAGGAAGCCAATATAAACTGCGAAGAAGCAGACTCTTCGTTCTTCGTACTATATATACAAAGTAGATGTATACGTCGGGAATAAGGAGAAACAGGATGAAAAGCAGAGTTATTCGGTGCATATATCTTTCAATTCTTCGATGTTCTTTTTAATGTCATTGAGATATTTATAAATTACCTTTTTATAAAGGATATAGATTATTAGCGCATCAATTACTACAAAGAAAGCAATAAGGACGGCTTGCGTACCGGCAGAAGCCAGATGATACTCCATCACCCAATAGTTAAAGGCATTGAAGAGCACGACCCATACGGAAATAGCTATCACCTCGTATTTGGTCCATTGGCGGAATATGGTCATGCGGCGGCTTACCTCGGCTACGCTCATTTCGTCGATGCGGGTGGCTTTGCTCCAGCGGTAGGTCTTCCAGTCCCACCACATGCCTGCCAGAATGCTGACGGCAATAAAGCCCAGCAATGCAACAATCTTGTTCTGTATATATTCATTGAACCCCCAAGTAGGCAGCAACAGCCATATCAGGAGAAGGACAGCCAGTCCGATGGCACCGATTCCTATGGAGAAGCGTTGCAGTATGGCAATACGTTTCAGGCTCTTGCGGGTATTCGTCTTGTAACCGGCAATCAGTTCCGTAATCTGCTTTTCGTCGGCAATCGGCTCTTTCTGCAACTGTTCATTCAGTGCGTTCCATGATTTCTTCAGTTCATCCAGTTCCATATATTAGTCCTCCTTGTTCATTTTTTTAAGTTTGTCTTTGATCCGGCTGAGTTTGGTGGCGACGTTTGTCACGGTCAGTCCGGTGATTTCGGCAATGTCTTCGTAGCTTTTTTCTTCCAGATAGAGCAGGATGATGGATTTCTCCAATTGTCCCAGCCGGTTAATCATCCGGTAGAGCTGCTTCAGCATGGCTTGTGTCTCGTCCGTCTCTTCCGTCCGGTCCGCCTCTTGGGTGAGGGTGACGATTTCGGGAATGTTCTTCTCCTTCCGGATAAAGCTGATACAGGTGTTCAGTGCAATGCGGTATATCCAGGTGGACATTTTACACTCCCGCCGGAATTTGGGAAATGCTTTCCACAGGTTCAGCACCACTTCCTGATACAGGTCGCCGAGGGTAGCGTTGGGCGTAGTGTACAGGTAGCACACCTTGTATATGACGCGCTCGTACTCTCGTACTGTGGACACAAACTCTTGCTCTACATTATCCATTTTCTTTGGCTTCTACGTTTCGAATTGCTTTTTGCTTTGTTAGTCGCAGTGAAAGTCGATAAATCACAATGCAAAGGCATATTTTATTTAGGCAGGTTGGCTGCCAGGAACTTCCGCATCTTATCCACCGGCATTCCGCGGCGGCGGGCATAGTCTTCCAGCTGGTCTTGACCGATCTTGCCGACTGCAAAGTAGCGGGATGCAGGGTGTGCCAGCATCAGGCCGCAGACGGAAGCGTGCGGAGACATGGCTCCGTTCTCGGTCAGGGTGATGCCGATGCTCCTCATGCCGAGCAACTCATCCAGAAGGAAGTTGACGGATTGGTCGGGCAGGGAAGGATAGCCCACGGCGGGGCGGATTCCCTGGTAATCTTCAATCAGCAACTCCCGAATGGAGAGTGATTCGTCGGGGGCATATCCCCAGGCTTCCTTGCGCACATATTCGTGCATCTTCTCCGTGGCGGCTTCGGCAAGGCGGTCGGTCAGCGTCTGTACGAGCAGATGCTTGTAGGGGTCGTCTTTGTAGTATCCTTCGGTTTCCCCGCTGATGGACGAGGCAAATAGCCCGATGGTATCGGGGATACCCGAAGATAGCGGACGGATAAAGTCGCTCAGGCAGAGGAAAGGGCTGCCGTCGGGATGCGGTGTCTGCTGGCGGAGCAGCGGGAACACAGTTCCTTCTATCAGAAGGTTGTCACCGTCGGCGTTCGCACGGCAGAGTCGGAAGATGCAGCGGATGGTAATGTCTTCGTCCAGTTGGTTGAGCACCCGGTTGGCTTCCTTGAACAGTTGCATCGCTTCGGCGGCTTTGGCACGTTCTTCTTCGGGGAAAGCTGCCAGCCAGGTGGCACGGCAAGCGTCGCAGCCGTGAATATCGGCTATGGCTGCAAAGCGCGGCTGAAAGCCCCAGGCATGGAAAAAGTAAATCCAGTTGATGTACGGGCTTACGTCGTGAACGGGATAGCTAAGGATTACCGGTGGTTGGGAATTAATCATTTACTGTTCGTTAATCATTGAATCTCAGTTCTTCGCCCCGGTAGGTATCGTCTACAACACCGTCGCTGTAAATCAGATGCCCGTTGGCAAAGGTCTTTTCCACTTTCCAGTTGAAGTCAATGCCGTTCAGCGGAGTCCATCCGCATTTGCTCAGAACGTCGTCGTCGGTTAATGTCCAACGCTCGGTGGGGCGCACCAGTACGAGATCGGCGTGATAGCCTTTGCGGATATAGCCGCGTTTCTCGATGTGGAACAACCGGGCGGGCGCATGGCACATCTTCTCGACTACGGTTTCGAGCGTGAAGACAGTTTCGTCCACCAGCTTCAGCATACTGATAAGCGAGAACTGCACCATCGGCATGCCCGACATCGCTTTCAGGGCGCCGCCCGTCTTGTCGGAAAGCAGGTGCGGGGCGTGGTCGGTGCCGATTACATCTATCAATCCCGATTTTACGGCATTGCGGATGGCATTGCGGTCGGCTTCCGTCTTGATGGCGGGGTTGCACTTGATACGTGCGCCGAATGTCCGGTAATCGTTGTCCGTAAAGAGCAGATGGGGAATACAGGCTTCGGCGGTGATGCGTTTCTCCGAAAGCGGGGCGTTGCTGAATAGTTCGAGCTCGCCGGCGGTGGAGATATGGAGTATATGCAACCGGGCATTGGCATCTTTTGCCAGTCGCACGGCAAGTTCGGAAGAGGCGTAGCAAGCCTCGGCAGAACGGATATGCGGGTGCTCACTGATAGGAATATCGTCTTTTCCGGCAAACAGTTCCTTGACTTTGGCGGTATTCTTCTTGATAATATCCTGTTCTTCGCAGTGGGCGGCAATCAGCATATCGGTGCCGTGGAAGATGTTGCGCAGACTGCTTATTCTGTCCACCAGCATATTGCCGGTACTGGAACCCATGAAGAGTTTGACGCCGCAAACACGGCGCTTGTCCAGTTGGGCAAGGTCGGCGCAGTTGTTGTTGGTTGCTCCGAAGTAGCAGGAATGGTTGACGATGCATTTCTCGTTCAGCAGGTCGAACTTGGCGTTCAGCGCATCCAGCGTGGTGGTCTGCGGGCTGGTGTTCGGCATGTCCATGATGGACGTCACGCCACCGGCGGCGGCGGCACGGCTTTCGCTGAAGATGTCCGCTTTCTCGGTCAGTCCCGGATCGCGGAAGTGCACGTGGTCGTCGATGATGCCGGGCAGCAGGTAGCAGCCGGTGGCATCGATGGTTTCGTCACAGGGGGCGGAAAGGGAGTCGCGGTCTGCTGCGATCTCGGCGATACGCCCGTTCTCTATTACCACGCAGCCTTTGAAGGACTGGCCTTCGTTTACAATCGTGGCGTTATCTATCAGTCTTCTTTTCATTGTTCATTCTTCATTTTTCGTTGAACTGCGGGTATTTATGGAACCAACTGTTCCACTTCAACCGTATGACTCCGAATATGGCTTCGCCGAAAATGCTGCTGTTCATTTTGGAAGTGCCCAGCTCGCGGTTGATGAAGATAACGGGAACTTCCTTGACTTTGAAGCCGCATTTGTAGGCGGTGAACTTCATTTCTATCTGGAAAGCGTAACCTTTGAAGCGGATGCCGTCCAGGTCGATGGTCTGCAATACGCGGCGGCGGTAGCATACGAAGCCGGCAGTCGTGTCGTGAATCGGCAGGCCGGTGATGAGGCGCACGTACTTGGAGGCGAAATAGGACATCAGCACGCGTCCCATAGGCCAGTTCACTACATTGACGCCGCTGACGTAGCGCGAACCGATGGCTACATCGGCTCCCTCTTCGGCACAGGCTTTATATAGGCGGGGCAGATCCTGGGGATTATGGCTGAAGTCGGCATCCATCTCGAAGATGTACTCGTAGTTGCGTTGCAGCGCCCATTTGAAGCCGGCGATATAAGCCGTTCCCAATCCCAGCTTTCCTTTGCGTTCCACCATAAACAGGCGTTCGGGGAATTCTTGCTGTAAAGTTTTGACGATGGCGGCTGTACCGTCGGGCGAACCGTCTTCAATGACAAGGATATGGAAGCCATGCTCCAGGGCGAAGACGGCGCGGATAATGTTTTCTATATTTTCCCGTTCGTTGTAGGTGGGGATAATGACAATGCTATCTGGTGTCTGCATATTCATTCATGTGGAGGATTGTAATAGGCACAAATGTAATGCTTTTCTATTATTTACGGATAAAACTAAGGATTATTTATGTATTTTTGCGGCGGAATTACCATCATATCTATCATGACTATCACCGAATTGCAACAACGCTACGCCGCTCATCCCAATGTGGAGGCTATGAGCCGCCTGCTTAAAGATACTTCTGTCCGACATCTGTATTGCGGAGGCCTGTGTGCTTCCGCCGCTTCGCTGTTCTCGTCCGTACTGGTGCAGCGGGCGGAGTGTCCGTATGTCTTTATTCTCGGAGACCTGGAAGAAGCCGGCTATTTTTACCATGACCTCACGCAGATACTGGGCGGAGAACGGGTATTGTTCTTCCCATCCTCTTTCCGCCGCGCCATCAAATACGGACAGAAGGATGCCGCGAACGAGATACTGCGTACGGAAGTGCTGAGCCGCTTGCAGAAAGGCGAAGAAGGGCTTTGCGTAGTGACCTATCCCGATGCGCTGGCGGAGAAAGTGGTTTCGCGCAAGGAGCTGGGTGACAAGACCCTGAAACTGCATACGGGCGAGCGGGTGGATATGAACTTCATTACCGAGGTGCTGCGCAGCTACGGGTTCGAGTATGTGGACTACGTCTACGAGCCGGGGCAATATGCCGTGCGCGGCAGCATTATCGACGTCTTTTCCTTTTCTTCCGAATGCCCTTACCGCGTCGACTTCTTCGGCGATGAAGTGGAGAGCATCCGTGTCTTTGAGGTAGAGACGCAGCTCTCCAAAGAGAAGAAGGAAAGCATTGCGATAGTTCCCGACCTGAGCCGTAGCCTGGAAAAAGGCGGAAACGGCGGGATGGTTTCTTTCCTGGATTTCCTTCAACCCGAAACGGTGTTGGCAATGCGCGACTTCCTCTGGTTGCGCGAACGCATCCAGACCGTGCACGATGAAGCCCTTACCCCGCAAGCCATTGCCGCCCGCGAAGCCGAAGAGAACGGGGCGATCAGCCTGGACGGCAAGCTGATCGATGGCGGCGAGTTCACCCTGCGGGCACTCGACTTCCGCCGGATGGAGATGGGCAACAAGCCCACCGGCACGCCCGATGCCACCGTTTCGTTCGATACCACCGCCCAGCCTATCTTCCACAAGAACTTCGACCTGGTGGCAGAGAGTTTCCAGGATTATCTTGCCCGGAACTATACCATATATATATGTAGTGATAGTTTGAAACAGACCGACCGCATCCGCGCCATCTTCGAGGATCGGGGCGACCGCATCTCTTTCATCGCCGTAGAGCGCACCTTGCACGAAGGATTTGCCGACAATGCCTTGCGCCTCTGCATCTTCACCGACCACCAGCTGTTCGACCGTTTCCATAAGTACAACCTGAAGAGCGACAAGGCGCGCAGCGGCAAGGTAGCCCTCTCGTTGAAGGAACTGAACCAGTTTACCCCCGGCGATTATGTGGTGCATACCGACCACGGCGTAGGACGCTTTGCCGGGTTGGTGCGCATTCCCAACGGAGATACTACCCAGGAAGTGATGAAGCTGGTCTATCAGAAC
Source organism: uncultured Bacteroides sp. (assembly GCA_905203765.1). Classification (GTDB taxonomy): domain Bacteria; phylum Bacteroidota; class Bacteroidia; order Bacteroidales; family Bacteroidaceae; genus Bacteroides. The sequence goes on from CAJKXC010000004.1 coordinate 13,462, forward strand.
GAAGACGTGGTATTCGTCTCCATCCACTCCTTGCACAAAGTTTCCAAATACAAGGGAAAAGAAGGGGAAGCCCCCCGCCTGAACAAGCTGGGTACCGGCGCCTGGGAAAAACTGAAAGACCGCACCAAGACCAAGATCAAGGATATAGCCCGCGACCTGATAAAACTATACTCGCAACGGCGTGAGGAGAAAGGTTTCCAATACAGTCCCGACAGCTTCCTGCAACGGGAGTTGGAAGCGTCTTTCATCTACGAAGATACTCCCGACCAAAGCAAGGCTACTGCCGATGTGAAAGCCGATATGGAAGGTGCCCGCCCGATGGACCGCCTGGTATGCGGCGATGTAGGCTTCGGTAAGACGGAAGTGGCTGTGCGTGCCGCCTTCAAGGCCGTAGCTGACAATAAGCAGGTAGCAGTGTTAGTGCCTACTACGGTGCTTGCCTACCAGCATTTCCAAACCTTCAAGGAACGCCTGAAGGGCTTGCCTTGCCGGGTGGAATACCTGAGCCGTGCCCGCAGTGCCGCGCAGACCAAGGCGGTTATCAAAGGGCTTGCCGATGGCGAAGTGAATATCCTTATCGGTACCCACCGTATCCTGGGCAAGGATGTGAAATTCAAAGACCTCGGCCTGCTGGTTATCGACGAGGAACAGAAGTTCGGCGTTTCCGTAAAGGAGAAGCTACGCCAACTGAAAGTGAATGTTGATACGCTGACGATGACCGCCACGCCCATTCCCCGCACCTTGCAGTTCTCGCTGATGGGTGCGCGCGACCTGAGCGTCATCCAGACTCCGCCCCCCAACCGCTATCCCATTCAGACCGAAGTACATACCTTCAACGAAGAAATCATCGCCGACGCTATCAACTTCGAGATGAGCCGCAACGGGCAGGTGTTCTTCGTAAACAACCGCATCGCCAACCTGATGGAGCTGAAAGCGATGATCGAACGCCATATCCCCGACTGCCGTGTCGCCATCGGCCACGGACGGATGGAGCCTGCGGAACTGGAAAAGATTATCCTGGACTTCGTGAACTACGACTACGACGTGCTGCTTGCCACCACCATCATAGAGAGTGGTATCGACATCCCGAATGCCAATACCATCATCATCAACCAGGCGCAGAACTTCGGCCTGAGCGACTTGCACCAGATGCGCGGACGTGTGGGGCGAAGCAACAAGAAAGCATTCTGTTACCTGCTGGCACCGCCCTTGTCCTCGCTTACCCCGGAAGCGAAACGTCGTTTGCAGGCCATCGAGAACTTCTCCGACCTGGGCAGCGGCATCCACATCGCCATGCAAGACCTCGACATCCGCGGTGCAGGCAATATGCTGGGAGCCGAGCAGAGCGGTTTCATCGCCGACCTCGGTTACGAAACATACCAGAAGATACTTTCCGAAGCCGTGCACGAACTGAAAACCGACGAGTTTGCCGAGCTTTATGCCGAGGAGCTGAAAGCCGACGGCAGCGTCATCAGCGGTGAACAGTTCGTTGACGAATGCCAGGTAGAGAGCGACCTCGAACTTCTGCTTCCTGCCAACTACGTAACGGGCAGTAGCGAACGTATGCTGCTCTATCGCGAACTGGACGGCTTGACGCTGGATAAAGATGTAGCCGCCTTCCGCTCCCGTCTCGAAGACCGCTTCGGCCCCATCCCGCCCGAAACGGAAGAGTTGCTCCGCATCGTTCCCTTGCGCCGTCTTGCCGCCCGCCTCGGCGTGGAAAAAGTATTCCTGAAAGGCGGACGCATGACCCTGTTCTTTGTCTCCAATCCTGACAGTCCCTACTATCAGAGCCAGGCATTCGGCAAGATGATTGCCTACATGATGAAGTACACCCGCCGCTGCGACCTGCGCGAGCAGAACAACCGGCGGAGCATGGTGGTGAAGGATGTAAGGACGGTAGAAGAGGCGGTTTATGCGCTTCAAGAAGCTGTGGCGATGCAGGCAGAATAGTAGCGTATAAACTTGGCTTTCATATTCTTTTTTCATACATTTGCCTCATAAATGATAGTATCATGACAACAACAGAACGAAAACAACTCCTACTCCAGCGCTTATTCGCCGTGAATGACGAACAATTATTGGAGCAAATTGAGGCATTCATGAATAAACAATGCCCGGATGATGTTCTTTACTTTTCTTCCGAATTGCGAGGAAAGGTAGATAATGCACTGGAACAGATGCAACAGGGTAGGTCATGTACGACGGAAGAGATGGAAAAAAGGCTGGGGCGATGGAGCGGGAAGTAAAATGGGTAGAAGAGTGCATTCGGGAGATGGAAGACACTTTTGAATTTTACGACTACCGTAATGGCACATCCCAATATAGTCAGTCCCTTTATTCTCAAATAATAGTTTCTGTAAATAGAGTTTCAATAAATCCTTTGATAGGTCACCTGACAGAGTATCCCCATGTACGCTATATAGTAGTGGTTCCCAATTATTCGGTTTTTTATTATTTTGATGATACTTCCATTACTGTATTGGTATTATGGGATAACCGTCGTAACCCTGCCCGTTTGACTTATATACTGCGCAACACATCTCCTATGTATTTATGTGAGGATATGGCACCGTATGGGAAAGATAAGTAGGCTTAATCTCAATCATCTCCCGAACTGCACCGCGAATCCTAAATTGAAGAATGTAACATTATTCTTGAACCAACTGTGGTCAATGCCGTCGTCATATCCGTCCGTATTGTAAAGGCGGGCATCGGGATTGGCAAACCAGTCCGCAGTGAGCATATCGGCTCGCAGCATACCCGATAATTTCCGGGTGATGCGGAACTCATAACCCACTCCCAGTGATATTCCGCAATATCCTCTTTGAAAGCGGTGTCCGCTCTGTGCCCCCCGTTTGTACGTCCGTTCCTGATAACTCATATATCCGATGCCGAAGGATAAGAATGCCCCTTGATTTCCGTCGTTCCAAAGTTGGCGGAAGATGATGTTGGGGCGTAAGTAGTGTAGGTGCATCTTGTCCGGTGTGTGCGCTATCCTCAGGTAATCGTATTGAAGCCCCAGGGCAAAGCTCGGAACTAAGTAATAGCGACCTTCCGCCATCAGGTCATATCCCACTTGGTTGCCGTTCTTGTTGAAGAAGTCGTTGCGGTTTCCTTCTACGTGAGGCAGTGCCAGTCCGCCGCCCAATATGATGCTGTATTCTTGCGGCAGATAATCTTGGGCTTGCAGACTTGTTCCCAAACAAGTCAGGAGTATAAAGAACAGAAGAAATAGTCGTTTCATTGTATCGCGCTTTAATTATTACATATCTTCAAGAGTCAGACAAGCCGTCTCTATTTCATGTTTAAAGAATAACTTGGTGCGTATTACTTCCACTTTCTGTTGAAAGAGTTCAGGCTTGAAGTTCTTGCGCTGACGTTTCACTTCGGCAATGAATACTTTTGACGACTCAGCTGAAATGGCAACGATGTCTATTTCATTCTGATCTACCGCTTTTCCTTTATTGCTTTCCCACCATGAACCAATGTTCTTGTAAATCTGTTTTTCCCTGAGTTGTTCACGGAAGTATCGCTCTAACGTCAGGCCGGAATAGGTGGGATAATCAGCCTTTACGATTTCGGCAAGTTTTGTGTATAATCCGGCTTGCACAAAGTCCTGATGCCTGATAATATATCTGAACCAGAAGCGCAGGAAGTTATCGGTGATTTCGTATCGTACGCTTTGAGTGCCTTCTTTGGCAAGTATGGGCCTTTTCTTGGCTATTACCTCATAGTCCTCTTCCAAACGCTGCAGCAGGCCACCCACACTTGCATTGCCGATGGACTCTGATATTTCAGAAGTTGTATTCTTTCCTGAAGCAATAGCCGAAAGGATTGCATAATAATTCCCGTATTTTTTGCCGAATTCCTGAATGAGCAACACATTCCCTTCTTCGAGGAAGATGGAATTTTCCTGTACAACAGAGTCTATCATCTTCTGCATAGTGAAACATCCCTTGTCCAGCAAAAGCTCAATATATTTGGGAACTCCCCCGGTCAGCGTATAAAGAGCCAGAAGGTCATCATTCGCGTAGTCGGGATGATAATCGGAGAGTATCTGCTTGAGAATAGCCGTAGTAAAGGGCTTTAATTTGACAATGCTGTCGCAGCGCCCATATAGGGGTTCTCTGTATTCCATAAAGATTCGGTGCATCAGTGTGAAGACAGAACCACTTGCTATGAAATTGATGTGGGTGGTATCTTTATATCTGTCCCAAACGTCTTGTATGCCGCTATATACGGATGGATTGATATAGAAGAACTCCTGGAATTCATCTATGACTAAATTGAATGATAAATTTCGACCGACCGTCATCAATGCCTCGAAGAGGCTGACGAAAGAGGTGATTTCGGATGGAATGTAGGTATTAAGTGCGCGGCTTGCTGTTTCGGCAAACTGGGAGCATAGAGTTGCCTCGTTACTTCTTCTGACAAACAGGTATACAGTAGGCGTATTCTCGCAACTCTTCAAAATCAGCTTTGTCTTGCCGATGCGTCTGCGTCCGGTTAAGGCTGTCATCTGAGAATGGTTGTTGAATGCAACATCTCTGGTATGAGCCAGTAGCTCCAGTTCTTTCTCTCTATTATAAAATTTCATACGGCTCCTTTGCTTTTATCGCCGCCGCTAATTTCGCGGTGGCGGAGTTTGATACAAATATAGATGTTTTTTTATAAATAACGAAATCCTGCAATGAACTGTTTCATCTACTGTCAGTCTTTACTACTTTAGAACAGTGTGTCAGAATATTTTAAGGCATCTCCTGCCGGACAATCCTTTTTATATATACCTTGTGCGACCCTCTTCCCGTATAGTCGATACCCGTCTCGGGGTCTGCTGCCCACTGTTTCAGTTCGCGTGCCGCGGCGTCGCGCAGCAATCCTGTCAGTTCGCAGTAGTCACTAACCTTCATCAACGGATGCTGCTCCAGGTAGTTCTGTGCTAACTTTAGCCGTTGCTCTGCCGGGTATCGTTGGGACGAGCGGCGGAACTTCCATTTGGAACGGTCCAACCGGCAATATCTCCCTGTTTCCTGTATAAACTCCTTGTCGGCACGGAAGTTGATATTTCTTATGCAGATGCTCATTACATTGCGTTTTTGTCCGCCGGGTTCTGCGCTTTCCCGTTCAAAACCGTCGCGCAGCCCCAGCGAGGGGGAGAATACGCCCAGTCCGTCGATCTTTACCGAGTGTCCTTCCGCCATTTCGTGGGCTATGGCCTGTGTCAGCGCTTTGGTCAGCCCTACAATATCACCGGGGGTGAAGGTGCTGGCATAGTTGATGTGCGAAGCCAGGTAATCCAGATCGACTTGTCCCCATAGCTTCATGCGGGGGTAAAGTATCTTTTTGTCTTCCTCATTGGGAAGTGTCAGTTCTTGCATTTGATATTCTGCCATAGTGTATTGATGTTTAGTAAATAAGAGGCTGGGAGAAAAGTACTTAAGGTTCCTTTGGAAGGTAGTCTCAGTTGCTTAATGAACCTGTCTGATCTATACTTTAAACTTTATCTTGCATCGTCAGATGTACATCTTAGCTGTCAAGATGTACATCTTGACAGCCGGGATCCATATCTTGGCTGCTAAGATACAGTTTATTCCCTATATGAGCAAGCTTTTGTCGTAGGGAGAGAGTATTTTGTTAAGGGGGTGTGACTGTTTCTTTCCCAATGGCTGGCAGGAAAGGCACATTCTATCCTTACCGCTTTCCGTATAGCTTATCTATCAAGTCCTGCCTGCCTATACGGCGCAGTTCATTGATAATGTTCCTGCGTTCTTCGGGCTTGTACCAGAAGAAGAACTGGCGCTGCGCCAGTTTTTCGCGGGGCGTCTTGGCACTGAATACCGGTTCCAGGGTATAAGGATGGAAACCGGTGTACCAGGCTTCGGTGGCAACGGTCATCGGCGTGGGGGTGAAGTCCTGCACTTGCTCCAGCTGGAAGTCCATGCGCTTGGTGAGGACGGCAAGCTCTGCCATGTCCTCTTCCTTGCAGCCGGGATGGCTGGAGATGAAGTAGGGGATGAGTTGCTGGCGCAGTCCTTCTTCGCGGTTGATGCGGTCGAATATCTGTTTGAACTCTACGAACTGGCTGAAGGGGGGCTTGCGCATGATACTCAGCACGCGGTCTGAGGTATGCTCCGGCGCTACTTTCAGGCGGCCGCTGACGTGGCGGGCGATGAGTTCGCGGGTATATTCCTGGGTGCTTCTGTTGGTAGCAGGGTCTTTGCTCTGGTGTAGCAGCAGGTCGTAGCGCACGCCGCTGCCGATGAAGGACTTCTTGATGCCGGGCAGGGCGTCTACTGCGTGATAGATGTCCAGCAGCGGGCGATGGTCGGTATTCAGGTTGGGGCATACTTTGGGATGGATGCACGACGGGCGTTTGCATCGGCGGCAGAGCGATTCGTCCCGCCCTTTCATCCGGTACATATTGGCAGACGGTCCGCCCAGGTCGCTGAGGTAGCCTTTGAAGTCGGGCAGTTCGGTGACGGCTTTCACTTCTTTCAGAATGCTTTCCTTGCTGCGGCTCACGATGAACTTGCCCTGGTGCGCGGAGATGGTGCAGAAGGCGCAACCGCCGAAGCAACCACGGTGCAGGTTGACGGAGAACTTGATCATGTCGTACGCCGGAATGCGTTTCCCTTTATACTTGGGATGGGGCAGGCGGGTGTAGGGCAGGTCGAAGGAATGGTCAAGTTCCGCTTCCGTCAGGGGCGGGTAAGGCGGATTGACGACAACGGTCTGCTTGCCTACGGTTTGCAGGATGCGCGAGGCTGCGTATTTATTGCTTTCTTCCTCGATATGGCGGAAGTTGGCGGCTTCTTTCTTTTTGTCTTTCAGGCATTCTTCGTGGGAGAAGAGGCTGATATCGTCTTCTTTCGGAGTTACCGGTTCCCGGCTGAGGTAGGCTATCTGCGGGATGTCGGAGAGCGATTCTTCTTTCTCCATCTTCTGTACCAGTTCGATGACAGGCTTTTCGCCCATGCCGTATATCAGCAGGTCGGCACCGCTGTCTACGAGGATGCTGGGGCGCACGCAGTCCTGCCAGTAATCATAATGGGTAAGCCGGCGCATGCTTGCCTCGATGCCACCCAGCACGACGGGGACATCGGGATATATTTTCTTCAATATTTGAGTATAGACGATGGAAGGATATTCGGGGCGCATATCGGGACGCGCGTCGGGCGTATAGGCATCGTCGCTGCGCAAGCGCTTGTTGGCTGTATATTTGTTCACCATCGAATCCATGCATCCGGCACTGATGCCGAAGAACAGCCGGGGACGTCCCAGTTTCTTGAAGTCGCGCAAGTCGTCACGCCAGTTGGGTTGGGGAACAATGGCTACACGCAGTCCCTCTGCTTCGAGAATGCGTCCGATGACGGCAGCCCCGAAGGAAGGATGATCCACGTAGGCATCACCGCTAAATAAAATTACATCCAATTCGTTCCACCCACGAAGCTCTACTTCTTTTTTAGTGGTGGGCAACCAATCAGTCAACCGATACTCTTTCATTGATTTAATGTGCTAATGTGCCAATGTGCTAATGTGCCAATATGTCAATGTGCTGATGTGCCAATACCCGGCGCATACATCGCGCAGCCAATTGGCACATTAGCACATCAGCATATTAGCACATTATAAACTGTAATGTCATCTGTTCTCCGTCGTAAATCTCACGGAAACCGATTTGCTGTTCGGCGAGGTACTCTTTCAGGTCGTTGAAAGCAGTGGCATCGTCCATAATGATTTCCAGCTTTTCTCCCTGCGCCGCCCCGCACATGGCTTTGACGGCGGGGATGAGCGGGCTGTAAAGCTTTTGTCCGCACGTGTTGATGGTTTTCATTTATTCTTCTTCTATGGTTTCTTGGGTAGAAAGCCATTGTAGATAGAGCTTGATGAGTTGCTGCAATCCGAAGGCCTTCATGTTGTTGTGGTAGATAACGTCGATGCAGAGGTCGAGCAGGTCTTTGCTGTCTTCCTCTTGGGCGGCAATGAGGGAGCGGATGTTCAGTTTCAGTTTCTCGAGCACGTCTTCGTCTACGATGCCGTTGCTGTCGATGAGGTGACGGAAGAGTCCGTATTTCTCGATGGTGGCAAGGTTTTCTTCTGAAACTTCTAAACTGCGGGTTCCGCTGGGATTGGCTTGTATAGTGTACATGTTATTTTTATTTTAAAGATTAATACTTGGGTTACTTTAGGAGCAAAGATAGGATTTATTTTGGTTAAGTAAAAGAAAGCTCCGTTGATTCTTGAAGTTACTTTCTTTTTTATATTTTTGCAGACTACATATAATATCAAGTCTTATGAGAACACTCCTGAAAAACGCATTAATTTTCATCCTGGCCCTGGTGCCGGTCTTGTCCTTCGGACAACAAAGTCCACAAATAATGAATGTCGGCGGACGCCAGACGACGTCGCTCGACGGACAGTGGAAAACAATCGTCGACCCGTTTGAGAACGGCTACTACGACTATCGTCTGAAACCCTATGACGGCGGATATGCCCAGGACAAAACCTATTCCGACAAAACCCAGCTTCAGGAATATGATTTTGAGACGGATAAGCTGCTGTTTGTTCCCGGCGACTGGAATACGCAACGCCCGCAGCTGTATTATTATGAAGGAACCGTATGGTACCGGAAGCATTTTGAATATTCCCTGCAACCGGGCAAACGCCTGTTCGTGAACTTCGGCGCCGCCAATTATGAAGCCATCGTGTGGCTGAACGGCAAACGCCTGGGACAGCACGTCGGCGGATTCACCCCTTTCAATTATGAAATCACGAATCTTCTGAAAGACGGTACGAACAGCCTGGTGGTGAAGGTGGACAACAAACGCCGTCCCGAAGCCGTGCCTACGGTGAATGCCGACTGGTGGAACTTCGGCGGCATCACGCGCCCCGTCACACTGGTGGAGACGCCTTCTACCTATATCCGCGATTACTACGTGCAGTTGAAGAAGAACGACAAAAACGTCATCGAAGGCTGGGTGCAGCTGGATGGCTCTGCCAAAGAACAGAAGATAACGCTGGATATTCCTGAACTGAAACTGAAGAAAGAAGTGACTACCGACGCCAACGGGCGTGCCGCTTTCGAGATAAAGGCAAAACCTGTGCTATGGACACCGGAAAGCCCGAAGCTGTATGCCGTGAACCTCGCTTCCGAAACGGATAAGGTGTCGGATGAAATCGGTTTTCGTACCATCCGTACGGAAGGCACCAAGATATTGCTCAATGACAAAGAGATATTCTGCCGGGGCATCAGCATCCACGAAGAGACTCCTTATTACAGCGGCCGTGCTTATTCAAGAGACCATGCCCACACCTTGCTGAGTTGGGCAAAGGAACTGGGTTGCAACTTCGTCCGTCTGGCGCATTATCCTCATAATGAAGAGATGGTGCGCGAAGCCGAGCGCATGGGATTCCTGGTATGGTCGGAGATTCCGGTTTACTGGACCATCCATTGGGATAATAAGGATACGTATCAGAATGCCGAGCAGCAGTTGTGCGATATGATTGACCGTGACAAGAACCGTTGTAATGTCATCATCTGGTCCATTGCCAACGAGACTCCTCACAGCGATTCCCGCTTGAAGTTCCTTACCAACCTGGCAAACAAGGCGCGGAGCATGGATAATGTCCGTCTGATTGGTGCAGCGATGGAGAAGGAAGAAGTGCAACCGGGGGTGATGACGGTGAACGACCCGCTGGGCGACTTGCTGGATATTATCAGCTTCAACGAATATGTGGGATGGTATGACGGTGACACGGAGAAGTGCGACCGGGTGAACTGGACGTTCAGTGCCCAGAAGCCTGTCTTCATCAGTGAGTTGGGTGGCGGTGCGCTCTACGGACGCCACGGAGCCAAGAACGAACGCTTTACGGAAGAATATCAGGAAGACCTTTATATTCATCATGTAGAAATGCTGAAACGCATTCCGGGATTGGCTGGTACTACACCGTGGATATTGAAGGATTTCCGTTCTCCCCGCCGCCATGTGCCGGAGATACAGGATGACTTCAACCGCAAAGGATTGGTTTCAGACAAGGGACAGAAAAAGAAAGCATTCTTTGTGTTGCAGAAGTGGTATAAGGAGTTGGAAGGGGCTTATAAATAAGGGAGATTCACCACAGAGGACACAGAGTCCCACAGAGTTTCTGATATAAAAACGCAGATTAACGCAGATTTTCGCAAAGAGAAAGAATATATTCAATTTGCGTTAATCTGCGTTTATCTGCGTTTCGTTTTTCCTCTGTGGGACTCTGTGTCCTCTGTGGTGAATCCTTTATTTAATCACTACCGGCACCACCTTCAAATCTTCCAGTCGGGAGCTTCCGCCATACAGCAACTCGTAGTTTCCTGCTACGGGGCGCATGGTATTGGTATTCGTATCAAACCATTCAAAACTTTCATCCGTCAGGCTGATGCATACATCCTGTTTCTGACCGGCATCCAGTTTCACACGCTTGAATCCGCGCAGCGTACGTTGCGGAGCATCTGCATCTCCGGGCTTGCGCAGGTAAACCTGTACCACTTCCTCGCCTTCGCGCTTTCCTGTATTGGTTACGGGGATGTAAAGCAGCATATCATTCTTTGCATTGTCGGCACGATAGATGTGTGCATCGCCATAAGCAAAGGTAGTGTAGCTCAAACCATAGCCGAAGGGGAACAAAGGAGCATCCGTGAAGTAACGGTAAGTTCTGCCCTTCATGGAGTAATCTTCAAAGTCGGGGAGCTGCTCAGTATTCTTATAGAACGTGATAGGCAGGCGGCCGGCAGGGTTGTATTCGCCGAAGAGTACATCGGCTACCGCTGTACCACCGGCTTGTCCCGGATACCATGCCTGGAGAATGGCCTCGCATCTTTCGCTCTCGGGTGTCAGTGCAATGGCAGAACCGGAATAGTTGACGAATATCACTTTCTTGCCTGCATCTGTCAGCGCCTTCACCAGTGCGCGTTGTATTTCGGGCAATTCGATGCTGGTACGGTCACCACCCTTGAATCCGGGGACAGTCACCGGCATTTCTTCACCTTCCAGGGCAGGAGAGATACCGCCGGCAAAGATAACGACGTCTGCATCCTTCACTTTGTCGACAGCTGCCTGAAGATTCATCGGAACAATCGCTCCCATATCGAATTGAAGGGATGTATTACCGTTGATATATGCGAAGTCGATTTCGATGTCGTAAGATTTACCTTTCTGGGCTTTCAGTGTATAAATGTCTGTTTCCTGGCGTATGTTTCTTCGTTTGTCAACTACTTTTCCGTTAATCTTCAGTTGCACTGCGCCATCGGCACGGAAGCGGAAGGCAACGTTACCCGACTTGCTGGGGCGGAAAGTTGTTTTATAAACCCCGGAGAAGTCGCGGATATTCACACCTGTGGCAAATGTCGTTGCTCCCATGGTAGTGAACTTGAAAGGAGTCGTGATAGACACTTTGGCAACCGGAGCGCCTTCGGCCTTCACATTGTTCCAGTATTCTGCCTGGAAACCGGGCTTGCCGTTGAAGCTGCATTCGTGGAACAGGCTCTGTACCGTTTGATTCGTGGTGTGGTCGCAACCCGGTTCGTAAATGATCCGGCTATCGGGCAACTTGGCACGGATACCTTCTAATAAGGTAACGGTATGTTCAGGGAAGCCATTGTAGTTACCCCACTGCATTACGGAGTCGTTGGCGTTGGGGCCCATTACGGCTACGGTCAGGTTCTTGTCCAAAGGAAGGATATTATCCTTGTTCTGCAACAGTACGATTGACTCCCGTGCCATGCGCAGCGCCAGGTCTTGATGAGGCTTGCTGTTTACTACCGAATAAGGGATAGGCCAGGCGTTTCCGTTGTCCATCTCGCCCAGTTGGTATCTGGCAGTGAGCAGGCGCAGTAATGAGGCGTCGATGCGTGCTTCGTCAATCAAACCTTCTTTTACGGCTTCCGTCAGGTGTCCGAACTCTGGGCCGCACTCGAGGTCGGTTCCGTTCAGTACGGCACTGGCAGAGGCGTGCGCGGCATCGGGGTGAGTTTGGTGGGCATTGGGACGATAGAAATCAGAGATAGCCCAACAGTCGGAGACTACCAGACCTTTATATCCCCATTCATCGCGCAATATCTGCATCAGCAACCGGTTGCTTCCGCAGCAAGGATCTCCTTCAAAGCGGTTGTAGGCACACATTACTTCTCTTACGTCTCCTTTCTGCACCAGGTCTTTGAATGCCGGCAGATAGGTTTCCCACAAATCGCGCGGGTCGATGTCTTTGGCATCGAAGCTGTGGCGGTTCCATTCCGGGCCGGAGTGTACGGCGAAGTGCTTGGCACATGCGTGGAGTTTGTCATACTCGGCATCTTCGGGACCTTGCAGTCCTCTTACTACGGATACTCCCATACGGCTGGTCAGATAAGGGTCTTCACCGTAGGTTTCCTGTCCGCGTCCCCAACGGGGGTCACGGAAGATGTTCACGTTCGGCGTCCAGAAGGTCAGCCCCTGGTAAATCTTCAATCCGCCGTTCTTGGAGAATTCAGCCGATTTGGCACGTGCTTCGTCCGATACGGCTGTAAATGCCTGGTAAAGCAAATCATCGTTGAACGATGCACCCATACCGATGGCTTGCGGGAAAACGGTGGCGATGCCTGCGCGTCCTACGCCGTGCAATGCTTCGCTCCACCAGTCGTAGGCTTTGATGCCCAGTCGCGGGATGGCGGGAGAATTGTTTTGCATCAAAGCCACTTTCTCATCCAGGGTGAGTTGCCCTAATAAGATTTGCGCGCGTTGTTCTGCCAACGTGCGTTGTCCGAATACAGCGGAGCTACAATACAAGACTGCCGCCAGTAGATAGAATTTCTTTTTATTCATGTGTTTTTTCTCTTGATATAATGATTAAGAAATATTTCTGCTGTAAAAGTAGCTTATAATTTGTATTTATGAAAGGCTATTTGTCTGATATCTTAATGTCAGTGTTACATATCTTTTCCGTCATGTTACATCCGTCTCTTTTGGCGCTGTATAGGGCATTTGGGGACGGTGGAAAGGGAAAAAAGAAAGGCTGCACCCGAATGGATTCTGTTCTCCATTCCGATGCAGCCAGCTTAAAGTTTTAACCCGTTATTACAGTGGAACGTATTCTACGAATGCTTCCATTGCTTCATAAGATGCGAGGCCCAGGTTATCATACAGTGCAGCCGTACCACGGTTGCGGTCTTCACTGCGTTGCCAGAACAGACGTTCGTCGTTGCCCAGGAACGGGGCGCTTTCCATCTGTGACTGGTGTTTCAGGATAGAATTGCGTTTGGCGCGCAATTCTTCCGGGCTGATAGGCACAGCCATTTCGATATTCTCGATTTCCCATTCGGCCCATGCGCCGCGATACATCCAGATGCGGCACTCTTTCAGCCATTTGGCTCCTTCTTCTTTCTCCAGGTCGACGGCGGCAAATACGGCATCCGTACAAACGCGGTGCGTGCCGTGCGGGTCGGCGAGGTCACCAGCTACGAATATCTGGTGAGGCTTCACTTCGCGCAGCAGGTTGCGTACAATTTCCACGTCTGCTTCGCTGATAGGATTCTTCTGAATCTTACCGGTTTCGTAGAACGGCAGGTCGAGGAAGTGTACATGATCCAGCGGGATGTTATTATATGTGCAGGCAGTGCGTGCTTCACCGCGACGAATCAGACCTTTGATGGTCAGGATGTCGCGCGTATCCATATCACCGTCTTTCTTTTCTTTCAGGTACTTGCGGATTTCGGTGTACTTGTCATTGATAACCTGGTCTTCGCTGTTGTTGAAGATTTGGTTGAATCCGTTGATGAAGTGCATGAAGCGTGTTACTTCTTCATCACCTACGGCGATGTTACCCGAAGTTTCGTAAGCTACATGTACATCGTGCTTCTGCTCTACCAGGCGGCGGATGGTGCCACCCATCGAGATAACGTCGTCATCGGGATGCGGGGAGAATACCACGATGCGCTTCGGATACGGTTTGGCGCGTTCGGGACGATAGGTATCGTCTGCGTTCGGTTTACCGCCCGGCCAGCCGGTAATGGTATGTTGCAGGTCGTTGAATATCTTGATATTCACGTTGTAGGCCGAGCCGAACAATGCCAGCAATTCACTCAGACCGTTTTCGTTGTAGTCCTTGTTGGTCAGCTTCAAGATGGGTTTCCCGGTGAGTTGGCACAGCCATACAATAGCGCTGCGAATCAGTTTGTCGTTCCATTCGCAGGAAGTCACCAGCCAGGGGCGTTGGATACGCGTCAGGTTGGCGGCGGCAGACAGGTCGATGGCGACGTGTGCATTGTTGTGCGTCTGCAGGTAAGATGCCGGGATGGTATCGGTAACGGGACCTTCCACACATTGTCTTACCATGTGGGCCTTTTCCTCACCCCATGCCATCAGGTACACCTTCTTGGCAGCAAGGATGGTAGAGACACCCATTGTGATGGAGCTGATAGGAGTATTTTCAATGGTGCCGAACATCTTGGATGCTTCGTTGCGTGAGTCGTTGTCCAGCAAAATCAGGCGGGTAGTGGAGTTGAGGCGTGAACCCGGTTCGTTGAAACCGATGTTACCTACACGGCCGATGCCTATCAGGGCGGCATCCAGTCCGCCGAAACTCTCGATGCGTTGCTCGTACAAACGGCAATATTCGAAGATGGTATCTTTGGCAATCGTACTGTCCGGGCTGAAGATATTCTGCTTGTCGATATCCACATGGTCGAGCAACATCTCCTTCAGGGCGTTGAGGTTGCTGTTGACAGCATCCGGCGTCAGGGGATAGTATTCGTAGAGATTGAACACGATTACGTTGCGGAAACTCAGACCTTCTTCCTTGTGCATACGGATAAGAGCCGAGTACACGTTGCGGGGAGAATTACCGCCTGCCAATGCCAATACACAGAAACGTCCGGCCTTTTGTTTGTCGCGGATCAGCTGTGCAATGTCCAGGGCAACCTGGTTGGCACCTTCTTCGGCAGACTCGTAGATGTCTGTCGGGATTTTTTCCAGTCGGGTCAATACCGACCGTTCAAATGCATTCTCAGGTCTATAGTACCTGGGGGAGACTCTGTTGAGAGTGATTTGAGAGCTTAAATTGGTTTTCATAAGATATGTATTAATAATAAATTGATTAAAACAATTGCTGTTTCTTAGAGACAACAAAGATACAAAAAACAATGTTCGGTCATATCTTGTTGAGGATAATTTTAATAGATATTACCAGGGAATGAAACAAACTATTCGTTATCTTTGTTCTATCTCTAAACTACTAACTAAAAAACAGTACGCGTATGAAGAACTGGAGAATAGAAGCAATCATTATTTCCATCGGCATCATCATGCTGGGGGTGATGATAAGGAATGGTATCAACGACTTTAAAGACAAAGATCGTATTGTGAGTGTAAAGGGTCTGGCAGAGATGGAAGTACCTGCCGATAAGGTAATCTGGCCATTGGTCTACAAGGATATCGGCAACGATCCTGCCTTGCTGTATGCCAATATGGAGCAGAAGAATAAAGCTATCGTAAACTTTCTGGAGCAGAACGGCATTGCGAAAGAGGAAATCAGTATCGTGCCCCCCGAGGTCATCGACATGCAGGCCGAACGCTATGGAAGCCGGGATATACCATATCGTTACAATGCCACTTCCGTAATCACGGTTACTTCGAAAAATGTGGATAAAGTGCGGAAGCTGATGTCCGAGCAAGCCGAGCTCCTGAAGCAGGGCATTGCCATCACCGGCGGTGACTACAAGTATAATGTGTCTTACGAGTTCACCGGACTGAACAGCATTAAGCCGCAAATGATAGAGGAAGCCACGAAGAACGCCCGTGCTGCCGCCGAGAAGTTTGCAAAAGACTCCGACAGCAGTCTGGGGAAGATAAGGAACGCCTCGCAAGGGCAGTTCTCCATCTCCGACCGCGACGCCAATACTCCTTATATAAAGAGTGTGCGCGTAGTGACTACCGTAAATTACTATCTGAAGAAATAGTGAAGCGGTCCGCATCTTTCCATGCGGGGAACTTCTGCCTGAAATCCGATAAAGCAGTGAGGTCGAGCGTTGCCGTGGCAGCGCTCTCTTCATTGTCGGGCACGGCAGCCAGCAGTTCGCCTTTGGGGGAGTAGATGACGCTGCCACCGCTGTGGGGCAGGCGATGACCGTCTGTGCCGACGCGGTTGACGCCGCAGACGTAGCAGATGTTCTCCAAAGCGCGGGCTTGCAGCAATACATCCCATACCTTGCGGCGGACATGGGGCCAGTTGGCAACGTATATCAGCAGGTCGTATTCATTGTCCACATTGCGACTCCACACCGGGAAGCGCAGGTCGTAGCAGACAAGCAGCAGGATGTTCCAGCCGCGGTAACGGATTATGGGACGCCGGTTGCCGGAAGTGAAATGCTCCGCTTCTTGCCCCATGCGGAAGAGGTGGCGCTTGTCGTAATAATAAGCATCACCCTCGGGAGTCAGGAAGAAAGCGCGGTTGTAATGGGCGTCGCCTGAAGCCGCCGCCCCGCACGTCCCGGAAGAAGAGGCTTCACGCTCAGGAACAGTTGCCCCGCACGCAATATAGCTGCCTGCAATCGCCACTTGAAATTCCTGCGCCCAGCCTCGCAGCGTCGTAATCGTCTCCCCCGTTACAGGTTCCGCCAGACGTTCCGTATCCATGCTGAAGCCGGTAGAGAAGGTCTCTGGCAAGACAACAATCTCCGTTGTTCCGCGAAGCGCTTGAAGCCTTTCGCGGAGACGACGGAGATTTTCTTGTTTGTTTTCCCAGACAATGTCTGTTTGCAGAATACTGATGCGCATATCACCTTATCACATTACCACCTTACCACCTTATCAAACTTCTCCCAAGTCAAAGTTCTTGGGGTTCTTCCCTCTGAAGTCCTTGTAGTATAGCTTTATCTCGTGCATATTTTTTGCCATGTCTCCGGTGGGCATAATGGCTTTGGTGCACGAAATAGTCTTCGAGGGATAGTCTATGCCGACGAGCACGATGGGCACTTGCGCCTTGAGGGCGATGTAGTAGAAGCCTTTCTTCCAGTTGGGGTTCGCCTTGCGGGTTCCTTCGGGGGTGATGGCGAGGTGGAAGTGCTTGCTGTTTGCAAACCTCTCCGCCATCTGGTCTACCAGCGACGACTTGCGCCCGCGGTTTACGGGGATGCCACCCACTGCCTTGAATATCAGTCCCAGGGGGAAGAAGAACCATTCCTTCTTCATCATGAAGCTGGTCTTGCGCCCTATGGCGCCATAGTATAACTTGCCGATGAAGAGGTCCCAGTTGGAAGTGTGTGGGGCGGCGCAAACTATGCACTTGTCATAGTTTTCCACGGTTACATTCGTCTTCCAGCCCAGCAGGCGGTAGTAAATGAAACTATAAAGAGCTTTCTTCATTTCACTTCAGGTTGCCCATTGCGTCAACAATTTCGTCTACTTTCGCGTTGAAGTCAGTCATGAACTTCTTGTAGAAACCTTTTACATTGCCCGGCTCTGTGTGACTGATGCGGCTGATAAATTCATCTTGCATCTTCAGAATCTCGCCCATCAGCTCGTCCGCCTTCTGTTTATCGGTTCCGGGGACATAGAGGCTGTGCACCAGGCACTCGGTGAACAGTTCGCCTGCGATATAGTTGATGTTCTTCTTCAGTTCTTTTCTACTTGCCATAATCTTTACTTTTTTAGTGAGTCATTTGAGTTAACTTCGGTAAAGATACTGCTTTTCTTTGTTACCGTATAAGAAAAGGGGTATTTTATGTGTTTTTAATGAGGGGACGGGTGTGGAATTGTTCCACAGATTGTGGACGCGTTCTACAGGCAGAGGCGGTTGGCGGGGTGGGGTATGGTGCATCAGTGGGACTAAAAGGCCGCTGATGCACAGTGGATTATGCAAAAGGCGGGCACTGCTTCAACCTCTTTGGCATCTCATTTGTTATCTATGGGTAG
The DNA here is from genome assembly GCA_905203765.1 of uncultured Bacteroides sp. Lineage (GTDB taxonomy): Bacteria > Bacteroidota > Bacteroidia > Bacteroidales > Bacteroidaceae > Bacteroides. The sequence continues at coordinate 31,383 of CAJKXC010000004.1, forward strand.
AAACAGGGTTAAATTTAATGAAACGAACAAGCATGAAACGATTATCACTAAAGAGTGTATGGAAGCCGGGCAAGGGAGAATGGAAACCGAGCCGTAAAAGGCTGCTGATAATAGCGGTATGCCTGGTGGCGGTGCTGGCAGGCTATCTTATCCTGACCTGGCCCAAGAAGGTACAGCCCGAAGCCCCTACCGTCATTGTGGAACCTGCCGCCAAAGGCGATGTGGAGATATATGGCGAGTATGTGGGCCGCATCCGTGCCCAGCAGTTTGTTGAGGTACGTGCGCGTGTAGAAGGCTATTTGGAGAATATGCTTTTTGCCGAAGGAAAGTACGTGACGAAGAACCAGGTACTTTTTGTCATCAACCAGGACCAATACCGGGCAAAAGCCGACAAAGCCCGTGCGCAACTGAAGAAGGACGAGGCGCAGGCGTTGAAGGCGAAACGCGACCTCGAACGTATCCGTCCCCTCTACGCGCAGAATGCCGCCAGCCAGCTCGACCTGGACAATGCCCAGGCAGCCTACGAAACCGCTGAGGCTTCGGTAGCAATGAGCCAAGCCGACCTCGACCAGGCGGAACTGGAATTAGGCTACACCCTGGTGCGCTCCCCGCTATCGGGACACATCAGTGAGCGAAACGTGGACTTGGGTACTCTGGTGGGCCCCGGCGCCAAATCTTTGCTCGCCACGGTGGTAAAGAGCGACACCGTACTGGTGGACTTCAATATGACTGCCCTTGACTACCTAAAGAGTAAGGAGCGCAACATCGACATCGGCCGCCAAGACTCCAGCCGTTCCTGGCAACCCAATATAACCATTACGTTGGCAGACAACACAGTATATCCCTTTAAAGGCTACGTAGACTTTGCCGAACCGCAGGTAGACCCGCAAACCGGTACCTTCTCGGTGCGCGCCGAGATGCCGAACCCGAACAGTGTGCTGCTGCCCGGACAGTTTACGAAAGTGAAGCTGCTGCTCGATGTGCGCGAAGACGCCATAGCCATCCCGCAGAAAGCGGTAACCATTGAAAAGGGCGGTGCCTACGCCTTTGTGATGCGTCGCGACTCCACCGTCGAGAAGCGTTTCATCGAGCTGGGCCCTGAGTTTGGCAACAACTGGGTGGTAGAGCGCGGATTAGCCACCGGCGAACAAGTGGTGACGGAAGGTTACCACAAACTGACCCCCGGCATGAAGGTACGCGCCCAAGCTGCCGTTCCTAAAGAAGAGGAAGACCAAAAGGCCGACTCCCTGAACAAGCAGGTCACTGCCGGCAACAAGCAGACCGCTGCCGGAAGCAAGCCGGCCGCCAACACCCCCAAGGATAACCCCTCAAAGCCGTAACATCATGAAAGTAACTTTCTTCATAGACCGCCCGGTATTCTCGGCGGTGATATCGATTGTCATTGTGATAGTCGGCATCATCGGCCTGACCATGCTGCCGGTGGACCAATACCCGCAGATAACGCCCCCCGTGGTGAAAATCAGCGCCTCTTATCCGGGAGCCAGTGCACTGACCGTGTCGCAGGCGGTGGCAACCCCCATCGAACAAGAGATAAACGGCACTCCCGGCATGCTCTACATGGAGTCCAACAGTTCCAATTCCGGCGGCTTCTCCGCCACCGTCACCTTCGACGTCTCCGCCGACCCCGACCTTGCCGCCGTAGAGATACAGAACCGCGTGAAGCTGGCCGAGAGTCGCCTCCCCGCCGAAGTCATCCAGAACGGCATCTCGGTAGAGAAGCAAGCCCCCAGCCAGCTGATGACGCTCTGCCTCACCAGCAGTGACCCCAAGTTCGATGAAATCTATCTGAGCAACTTTGCCACCATCAACGTGCTCGACCTGCTGCGCCGCATCCCCGGCGTGGGCCGCGTCTCCAACATCGGCAGCCGCTACTACGCCATGCAGATATGGGCACTGCCGGACAAGCTCGCCAACTTCGGCCTCACCGTGCAGGACTTGCAGAATGCACTGAAAGACCAGAACCGCGAGTCCGCCGCCGGCGTCCTGGGGCAGCAGCCGGTGAAGGGACTGGACATCACCATCCCCATCACCACCCAGGGGCGCTTGAGCTCCGTAGGCCAGTTCGAGGACATTGTAGTCCGCGCCAACGCCAACGGCTCCATTATCCGCCTGCGCGATGTCGCCCGCGTCTCCCTCGAAGCCTCTTCCTACAGTACGGAGAGCGGCATCAACGGTGAGAACGCCGCCGTGCTGGGCATCTACATGCTGCCCGGCGCCAATGCGATGGAAGTGGCAAAGAACGTAAAGGAAGCCATGAAGGAAATCAGTGCCAACTTCCCCGAAGGTATGAGCTACGAGATACCCTTCGATATGACGACCTACATCTCCGAGTCTATCCACGAGGTATACAAGACCTTGTTCGAAGCATTGATATTAGTTGTGTTAGTCGTGTTTCTTTCCTTGCAAAGTTGGCGTGCGACGCTGATACCGATTGTCGCGGTGCCGATTTCCCTGGTCGGTACCTTTGGTTTCATGCTTATCTTCGGATTCTCGCTGAACATGCTGACTTTGCTTGGTTTGATTCTCGCCATCGGCATCGTGGTAGACGATGCCATCGTAGTGGTGGAGAATGTGGAGCACCTGATGCAGATCGAAAAACTCAGCCCCTACGAGGCGACGAAGAAAGCCATGAACGGGCTTGCCGGTGCACTGATAGCCACCTCGCTGGTGCTTTGCGCGGTGTTCGTGCCGGTAAGTTTCCTGAGCGGGATTACCGGACAGTTGTACCGCCAGTTCACCATCACGATTGCCGTCTCCGTACTGCTTTCCACCGTGGTGGCACTGACACTCAGTCCTGTGATGTGCTCGCTCATCCTGCGCCCCGACAGCGGCAAGCGGAAGAACATCGTCTTCCGCCGCATTAACCACTGGCTGGCGCTGGGCAACCACCGCTACATAGGCGTTATCAGCCGCGTCATCAAGAACCCCCGCAGACTGATGGCGGCGTTCGGGATGGTGATTGTCGCCATCTTTATCATCCACCGCCTGGTGCCCACCAGCTTCCTGCCTGCCGAGGACCAGGGCTACTTCAAAATAGAACTCGAATTGCCCGAAGGCGCCACGCTGGAACGCACCCGCGCCGTAACCGACCGCGCCGTCCGCTACCTGGAGCAGAACCCCTACGTGGCTTACGTGCAGAACGTTACGGGCAGCAGCCCCCGTGTAGGCAGCAGCCAGTCGCGCAGCGAACTCACCGTGATACTAAAGCCGTGGGACGACCGCAAGGCCATTTCCATCGACCGCATTATGGAGCGCGTGGAGCGCGACCTCAAGGAATACCCCGAATGCCGGGTCTACCTCTCCACGCCCCCCGTCATTCCCGGACTGGGCACCTCGGGCGGCTTCGAGATGCAACTCGAAGCACGTGGCGACGCCACCTTCGACGACCTGGTGCAGGCTGCCGACACCCTTATGCTCTACGCCCAGCGCCACAAGCAGCTGACGGGCCTTTCGTCCTCGCTGCAATCGGAGATACCGCAACTGTACTTCGACGTCGACCGCGACAAGGTGAAGATGCTCGGCGTCCCCCTTGCCGACGTATTCTCTACGATGAAGGCCTACACCGGCTCCGTCTACGTGAACGACTTCAACATGTTCAACCGCATCTATAAGGTGTACATCCAGGCGGAAGCCCCCTACCGCGAGCACAAGGACAACATCAACCTCTTCTTCGTCAAAGCCAAAGACGGTGCGATGGTTCCCCTCACCTCGCTGGGCAACGCCACCTACACCACCGGGCCGGGCAGCATCAAGCGTTTCAATATGTTCACCACCGCCGTCATCCGCGGTTCGGCCGCCCAGGGATACAGTTCCGGTCAGGCGATGGAGATTATGGAGCAGATAGCCCGCGACCACCTGCCGGACAACATCGGAGTGGAATGGAGCGGCCTTTCTTATCAGGAGAAGAAGGCAGGCGGGCAGACGGGACTGGTGCTGACACTGGTATTCCTCTTTGTGTTCCTGTTCCTGGCGGCGCAGTACGAAAGCTGGACGGTGCCCATCGCCGTACTGCTGTCCCTGCCCGTCGCCGCGCTGGGCGCCTACCTGGGCGTAGTCATCTGCGGGCTGGAGAACGACATCTATTTCCAGATAGGCCTGGTAATGCTGGTGGGACTCGCCGCGAAGAACGCCATCCTTATCGTAGAGTTTGCCAAAGTGCAGGTCGATGCAGGGGCAGACCTGGTGCAGAGCGCTATCCATGCGGCACAGCTCCGCTTCCGCCCCATCCTGATGACGTCCCTTGCCTTCGTGCTGGGCATGCTGCCGATGGTGCTTGCCAGCGGGCCGGGTTCGGCAAGCCGCCAGGCGATAGGTACAGGCGTATTCTTTGGAATGATATTCGCCATCGTATTCGGCATCGTGCTGGTACCGTTCTTCTTCGTGATGGTGTATAAGACGAAGGCACGGGTGCAGCACAAGATAAAGAAAGACTGAACTTAAAAGAACAACGTTATGAAAAGAACCTCGATACTCCTTCTGCTCCTCGTCCCCCTGCTCGTCCTTACCTCGTGCAAGGTAGGTCGCAGCTACGTCCGTCCCGAAATGCCCTTGCCCGACAGCCTCGCTATGCATCAGGACAGCGCCAGCGTTGCCGACGAGCCCTGGCAGGCCATCTACACCGACAGCACCCTGCGCAGCCTCATATCCCGCGCCCTGGAGTACAACAAAGACATGCTGATAGCCGCCGCCCGCGTCCGGGAAATGGCGGCGCAGAAGCGCATCAGCGTTGCCAACCTGCTGCCACAACTTACCGGCAAGGTAGACGCCGAGCGCGAAGTCGAGAACTACGGCGGCCATAGCCGCGACGTGGGCAACACCTACGAAGCCAAAGCCCTGCTCTCCTGGGAAGTCGACCTGTGGGGCAACCTGCGCTGGAAGCAAGCCGCCGCCGTAGCCGACTACCTGAAAACCGTGGAAGCCCAGCGCGCCCTGCGCATGACCATCGTCGCCGAAGTAGCCCAAGCCTACTACGAACTCGTAGCCCTGGACACCGAACTCGAAATCGTGCGCCAGACGCAGCGCGCCCGTGAAGAAGGCGTCCGCCTCGCCCGCATCCGTTTCGAGGGCGGGCTTACCTCGGAGACGTCCTACCAGCAGGCACAGGTAGAGTTGGCACGTACCGCCACGCTCGTGCCGGACTTGGAGCGCCGCATCTCCCTCAAAGAGAACGACATTGCCTTCCTTGCCGGTCAGTTCCCCACCCGCATCCGGCGCGCAGGCTTCCTGCACGAACTCGATGTGCCTCAATCCCTGCCCGTAGGCCTGCCCTCACAGTTGCTGGAACGCCGCCCCGACGTCCGCTCCGCCGAGCAGCAGCTTCGCGCTGCGCACGCCCGGGTGAAGGTGGCTTACACCAATCTATTCCCCCGCCTTGCCCTCACCGGGCAGTTCGGCTTGGAGAGCGACGTGCTGAGCCAGTTCCTGCAATCGCCTTACAGCCTGCTGAATGGCGCCCTGCTCACCCCGCTCCTGGGTTGGGGAAAGAACCGCGCCGCCCTGCGTGCACAGAAAGCCGCCTTCGAAGCCGAAGTGCATAGTTACGAAAAGACCGTGCTTAGCGCCTTCCGCGAGGCACGGAACGCGATTGTCGATTTCAACAAGATACAAGAGGTGTACCGCCTGCGTGCCAAACTGGAACGTTCGTCCCGCGGGTATGTGGAACTCGCCCAGTTGCAGTACATCAACGGCGTCATCAACTACCTGGACGTGCTCGATGCCCAGCGTGGTTACTTCGACGCGCAGATAGGGGTAAGCAACGCCATTCGCGACGAGCTGATTGCAATGGTGCAGGTATATAAGGCGCTGGGTGGGGGTTGGCAGCAGCAGTGAGGCGGCGGATGAAGCGGAAGTGATTTTGGTGTGCGTCGTTGTGCAACGGTGCACTCTGCCGTTGTGCAGGGGTGGTGTGTGTAGTTGTGCAAAGTTGGTGGGTGTCGTTGTGCAACAGTGGTGTGCGACACCCACCAAACTCTTTTTACCCCATCGGGTTCTCGTCCAGGTCGCCGTCGGGACCGCTGCCACCGCCCGGGTTGCCGCCTTCGGGGGCTTTGCCCAGATAAATGGTCTTTTCGATGCTGCGTGGAGTTTTCAGCATTCTTGCTCCCGAGGAGTACTGCGTGGTCAGTGTCAGCGTATATTCGCCGTCTGCCAGTCCGGCAGGGATAATGAAGATAACTTCTTTGGGGTTGTTCACCGCTATCATGTCCTTGGTGACTTTGGTCACTACTCCCTCTGAGTCTGTCAGGGTGATGCCTACCGACGGGTCAGTTCCGTCTACCTTGAGGTTACTGCCTGCTATCCGATAGTTGCGTCCTGCGGTGGCTACGAAGCCATCCATGCGGGTGGCAGTGTCCGTGCCACCTGCCACATACATGGCGGAGCCTTTCTCGCCGACAATATTCACATTCACTGCCTTGATAGCCTCGCGCAAGTCCTTGCCCTGGGTGAAGGAGACGTAGACCGAGTTTTTCTGCGGGTCGTACGCCATGCCCTCTATCACGCCCGTAAACTGCGCTACCGCCTGGAAGAGTCCATTGTTCACCCGGTAGCCCGTTAGCAGAAGTTTCTGCATCACGCGTTGTTCCAGGTTGACAACGGCTTCCACGGTTTCGCGTTCCAGTCCGGGGTTCACCGCCATCATCTCGGATATGATGCGCTGCTTGTCGGCGGTGCCTGCTGATACGAGACTGAGGATTTTGTCGTCTTTGTTGTCCGCCGTAACGGTGTTGTCCATAAGTTGTGCGTTCAGCACGTACTTAATTTGGTTGTTAGCCATAACTGATGTTGTTGTTTATAAGTTAATAAAAAGCCCTGCCCCCATTCCGGTGTCGGTCGATGCCGACGGTTGGATGGGGGCAGGGCAGAGTTGCTTGTAAGGAATTGCGTTTCCTTATTTCCGACAAATGTAAGCATTATTAAGACACGGCAAAGCATTCTTCCCACTTTTATCATACAGTTACTATGATTATTGGCCGAAACTCACTAAATTTGCCCAATCATACCTAAAGATACATAATCGTACCCGGTATGACCATAAGCCTACGTTACCCCGGCAGATATACAGTCCGCCCCTCATACCTAAATAAATGAATAATATGAAACGCACTACGCTACTATGTCTATTGTTTGCTTTCTGGCTGTTGCCGCTACAGGCATACCCCAACTTCACCTTCAAGAAATACCAGGTAGAGGACGGCCTCTCGCACAATACCGTGTGGTGCGCCCTGCAAGACAGCTACGGATTCGTATGGCTAGGGACGAACGACGGCTTGAACTGCTACGACGGCCTGACGAGCCGGATATACCGCAACGTACTGAATGATTCCACTTCGCTGGGCAACAACTTTGTCCAGTCTCTGTTCGAGGACGAGAACCACGACCTGTGGGTGGGAACTAACTCCGGCCTCTACATCTACCACCGGCAGACGGACAGTTTCAGCTACTTCGACCGGCGGACGCCCTACGGCGTCTTTATCAGCAGCGAGGTGAAGCGCATCATCAAGTCCGCTAACGGGCTGGTGTGGGTTGTCACCCTGGGGCAAGGGCTGTTCGTCTACGACCCCGTGCAGGACACGTTGCAACAGCACAGCTTGCAATCTTCCTTTATGTGGGACGTCTGCGAAAGCCCCACGCGCATCTACTCCTCTTCCTTGCAAGAGGGCCTGCTCTGCTTCGACAAGGACGGGCACTACCTTCGCTCCTTCCCGCTAATGGCAGCCGGCAGCAACCCCGATAACTACCGCATCCACTGCCTGCTGCCCACCGCGGGCGATGTATGGTTCGGCGCGGGCAGCAACCTGCTCTACCGACTGGACGAGGCCACCGGGCAACTGGACTGCTACAACGCCGCCGCCTATAACTTCGGCGCCATACACAGCCTGCTCAGCTACTCCGACACCCAGTTGCTGCTGGGCACGGACAACGGGCTCTACCTGTTCGATGCCACCCGTAAGGCTTTCGCCCGCCTGGACAACCCCAGCGACCCCCGCAGCCTGAGCGACCAAACCATCAACGCCATGATGCGCGATGCCGAAGGCGGACTGTGGATACTCACCAACCTGGGCGGCGTAAACTATCAGGCCAAGCAGACGAAGCAGTTCGACTACTATCCCCCGGTGTACCACGAAGAGCTGGTGTACGCCGGCAAGGTCATCGGACCCTTCTGCGAGAGTAGGGACGGCAATCTCTGGGTGGGTACCCGCAGCGGCCTCTGCCACTTCGACGTCCGCACGCAGCAGTTAAACCGTTATGCGATAGGCGGACGAACGGACTTGAATTTCGACATCCGCTCCCTGCTGCTTGATGGCGACCGCTTGTGGATAGGTACCTACGGCGAGGGGCTGAGGGTGCTGGACATCCCTACCGGACAGCTGAAGTCATACCGCCACCTGAAGGACATCCCCAATACCATTTGCAGCGATGACGTGCTGGCGCTACACAAAGACCGGAGCGGACAAATCTTTGTAGGCACCAGCTGGGGCCTCTGCCGGTACAATGCCGCCGAGGACAACTTCTCCACCATCACCACCATCGGCTCCATGATCTCCGTGGTGGATATACTGGAAGATGTGTACGAGAACCTCTGGATAGCCACCGCCAGCAGCGGCGTCTTCCGCTACAGCCGGCGCAACGACCACTGGAAGCACTACCTGCACGACAGTTCCGACCCTGCCACCCTGACCAACAACTCAATCATCAAACTGTTCGAGGACTCGAAGGGTACCATGTGGTTCGGCACCAACGGCGGCGGGCTCTGCTCCTTCCATGCCGAGACGGAGACGTTCGTCGACTTCGACTCCACCGGCACGCTGCTCCCCAACCGCGTCATCTACTCCATAGAAGAGGACCGCACGGGCGACTTCTGGATATCCGGCAATACCGGACTCGTCACTATCAACCCCGTGACGAAGCAGCACTTCCGCCGCTTCACCGTGGACGACGGATTGCAGGGCAACCAGTTCACCGCCCAATCGTCGCTGCGGGCATCCGGCGGGCGACTGTACTTCGGCGGTATCAACGGCTTCAACTCCTTCTTGCCCGAACGTTTTACGGACAATCAGTACATCCCGCCCGTCTACATCACGGACATCCGCCTGCCATATCTCAGCAATGAGCGGGCTGCCCGGGCGAAGTTGCACCTCGAAGGGCCGCTCTACCTGGCGCGCACCATCACGCTGCCGTACGAGTGCAACAGCTTCTCCTTGCAGTTCGTCGCCCTGAGCTACGAAGACCCCTTAAAGAACAGGTACAGCTACCGGCTGCGCGGCGTGGACAAGGACTGGGTCGTAAGCCCCACTCCCAATATCGCCTCTTACACCAACCTGCCGCCGGGCAAGTACGAGTTCGAGGTGCGCGGATCGAACAACGACCATCTGTGGAACGAGAAGAACGCGTCGCTGCTCATCGTCATCACCCCGCCGTGGTGGCTGTCCGTGTGGGCGTACTGCCTCTATGCGCTGTGCCTGCTGGGCGTGGCGGTTTACATAGCCTGGCGGTGGAACGCATTCGTCAGGATGAAGTACAAGCGGCGTATGAAGGAGTATCAGGTGCTGAAAGAGGAAGAGGTGTACAAGTCCAAGATCAGCTTCTTCGTGAACCTGGTGCACGAAATCCGTACCCCGCTCAGCCTGATACGTCTCCCGTTGGAAAAGTTGCTGGACGAGCGTAAGGACGAGCGCGACGCCCGCTACCTGCATGTGATTGACCGCAACGTCAACTATCTGCTGGGCATCACCAACCAACTACTCGACTTCCAGAAGATGGAGAACGGCGGCATCCGCCTGAACCTGAAGCGGTGCAACGTCAGCGAACTGCTGAAGGTGGTGTACGAGCAGTTTGCCGGCCCTGCCGAACTGGGCAGCCTGCAGCTCACGCTCGACGTGCCGCGGCAGGAAGTATATGCGCAGATCGACTCGGAGAACGTTTGCAAGATCATCGTCAACCTCGTCAGCAATGCCGTGAAGTACGCCCGCACCCGCATCGACATCCGTCTGGTGGCGGCGGAGAGCACCTTCAGCATCTTTGTGGACGACGACGGCCCGGGCATCACCGATGCCGAGAAGCAGCGCATCTTCGAAGCCTTCTACCAGGTGGACGACACAGCGGCACGCGCCAAAGGCACGGGCATCGGGCTGGCTTTCTCCAAATCATTGGCGGAAGTGCATCACGGCACACTGACGGTGGTGGACAGCAACTACGGCGGTTCCTCGTTCATCCTCACCCTTCCCGTCGGAGAGAAGACCGCGGAGCCCGCCCCGCTGCCCGAGATAGTGGAAGACGTTGCCACCGAAACCGGCGCTGCGGACGCGGCGGAGCATCCCGCCCGCAAGTTCACCGTGCTGCTGGTGGAAGACAATATAGAGTTGCTGAACCTCACGCGCGAGTCCCTCAGCACCTGGTTCAAGGTGCTCAAGGCGCATAACGGGCGTCAGGCACTGGAAGTGCTTGCCACTGAGGTGGTGGATGTAATCGTAAGTGATGTGATGATGCCCGAAATGGATGGTATGGAACTGACGGAACGGGTGAAGGCGGACATCGACTACTCCCACATCCCCGTCATCCTGCTTACTGCCAAGACCACCCTCGAGGCGAAGGTGGAAGGCTTTGACTGCGGCGCGGATGCATTCGTTGAGAAGCCGTTCTCCATCCACCAGCTGCACAAGCAGATCGAGAACCTGCTGAAGTTGCGCCAGGCGTTCCACAAGATGATGACTGCCTTGAGCGGGAGTACGCCGCAGGCATTGGCTACCGAGTTCACGCTCTCCCAACGCGACTGCGACTTCATCGCCAAGGTGCAGCAGGCGATAGGGGAGCAACTCTCTAACGAGAACTTCTCGGTAGATACCCTTGCCGAGGCGCTGAACATGAGCCGTTCCAACTTCTACAGGAAGATCAAGGCGCTGTCCGGCATGGCGCCCAACGACTATCTCAAGACCATCCGCCTGAACAAAGCCGCCGAGTTACTGAAGAGCGGGATGCGGATTATTGAAGTGTGCGAGCAGGTAGGGTTTAATTCATCCTCGTACTTTGCCAAGTGCTTCAAGGCACAGTTCGGGGTGTTGCCGAAGGACTTCCCGCAAGGGGAGCAATAAAGTTCACCACAGAGGGCACAGAGTCCCACAGAGTTCTTTAAAGAAACACAGATTCACGCAGGTCGACGCAAAGGAATTGAAAGGGTAACTCCTTAATCTGCGTCAATCTGCGTGAATCTGCGTTTTGCTCTTCTCTCTGTGGGACTCTGTGCCCTCTGTGGTGAACTTTAGAGCTCGCTTATCTCCGAGTACAGCTCAACCATGCACGAGTTCTCCAACAGGCTCTTGAATCGGTCTTTGCGGTTGCCGGACCAGTCGTTATTCAGCAGTCCGTTCTCGTCGCGTGTGTATCTCCAGGCATAATCGGCGTTATCGATCATCGCCTTCACATACGTATCGTCCTTATCCACCAGGTAGAGGGCCTTTAAGCCACGGAACAGGATGACGTTGAACCACGGGCTGGAAGGGTAGAACAGCATCTCACCCCGGACGGTGGGCTGGGGTTTCAGGAAATGCTGGTGGGAGCCGCGTGCGGTCTGCTGCGCTTCCGTCAGATACTGTTTGTCGCCGGTGGCCTGGTAGAGCAGTACCCCCGCCTGGATCATCTGCCCGCTGTTGTACGTGTACTTGGCATAGCCTATCTTGCCTTTCAGGTTCACGTTGTCCCAGTAGACGAAGTCCGACGGGTCGCGCAGGTTGTCGCGCGTCCAGCGGTAGGTCTCTTTCGCCTGTTGCAGGTACTTGGGGTCCTTCGTTATATTGTATAGCTTCATGCAGAGTACGGTAGCCGGGGCATTGGAGCAGGTGTTCTTCGAGGTCTTCTTCTGCTCGCACCAATAGATGCCGCCGCCCAGGTCGTCCGACCATCCCGAGTAGATGTAGTCGTGCAGGGCAATGGCTTTGTTGAGGTATTCCTTGTTCTTTGTCGCCACGTAGTAGTCGCAGAAGTCGATGGCAACCCAGTCGTTATCGTCGTAGTAGCGGTCGTTCTTCCCGGCAAATGCGGGGTACGACTGGTAGCACTCCGGCAGGCGGGTGTTGTCCCAGTAGCGGTCCAGTCCGGGCTTAATCTGCCGGTCCATCAGCTTCTTGTACTTCTTCTCGCCCGATGTCTTGTAGAGCGAGACGCATCCCGACACCATCGCCGAGTAAGGCCAGAGGAAAGAGACTTCCTGCTGCGTGACCTCGTTTCCGGTGTCGGCAGTATAAGTGATTTGTTGTTTGGGGTTGCGCGGATACGTCTCCATCAGCAACCCGTACTTCTTCACTTCGTAGAGTGAAAGTATACGTTGTAGCAGTGAATCCGCTCTTTGCTGATACAGCTTTCCCCCCAGCTGGGCTGAGAGGAAAAGAGGTATCAGGAGTAGAGTGGAAGTGGTGAAAAACTTTCTCATCTTGTTGCGGGGTTATTTAATCTTCTCGAATATTGCCTTGATGCGTTTCATGTCCAGCTTCGGCGTGCGGTCGTAGTAGTATACGCCGTTCTTCTCCTGTTCCACGTCCGTCAGCTGCGTGTAGCAGTAGCCGCATACGTGAGGGGAGTCGATGAAAGCGTCTATCTGTGCTTCCAGCCGTGCATAGAAGGCTTCCGCGTTCTCCGGCATCCCGCCGTAGCCCCAGGAGTCCTTGCGGTCTGCCTCTGCCATCCAGGGGATGCCGCCGAACTCGTCCACCATATAGGGCTGTCCTTCGTAGACGGCCAGGTAATCACGGTCGCGTGCGTTGCGATAAGGCTCTACTCCCGGAGTCATTTTCAGTTGCTCGGTCAACCGGGCGCGATCCTGCTCGTAGTTGTGCACGCTCCATATATCGGTCTTCACGTGGTTGTCACCGCTGGCATCGTTGACGGGACGGGTGGGGTCTATGGCTTTGGTAAGGTTGTAAACGTCCTGGATGAGGCGTACATATACATCCGGCCCGCCGCCCCAGGTCTCATTGAACGGAGTCCAGGTAACGAGTGAGGGATGGTTGCGGTCGCGTACCACTACCTCGCTCCATTCGCTCAGGAAGTTGCGGGCGGCAAGTTCGCGGTTTACGTCCAGCATCCAGCTTGCCGACTCTCCCCAGGTGATGTAACCCAGCTTGTCCGCCCAGTAATAGTATCTCTCTTCAAACACCTTCTGATGGAGACGGGCGCCGTTGAAGCCGGCTTCCTTGCCCAGTACGATGTCGTTCTTCAGTGCCTCGTCGGTCGGGGCAGTCCAGATGCCTTCGGGGTAGAAGCCCTGGTCCAGCACCAGGCGCTGGAAGTAAGGCTGGTTGTTGAGGTAGAAGCGTCCGTTGGCGGTATGCACCTTGCGCATGCCGGCGTACGACTGCACCTCGTCCACTACCTTGCCGCTGGCATCCTTCACCTGATAGATGAGGTCGTAGAGGAACGGAGACTCGGGCGACCACAGCTTCATGTTCTTCACCGGAAGCACCACTACCGAACTGTTGCAGCACTTTACGCTCTTCTTGGCAACGGTCTTGCTGCCGTCCTTGAGCACGATGTCCAGGGTATAGTCCGATTCGTTATAGAACTCCGGCTCAATGACGAGTTGCTGCTGGTCGATGTCGGGGCGTACGAAGGCGGACTTCAGTCCGTTCTGTGCCACGGCTTCCATCCATACCGTCTGCCAGATGCCGGTGGTGCGGGTGTACGAGCATCCGCCCGAGTAGTAGTTGCCGCACTGCTTTCCACCGGTTTGCAGTCCGGAACGGAGATCATCCTTCACGCATATCACCAGGTTGTGGGTCTTGCCGGGTTGCACGTAGCGCGTCAGGTCTACGGAGAACGAGGACGAGCCGCCGAAGTGGCGTTGCACGAACTTGCCGTCTATGTATATCTCGGCACAGTAGTCCACGGCGCCGAAGTTTAGTAGGATCTTCTTTCCGTTCCAGTCCGAGGGGATGGAGAGGTCTCTCTGGTACCACATCTGTTCGATGAAGTCGGTGTATTCCACTCCCGAGAGTTTGCTTTCCGGGCAGAAGGGGACGGTGATGTTCTTGCCGAACTTCTCGGCAGACTGGTAGTTGCGGTCTTTGCCGGACTTGCCGAAGTCAAAGTCGAAGGTCCATGTACCATTCAGGTTTATCCACTGTGCACGCTCAAACTGAGGGCGCGGGTACTCCGGGCGGGGCGTGTTGGCACTGAAGCCAGCCAGGCAGTTCAGTACGGCGAGCATTGCTGCTGCTAAAATTCTTCTCATGATGTTATCGTTTTAAGTATTTATTCTCTTGTATTAGGGAAAGCCGATACCCTGAGTCTTGCTGCTCCCATCGGTATCAGTGTGATTTCTTCTTTCTCGCCTTTCGGTGCGTCGGCTTCGGGGAGCTCGCTGCACAGGCCGTATTGGTCGATAGCCCATGAGGGTATCTTCCGTCCGATAGCTTTTACCTCGATCGGTGCGCTGGCTACGGTGAAGGGGAAGTTGTCGGCAGGCCATGCCTTGTGCACCACCTGGAAGTTCTTCAACGGATCGTTCTTGTCCAGTACCAGGGCATAGTTCCAGGGTGACTTGGCATAGATTTCATACGTGGGCCACTGGCTTGCGTCGGCACCTTCCTGCCATTGGGAGTCGCCGATGGCAGTCTCCTTGCTGTCCTTCTGCACGTAGTCCTCGTCTATCTTCAGCGACAGGGTGAGCGGGCCGTAATCCACGCTTACGCTGTTCTTGTTCACCTGCCAGGTGCGCATGGACAGCTGCATGGGTAGACGGATTTCTATTTGGTCGTTGTCCTTCCATTCGCGACGGATGCAGGCATACTTGCCGGCTTCGGGGTTGGAAGCCACCTCTTTCCCATTAATGAAGATCATGGCGCCTTCTGTCCACGACGGGATTCTCAGGTAGAAGGGGAAGATGGTTGCTTTCGGGGTATTCACGGTGAAGCGGATGCTTTCCTCGAAGGGGTAGTTGGTTTCTTCGTGCAGGATGATCTCGTTGCCTGCGTTCCCTACCTTCACCGTTGCGTTGCAGGCGGCGTAGAGGGCGGCGGCTACTCCGTTATCAGGAGTGGCAAGTATCAGATGCTCGGCATAGTAGGGCCAGCCCTGTGCATGGTTGTGCTGGCAGCAACGGCTGCTGAAGGGGTTCATTGCCAGGAAGGGGCCGCGGTTGTCGATGCCCGGATGATGGTTCTGTGCATCGCTGATGGTCTGGTTGGGCGAAGTGATGTAACGCAGTGCTTTGAAGTCGGGCATCACGGCGGCGGGGTAGGTGTTGAAGGCTACGTCCTCGCAGTTCTCTGCCCATGAGGGGTCGCCGGTCATGCAGAGCAGCAGTTCGTCCGAAGCCATCTGCTCTACCATTCCGCAAGTCTCCACGCCCTGGCGCGGGTCGATGAATCCCATGCGGGCGTTCTCGTCGGCTCCGAACATACCGCCGGGAACTTGCCCGAAGGTACGGCGAATCAGGTGCTGTACGTTATAGGTGGCGTTCAGCATGGCGGAGTCTCCGGTCAGCATGTAGTAGGTGGCGGGTTCGCGGAAGCATTGGGCTATGTTTACGTTGTGCCAGTTGGGCAGCCAGGAAGGGCGTGTCCAGTCCGCCGTGTTGCGGTGTATCTTCTTGGCAAGTTCCAGCAGGAAGTCGTCGCCGGTGCGGTTGTAGAGCCAGTACACGCTCAGCAGGTTGTCGCCGCCGCGGCTGTTCTCCCAGTAGTCTTCCAGGAACTGCTCGTCGGGCACGGTCAGTTGCCATTTGAAGTAGTTGGTCATCAGGTTGATGACGCGCGGGTCGCTGGAGTGCTCGTAATAGGATTGCAGGCACCACAGCATAATCATCTGCGCCCATAGTTCGCGCTTTCCGTTCCGCTCGTTCACGGGGCCGAAGTATCCGTCAGGCTGCTGGCTGGCAAAGGCGCCTTCAATCCAGACTTTGGTTTCGTCTATCATTTGCGGGTCGTTCAGTATATAGGCAAGGTTGCCGTAGCCTTTCAGCCAGTAGGGTACTTCTTCCCAGCCGTGGTCGCCGCCGGTGGTGAGCCAGGCGTTGTTGTCTTTGGCAAGCCAGGCGCTGATTTCGTTCAGGTGTCCGGTCAGTCCGTCTTTCTGCAGTTCGAGGTATTTCTTGAGCCATCCTTCGGGTTGGATGCTTCCTACGGGGAGCTTCAGGAAGTTCATGGGCTTCAGCGGTTGGCGGTTTCCTACATAACTGATGTTGGTTTGTGAGCAATCGGGGCGATTGACAATGGTTACTTCCGACGACAGGCGGTCGGTGGTACAAGAGGCTGCCAGCAGTCCGGTGGTAAACAGAACGCCGGCCAGTCTTACTTTCAAGTTTTTCATCTTTGAAGTGTTTTTACGATGGTTACTATTAGATAGTCCGCAATCTTTACTTATTGGGGCACTACAAAGTTGGCGAATTTCAGAAAGAAAAGCGTAACACATACCATTCAATAAATAGCAATTACTAACCAATTACCCTTTAAATACCCGCCGCAAACAGCCCCGAATCTAAAAAAGAGCAGATTCTTTCGTTTCTTGAATCAATATTGCTCTTATGTCTGATAAAAAAGTTCTTTCTTTGTAGCATCTTAAAACATCGAGCTATGAGAACATGCCTATTATTAATCACCTTATTCCTCTGCTTCTCCTGCGGAAACAAGAGCGGCAAGAGCGCAGATGCGGAAGCGAAGCGGGACACTTATCTGAATCCCCTGTTTTCAGAAGGGACAGATCCCAGTGCCGTTTTCCATAACGGTACCTATTATTATACGCACGGCACGGAAGTGATGATTATGCTTTGGGCCACGTCGGACATCACCGACATGGAGCATGCCGAATGCAAGGTAGTGTGGAAACCCGAAGACCCTTCCATGGCATCCCATCTGTGGGCGCCCGAGATACACTATATAGATAATAAGTGGTATATATACTATGCTGCCGACGACGGCAACACGGACAATCACCAGCTGTATGTACTGGAGAACACCTCTCCCGACCCGATGCAGGGAGAGTTCAAGCTGAAAGGCAGCATCATGACCAATCCCGAATGGAACTGGGGCATACAAGCCACCACCTTCGAGCATCGCGGAGAACGCTATCTGCTGTGGTCGGGCTGGCCCAAGCGCCGGAGCAATGCCGAAACCCAATGCATCTACATTGCCCGGATGAAAGATCCCTGGACGCTGGACACCCCGCGCGTGATGATTTCGAAGCCGGAATTCGAATGGGAACGCCAGTGGGTAAACCCCGACGGCACCCGCACCGCCTATCCCATCTATGTGAACGAAGGCCCGCAGTACTTCCATTCCAAAGATAATAAGAAGGTAATCGTATATTATGCAGCCAGCGGCTCATGGTCGCCCTACTACTGCCTGGGAATGCTTACCGCCGATGCTGACAGCGATCTGCTCGACCCCGCATCGTGGACCAAACATACCACCCCGGTATTCGGGCAGTCGCCGGAGAAAGAAGTCTACGGCCCGGGCGGTGTTTCCTTTATTCCTTCGCCCGACGGCACGGAGTGGTACATGCTCTATCATGCCCGGAAGGTGACGAACGGCGACACCGGCAGCCCTGAAACCCGCTCGATACGCTTGCAGAAGATAGGTTGGGATGCGGAAGGAATGCCGGACTTGGGAACGCCGGTTGCGCTGGACGTCCCCTTGCCCAAACCATCGGGAACGCCGGTGAAATAAGTCAATCTGTTAGGAAATGTTTTTAGACAGACAAGTGGAAATCCACCTGTCAGGGAGATCATACGCCTTTATCAAACAATTTAATATAAAGTTAGTACAATGAAGAAGAGTATTTTAGTTACAGTTTTAGCAGCCGCACTGGGCGTCTCGGCACAGGCACAGTGGCATCCGGCAGGCGACAAAATCAAAACCTCGTGGGCGGAACAGGTGACCCCCGGGAATGTACTTCCCGAGTATCCCCGTCCCGTGATGGAGCGCGGCGAGTGGAAGAACCTGAATGGATTGTGGAACTATGCCATCACCGAGAGAGGCGCGGCGCCCTCTGCCTACGAAGGTCAGATATTGGTTCCGTTTGCCGTAGAATCGAGCCTTTCGGGAGTAGGCAGGACGTGCGGGCCGAATAAGGAACTCTGGTACCAGCGCACCTTCTCCGTACCCGCTGCCTGGCGCGGCAAGCGGGTGATGCTGAACTTCGGTGCAGTGGACTGGAAAGCGGATGTATGGGTGAACGACGTGAAGGTAGGCGAGCATACCGGCGGATATACCCCTTTCTCGCTCGACATCACCGCCGCCCTTGCCGCCAAAGGCGATAACCAACTGGTAGTAAAGGTATGGGACCCCACCGACCGCGGCCCTCAGCCGCGCGGCAAGCAGGTGAACCGTCCCGAAGGCATCTGGTACACCGCCGTGTCCGGCATCTGGCAAACCGTATGGATGGAACCGGTAGCCGATAGCCATATCACCGGACTCCGCACCACGCCGGACATCGACCACAACCGGCTGACGGTAGACGTCTCCACCAGCACCTGCTGCCCCCAGGGCGTAGTCGAAGTGAAAGTATTCGACGGCAAGCAGCTTGTAGCCACCGGCAAGGGACTGAACGGACAGACCATCGACATCCGTATGCCTGCCGATGCCAAGTTATGGAGCCCGGATTCTCCTTTCCTCTACTCTATGGAAGTAGTGCTGAAGGAGAACGGCCGGATGACCGACAAGGTAGACAGCTATACCGCCATGCGTAAGTACTCCACCCGTCGCGACGCCGACGGCATCGTGCGCCTGCAACTGAACAACCGGGACATCTTCCAGTTCGGTCCTCTGGACCAGGGTTGGTGGCCCGACGGACTCTACACCGCTCCCACGGACGAGGCGCTGGCGTATGATGTGCAGAAGACCAAGGATTTCGGCTTCAATATGATTCGCAAGCACGTCAAGGTGGAACCGGCACGCTGGTACACCCATTGCGACCAGATAGGCATGATTGTATGGCAGGATATGCCGAGCGGCGACCGCGAACCGGAATGGCAGATGTACAACTACTTCACCGGCAGCGAACTGAACCGTTCGGAAGAGTCGGAATACCACTACCGCAAGGAGTGGAAAGAGATTATGGACTGCCTGTACAACTACCCGTGCATCGGCGTGTGGATTCCCTTCAACGAACGTTGGGGACAGTTCAAGACCGAAGAAATTGTGGCATGGACCAAGAAGCACGATCCGAGCCGCCTGGTGAACCCTGCCAGCGGTGGCAACCACTTCCCTTGCGGCGACATACTGGACTTGCACCATTATCCCAATCCGTCGCTCGACTTCTACGATGCAGGCCGTGCCACGGTGCTGGGCGAATATGGCGGCATAGGCATGGCGCTCGAAGGCCACCTGTGGGAGCCTAACCATAACTGGGGATATGTGAAGTTCAACACTCCCGAAGAAGTAACCAAGGAGTATGTGGACTATGCCAACCAACTCTACCGCCTTATTCCGCGCGGTTTCTCGGCTGCCGTCTATACCCAGACCACGGACGTGGAGATGGAAGTAAACGGACTGATGACCTACGACCGCAAGGTAATCAAGGTAAATGAAGAGAAGGTAAAAGCTATCAATACGCAGATTTGTAACTCGTTGAAGAAATAATAGGTATCGGCAAAAGGTAAGTTTTCAAGGTATCGTTGTTGCAGGATAACGATGTAAGTAAGGGAGATGTGTCGCGCAAGCGGCACATCTTTTTTTTATCTCACGTCTATCTGCGTGGTGCCAACAGTCGGCACTCTCAGTTTCGATGGTTGGAACCGACAGTTTCGACGTTTGGAACCGACAGTTTCAACGTTTGGAACTCTCAGTTTCATTATAGGAAACTCCCGGTTTCATTAAATGAAACTCCCAGTTTCAAAGGTTGAAACTGGGAGTGCCAATATAGTGAACCGATTGGAACTCGGTTTTATGAGCAAGTGATCAATATATTTCCAACTCGTAGATACGGGTGTCCCTGCCGCCAACACTCTGTGTGGGGCGGGTTACCAGCAGGCGCAGGTAGCGCACGGGTGCTTCGGTATTCAGCGGGCGGGCGATGATGTTGGCATGATTGCCGTCTATCAGGTCGAGGGTGGTCCACTCATCGTTGGCGTTGGCCTTGCCTTGCAGGAAGCAGGCGTTGGTGATGTACGAGTGGTCTTCCTGTCCGGCATTTACCATCTTCCAGCCTTTGAGGATCCGCGCTTCTCCCAGGTCGAAGTCCACGTAGTTGGGAGTCTGCGAAATGTCGCACCATTTGGTATCCGTGTCGCCGTCTATCATGAATTCGGGCTTTTCCTTGTCATTGGTGAAGCCGGAGTAGCCTGTAATGCGGGCGCCTTTCATCAGATTCTCACCTGTAATGGCCTGGCTACCGGCAGCGGAAGCGGCGTTGTCGCGGTTGGCGGTGCGGAACAGCGTAGAGGCAGGTGTAGCGGCAGGCTCGTCTTCCTGCGTCAGCGTGGCGGCAAAGAGTACCACCTTCTCGTTGCGGGGTAGGATGACGGAAGTGGCTCCCTTCGGAATGTCCATGCCGAACTTGAACATATAAGTGAATTCATGGGCCTGGTCACCGTCCGGTGCGTGGCGGTGCGTACCTACATAAGCTATTTCGGCTTCTTTCAGATAGCCTTCCGTATGTCCCTTATGTCCCCATTGGCCGATGAAGCCGGTGTAGGACGGAACCACGAACGTAGCCGTCTGCTTGCCTGCGCGGAACTCGGCGGTGTTGTCGCCTTCGGTAGAGGCGGCAAGGAAGTAGAGGCGGTTGTATCCGGCGGGCAGTTGCAGGGTATCGCCCTTGCAAGTCATTCCGTTGGCTACCTCTTTCTCGCCCAGGCGGAAGAGTACGCGGTCGGTGGTCAACTCGTCGGGCAGCAGTTCGGCGGCAAAGGAATATCCCGATTCAAAGTCGCCCTCGCCGCGGAACGCGTTGTAAGAGGCGCACTTGCGGTCGAAGCGAAGGGGCAGCACGGCCTGCTTCAGCTCGTCGGCAGCATAGCCGGACGGCGCGAGGCGTACTTTGAAGGTCTTGACGGAGTAGGGGGCGATGCTTACTTGCAGCTGGTTGCCGTTGAAGCGGGCGTTGCCGATGGTCTTTTCCGTACCGTTTGCTTCGGCGGCGGCGAGGATGTTTCCGGCAAAGGTGATTGTGGCGTTTTGTGCCTTTTCGCCTTGGGTTTCGTAGACGCGTACTACGTACTCGTCCGATTCTTCCGCCTTCTTCAGTGCTTTAATCAGCACGTTGCGGTTGCTCGATGAGGCGAATGAGAAGCTGCGTCCGGCTGTGCCGCGGTGCTTGGCGGTGCGGAAGGCTTTCAGACGCTGGTTCAGCATCTCGGCTTTCTCCACGGTGGCGGGCTTGTTCAGCGCTCCCCGGTGGGGCACCAGGCTGTAGGTGAAGGTGTGGAAGCCGAAGTCCTGGCGGTTTTGGTACGTATAGTTGTTGCGCGTGGCGGGCGTGTGTATCAGGGTGAGGCGCAGGGTGTTGTCGTTGGGCTTGTCCCAGCCGTACTTGCTGTCGTTCATCACGGATACGCCGTAGCTGCCGTCGCGGTCGGTCAGGTCCGCCCATTGCTGTGCATATACTTCGTAGGCGGTCAGGGTGTTGTTAGGGCGTTGCACGCTGCCTATGCCCAGGTCGTAAGTGGCGTTCTCGTTGGCAATGCTTAGCGGGAACTCGGCTTTCAGCAGGGTGTTGGTCGATTGCCAGTCCACTTCGTTGTAGAAGTCGATGCGCTCTGCGCGGCTGCCTTCGTAGAGGCGGATGTATTGGCGGAAGACGGATTCACCGTAACGCTTCTCCACACACAGCGTTTTGCGCAGGTCGCCGTTCTCTACCAGCGTTACTTTCACGTCGTCGGTGATGGACACCGGTTCGCGGTCGGTGGTCTCTTTCATTATCTCCCACGCGGGCCAGTTATAGGACTCGTTCTTGGTGAAGAGAGCCAGGCGGATGGCTTTGCCTGCTTTCACCAGTTCCTTGCCTGCCTGCTTGTCCGTCAGGGAAGTGATGTCGCCGTTCCCGTCCAGGGTCAGCTTGTAGAGGGAGTTCTCCAGGGTACGGGCGTCGGCGGGTGTCTGCTCTGCGGCGCTTCCTGAAGTGCGGATATCATAAACGGCATATCCCGTTGCCGGGACGGTGGCGTCTATCAGTATCCGGGCTTTTCCGTCTTGGTAACCTGCGATTTGTGCGGCTGCTTTCTTGCCGTCGGCATCGTAGGCGGTGACGCTTTTCGGAGCTTTCGGCAATTCTATTTCTACTTCGGCAATGTCCGAAACGGGGAATCCCAGTGCGTTATATAGTACGACGGGGATGCCGCTTACGCGTGTGTCCAGCGCCCGGGCCACTCCGTCCACCGAGGCGGTGAGTACGCCGGAGAATTGCTTCAGGGAAATCAGTTCGTCGTTCCAGGAGAACTCGTAGGCGCGCGGAATGCTGGTACCCGTCAGGTCGTCGTGGAACTGATGGAAGATGAAGCGCTTCCAGGCTTCGTTGAGCGTATGGCCGGGGTAGGCGGCGCGGTTCATCCATTCGGCGGCTACGGCAGCCCGTTCGGCGGCGTCGCCCAGGTTTTCGTTCTGGCGGTTGTAGAGCTTCATGGCGGCTTCCGAGGTGTAGCAGCCTGTTCCGTGGACATCCATCAGCAACTCGCCGTTGAAGACGGGCAGCTCGGGATGGCTGTTATAAGGAAGGTAGTCTTTGAACAGTTGGTCGCTGGTGGCGCTGATAATCTCTACCGGGCCGTTGCCTTTCAAGCCCTTCTCTACCGAGCGTACGGAGCCGATGGTGGGCGAGCCGCCTATGTCTCCCGTACCATAATAACGGTAAACGGTGTTGAGCGGCGTGCGCCCTGCAAGGTTTTCCAGTTCTTTGCTTTCGGACAGGTCTATGTCATTCCAGCGCTTGCCATAGTCGTAGCCGTGTGCCAGCATGATGGTAGAGCCGTCCACTCCTTTCCACAGGCCGATGGTGAAGGGGTGCTTGCTTTTGCCGTAGAACGGGTTGATACGCCAGTCCAGCTTCTGCGAGGAGAACCCTATCAGTCCGCAATGGGCGGCAACCGTGGGGAGCGTCCAGCCGAATCCGAAGCAGTCCGGCAGGAAGATGTCCGTGCTTTCCACGCCGAATTCCTTGCGGTAGTATTGCTGTCCCAGCATAATGTTGCGGATGAACGATTCGGTGGAAGGCACCAGTGCGTCGGTGGCATCCCAGCTACTGCCGGAGATGTGCCAGCGTCCCTTCTTGATGAATTCTTTCATTTCCTCGTACTGGTCGGGATAATACTCCTTCATCCAGGCGTACTTTACTCCGCCCTCAAAGTTGAATACATAGTTGGGGTACTTCTTCAGCAGGAAGAGGTTCTGGCTGATGGTATTCCATACGTACTCCTTGATGGTGGTTTGAATGTCCCAGTTCCACTGGGTGTCGAGATGTGCATCCGCCACCATATAGGCTTTCGCCTTCGGTTTCTCCGGTACGGTGTCCTGGGCGAACGAAGCTCCCCCGGACAGCATGGCGGCAGATAGCAGCATGGCAATGTGTAATTTCATGTGCAGCTGTTTAGTTTGTTAATAAATAAGATTGTATGTTACAAAGGTCACCAATTCACGGGTAAGTGTATGAAAGAATCTGTTCAATAAACAAAAGAATCTGTTCAGATGTGCCCGTGAGTTATCTGTGGCAGCCTTTTAATAAATGAAAAGATTAGTTTCTTTTGTTTATTGAACAGATTCTTTTGCATCGTTAGTGAAGAATCTCCTTCCTTTGCAGTGTCTCTAATTTATGAAGCAAATACTATGGAACGCATCCCCCTGCCTACCTTATTATAAAGCAGCGATTGATGATGTACGACGCTTTTATACTTTAGACTCTTTTGAATAAACCTATAATTAAATTTATGTACTATGTGTAAAAAGGAACAATTGTTTTGGCTCACAAGTCGTAGCAAAATGTGGAGCATACCGTGTATGGTTGCTTTCTCGCTCTTGCCAAGTACGTACAGTTTCGCCAGTGCGGGCAATCCTGCCTCGGAAACTGTATTGACAGTAAATTCGGTTCAACAGCAACGTACCGTGAAAGGTGTGGTTGTCGATGTTAATGGTGAGCCGGTGATTGGTGCTAATGTGAAAATGGTAGGGAGTACCACCGGTACCATTACCGACATCGACGGTGCATTTACGTTGAGTGTAAACGGAAATGCCACTATCGAAATCTCTTTCATCGGTTATCAGACCCAAAAGGTGACTGTTGGAGCGTCCAACACGATTAATGTTACCTTGAAGGAAGATGCCGAAGTGCTGGATGAGGTTGTAATTACCGGTTTCGGTATGTCTCAGAAGAAAGCTACACTGACCGGAGCCGTGTCATCGATAAGCTCGGATGCAATTGCCCGTTCTTCGGCTACCACTGCCGGCGGTGCATTGGTTGGTAAGATTGCTGGTGTAAATACTCGTCAGCAAGACGGACGTCCGGGTGCTGAAACTGCTCTGCAAATCCGTAACATGGGTACTCCCTTGTTCGTAATCGATGGTATTATTTCCGATACAGGTCAGTTCAGCCAAATGGACTTCAATGACATTGAATCTATCTCTGTATTGAAAGATGCATCGGCTGCTTTGTACGGTGTGCGTGCCGCTAATGGTGTTGTGGTTATCACTACTAAGAAAGGAAAGCGTAATACAAAGAATACGGTTTCAGTCAACGCATATTACGGTTGGCAGAAGAATGCCAAATTTGTAAGCCCTGCTAAGGTAAAAGACTATGTTCATGCCTATACAATGGCAGAAACATTCTCCGGACGTACTGGTGGTGATCGTCGTTATAATAAGGAAGAGTATGATAAGTGGATGACAGGTGCTGAGTCTAAGTACCAAGGTTGGGACTGGGAAGACTACATATGGATAACAGGTCCCCAATATTATCTCAATACAAATTTCTCGGGCGGTACGGATAAGGCCAACTACTATGTTGCTGTATCCCACATCAACCAGGATGCGACTATCCGCAACTATGGTGGTTTCCGCCGTACCAATGTTCAGATGAACCTTGAGATGAATGTAAACGACCGCTTCAAGGTAGGTGCAAACATGAATGGACGTATTGAAGACCGTCGCCACCCCGGTGTGCCGGGACCGGATGATACTTGGTTGCCTCGTTTCGCCACGATGAAGAATCAACCTACCAAGCGTCCTTTTGCAAACGATAATCCTAAGTATCCGCAATTGGTATCAGACCAGAAGGAAACGAACTTTGGTCTTTTGAACTACAATACTTCCGGTAGAGTATCGGATGTATGGAGAGTTATTCAGATGAATGCCAATGCTGAATATGAGATACTGAAAGGCTTGAAGTTCAAGGGCATGGTGGGCTACTACTATGCATACAATGAACTGGATAACCAGGAATTCACTTTCGATCTGTATGGCTATAATGAGCAGACCGATGAATATTATGTTACTGACCGTATGACAAACCCATACCGTGAGCGTAACCGTGAGAAAGTAGAAGACCAGTTCTCTAACTTCCAGTTGAACTTCGACCGTAAGTTCGGTGACCATGCTATTGTGGCTGTAGCCGGTTTCGAAGCAAGTCAGCGCAAGCGTCCCAGAACATGGATTCATTCAACTCCGGTTTCTAATGGTATGGACTTGATTCGTATCAAAGAAATTCAGGAATTTACTGATGAAGGTGATAGAACAGAAGCTCGTATGGGCTGGTTAGGTCGTCTTAACTATAGCTACGCCGATAAATATCTGGTGGAATTGATTGGACGTTGGGATGGTTCATGGAAGTTCAGACCGGGACACCGCTGGGGGTTCTTCCCTTCTGCATCTTTGGGATGGCGTGTCTCTGAAGAAAATTTCTGGAAAGAAAGCAAAGTGGGTGAGGTTGTAACTAACTTCAAGTTGCGCGGTTCTTATGGTGAAGTGGGTGATGATAATGATAGGGCTTTGACTGATAACTACAAACCATTCGATTACATGCCTGGATATAACTATAACGATGGTGGTGCCGTATTGGATGGTAACTGGGTTGCAGGTACTTCGACACGTGGTCTGCCTAACCAGACTTTGTCCTGGATGACTGCAAAGATACTTGATATCGGTTTCGACTTAGGTTTCTTGAATAACCGTTTGAATGTACAGTTCGACTATTTCCGCCGTCTTCGTGAAGGTATTCCCGAATCCCGTTATGATGTATTGATTCCGAATGAAGTAGGTTTCAGCTTGCCGAAGGAGAATTTGAAATCGGATATGCACAAAGGTTTCGATGCTTCTATCACTTGGACGGATCATATCAATGACTTTAACTATAGTGTAGGCGGTAATATCACTTATTCACGCTTCTGGGATTGGGAACAATACAAACCGCGTTTCAGTAACTCATGGGATGAATATCGCAATAGTATCTGGCATCGCGTAGGTTATGTAAACTGGGGTTATGAAGCTGTAGGCCGATTCACCAGTTGGGAAGAAATTGCCAACTATGGAATTGATAACGATAGAAAGGGTAACCGTACAGTGGTTCCGGGCGACATCAAATATAAAGACCAGAACAAGGACGGTGTAATCAACTACTTGGACGAACGTCCTATCGGTTATCGTGTGGACAGCACGCCGACTCTGAACTTCGGTATTAACCTGTCAGCTTCATGGAAAGGCTTTGACTTGGCTATGGACTGGACCGGTTCAGGCATGACGTCATGGAATCAATGCTATGAAACGGCTCGCCCGTTCCAAAATGATGGTAACAGCCCCGATGAAGTATTGAAGGATGCATGGCATATCTCTGATATTTGGGATGCAGACAGCGAAATAATTCCGGGTAAATATCCGATGATTCGTTTGAATACGGATGAAACCAGTGCGTACGACAAGAGTTCTTATTGGCTGCACAATGTAACTTACGTGAAGTTGCGTAATTTGGAGTTGGGTTATACATTGCCTAAGTTGTGGTTGCGTAACACGGGTGTCAGCAGCTTGCGTCTGTTCTTCTCTGGTACGAACTTGTTGACTTTATCTAACCTGTCCGTTATGGACCCCGAATGTGCAACTGATAATGGTTTGGATTATCCGCCGATGCGAGTGTTTAACTTTGGTGTAAACCTTAAATTTTAAGTAAACAATGAGAAAGAGATATTTATTTGCAGCAATGGCTGCTGCGATGTTTGCATTCAGTAGTTGTGAAGGTTTTCTGGATAGAAATCCTGATACATTGTTAACTCAGGACCAGACTTTCGGAGACCCGGTTTTGGTGAAATCAGTATTGGCTAATTTCTATGGCCGTATCACTTTCGGACAACGTATTGATAACGGAGATGAATGGACAATGCTGGATGAAGTGATCTATTATGATAATAATGATAGTGAGTTTAATGTCGACCGTAATAAATGGCGTCCGTATGACTATACCTTGGTGCACGATTTGAATCAATTCTTGCAAGGTATTCAGGATTCCAAAGCGGTAGATGAGGAAACTAAAACAGCATATATCGGTGAAGTTCGTTATATTCGTGCATGGCTGTATTTCTGCATGGGACGTGGCTTGGGCGGTGTTCCTATTGTAGGCGACCAAGTATTTAATTACACTCCAGGAATGGATGTTACGACCTTACAGGTACCTCGTTCTACAGAAGAAGAATTGTATGATTACGTCATCTCTGAGTGTCGGGAAGCTGCAAAACTGTTGACTAAGAGCACCAATAAGAATTCAGCACGTGCCAACTATTGGGTAGCTAAGGCGTTGGAAGCCCGTGCTGCCATCACTGCTGCTTCATTGGCAACTTATAATACGACGGCTACTCATCCGCAATTGCGTACTACCGGTGGTGAAGTTGGTATTCCCGCTTCAAGAGCAAAGGATTATTATGAAACAGCATTAGCAGCAGCCAAGGATGTTATAGAGAATGGTCCGTACAAATTGATGAAAACGTCTGATACCACGCCGAAAGCTTATGCTGACAACTTCTATAAAGCTATTTGCCAGAAAGACGGCAATACGGAAGTAATCTGGTGTCGTGACTATGTATCTCCCGGACAAACGCATGGATTTACTAAAGATAACTTGCCGAAGAGTATTGAGCAAGATACTGGTAGTGACCGTCTGTCTGTATTGTTGAATCTGGTAGAGGCGTTCGAGCCTATCAATGCAACAGAAGACCAAAAGGGTACGGCTGTGCCGTTTGAGGTAGGTACACCGGACAATCCGAAGTTTTTCGAGAACACTACTGACTTGTTTATGGAACGTGACCCCCGTTTGATGGGTTCTATTATAGTTCCAGGTGCTACTTTCGACAGCAAGGTGATTGAATTGCAAGCCGGTCAGCTGAGAAAGGAAGGTGGTGCATGGACAGAATTGACTGCAGACCGTAACTCTCATGATTCGGAAGGTCGCTTGATAACAGCCAACAATGGTCCTTTCGGAGGTAACCAACGCGAGATTAACCGTACCGGTTTCTATATTCGTAAATATTTGGATGCAACTCCGTCAGCCGGTACTATCGGTCGTGGTTCTGAAATGTGGAATGTATATTTCCGTATAGCTGAAGCATATCTGATTGCAGCAGAAGCCAGCTGGGAATTGTCTCGTAACGATGGTGATACAGAAGCTTTGAAGTACATCAATGAAGTTCGTAGCCGTGCCGGTATCCAACCGTTGAATACGATAGACCACAAGAAGATCATGCACGAATACGAAGTTGAGTTTGCATTTGAAGGCCATCGCTGGTGGAACTTGAAACGTTGGATGGAAGCAAGCAATATCTGGACAGGTGAACAGACTATGCGTAGTTCACAACGTTTGGGCTTGTGGCCTTACAGAGTAGTAGCTCCGGGTGATGCAAATGATGGCAAATGGGTTTTCATTGAGAAGAATATGCAAGACTTAGGTTTGTGGCGTCGTCCGTTGAAGCTTTCTGATGCGCAGTATTATTCGGAAATAGATAACGGTTGGATTAACAATAATCCTAAGTTAGTGAAGAACCCATATCAATAATCTAAAGGAGATAATGAATATGAAAACAATATCTAAAATTTTATCAACCATTATATTGTCTGCTCTGATATTGACGAGTTGTACAAAAGATAATTATGACGCACCGACCTCTATGATATCAGGACGTGTAGTCTATCAGGGGGAGCCTCTGCAATTGCGTGGTAATGAAGCTGTGAGATTACAGTTGTACCAGCGTGGATATGAGAAACACGACCCCGTGGAAGTATTTGTTAATCAGAATGGCGAATTTTCAATTTGCATTTTCGATGGACAATATCAGTTGATTACGAAAGCCGGTAACGGCCCTTGGTCATCTGCCGGACGTGATACAATCGAAGTGACTCTGAAAGGACGTGCTACCCAAGATGTAGAAGTTACTCCTTATTATCTGGTAGACAATGCCCAAATGACTCTGAACGGCAATAAGATTGATGCTTCATTCACTGTAAACAAAATAGCAGGTACAGGTATCGACCGCGTATTTATTATGCTGGGAACTACTCAGTTCCTCAGTGACGGTGAACATAACGTAGATCGTTATGACGAAACCGACAACTTGGGAGAATTTGATGAAACCGGTAAAGTATATACTTTCGCTTCAAGAGATTACACCGATAATCAAATGTTCCAAACTGCTCTGAAGAGAGGAACTTTGTTCGGTCGCATCTGCCTGTGGCCGCAAGGATCAGACCAGGGTATCTACTCTAAGGTATTCCGTTTGAAATAAAGAACATCTGCTTTGAATAGGGAAAGGGTGTCGGCTTTTCCGATGCCCTTTCTTCTTATGATATTCTTAATTTATAGTACCATGAACAAGTTGTTTTTATCCATAGCTCTTCTTTTCTGCATTTCTGCTAATGCGCAGCAATACTCCAACCCTGTCGTCAACTACAGCCTGCCGGACCCTACCGTAATCAAGGCGGATGATGGCTATTACTACCTCTACGCAACAGAGAATATAAGAAATCTTCCGATTCATCGTTCTAAGGATTTAGTGAACTGGACGATGGTCGGCACTGCTTTTACGAATGAAACCCGTCCCACTTTTGAGCCCAAAGGAAATCTGTGGGCTCCCGATATAAATAAAATAGGTAACAAATATATAATGTATTATTCAATGTCCGTTTGGGGTGGGGAATGGACTTGTGGCATCGGTGTGGCCGAAGCCGATAAACCGGAAGGACCTTTCACGGATAAAGGGAAACTGTTCCGGAGTAATGAAATAGGTATTCAAAATTGTATCGACCCATTCTACATAGAAGACGGCGGCAAGAAGTATTTGTTCTGGGGAAGTTTCCACGGGATATACGGCGCCGAACTGACCGACGACGGACTGGCGTTGAAGAAAGGCAGCCGTCCGGTGCAGGTAGCCGGTGATGCTTACGAGGGTACGTACATACATAAACGTGACGGGTATTACTACCTGTTCGCTTCCATCGGCCGCTGCTGCGAAGGACTGAACAGCACTTATACGACGGTTGTCGGCAGATCGAAGAACCTGTTCGGCCCCTATGTAGACAAGAAAGGAAAGCCGATGATGGAGAATCATCACGAAATCCTGATTCAGAAGAATGAAGCATTCGTAGGACCGGGACACAACTCCGAGATTGTGACCGATGATGCAGGAAACGACTGGATGTTCTATCATGCCGTAAGCGTTGCCAATCCCGAAGGCAGAGTCCTGATGCTGGACCGTGTGGACTGGCAGAAGGGATGGCCCAGCGTGGCAGGTGCCGCCCCGTCTTTGAAAGCAGATGCTCCGTCCATTGCAAAAGAGGAGGCTACTGCCGCCCTCGATGCTTTCAACGCAGCCTTTTATAACCCGGAAATGAAACTGTATGCCATCTCTTCGGATATGAAAGGCCGTGCCGCTATATGGGTGCAGGCCATTTATTGGGATATGGTGATGAACGCATACAAGCGTACCAAGTCCCCCGAATATCGCCGGCTGATGGAAGATATTTACCAGGGCGGATACGAACAGTACGATAAATACAACTGGGATAATAAAATAGAATGGTTCATCTACGACGATATGATGTGGTGGATTATCTCGCTGGCACGTGCCTACGAGATTACCGGCGAACCGAAATACCTCGCTCATGCCTCTTCCGGCTTCTATCATGTCTGGAAAGAATCGTACGACAAGGAACGGGGAGGAATGTGGTGGAACTTCAAGCACGACGGCAAGATGTCCTGCATCAATTATCCCACGGTAGTAGGCGCCATGACGCTCTATAACATTACCCATGACCCGGATTATCTGGAAAAGGCAAAAGAAATCTATGCCTGGTCGCTGAACGTTTTCTTCGACAAGAAGGACGGACGTGTAGCGGACAATATGCACTATCACTTCCAACGGCAGAACAGCATGGACATTGACTGGACGACACAGCTTTATAACCAGGCTACCTTTATCGGTTCCGCTGTGATGCTTTATAAAGCAACGGGCGAAGAGTCTTATCTGAAAGAAGCCATTCTGGCTGCCGACCATGTGCGCAATGAAATGTGCGATGCCGACGGCCTGCTGCCTTTCAAGAACGGAATAGAGCAGGGGATTTACGCAGCCATCTTTGCACAATACATCATACGCCTGATAGAAGACGGAAACCAGCTCCAGTATATGGAGTGGCTGCGCCATAACATCGATACTGCCTGGCACCACCGCGACAAGAAGCGTAACCTGACATTCAAGAATGCCGCCGTGCCTTGTCCTGACGGAGTGATGGAGAGCTATGATGCAAGCGGATGTCCGGCGCTGATGCAGGTGATTAGTCCTTTAAAATAGTGATATACAAAAGATATTAATTATAAACATAAATGTAACCTTTGAGATTATGAAACTAAGATTATCGACTCTGTTTTTGGGCGCAGCCGCTGTATTAAGCAGTTGTGGAGCACCTCAAAACACTGCAAGTGAAAAGAGTGAGCTGCGTGTACCGGCTTACCCGTTGGTAACGATCGACCCATATACCAGTGCATGGGCGTTTACCGACAACCTGTACGACGGCTCTGTGAAACACTGGACCGGCAAAGACTTCCCGCTGATTGGCGTAGTCAAAGTAGATGGTGAAGTCTATCGCTTTATGGGAACAGAAGAACTGGAACTGACTCCGGTTGTAAAGACTTCCGAGCAAGGACAGTGGAGAGGTAAATATACTACCAGGAAACCTGCGGACGGCTGGCAGAATGCCGGCTTCAACGATGCCGCCTGGAAAGAAGGCGAAGGAGCCTTCGGTACGATGGAGAATGAAAGCACCGCCAAAACGCAGTGGGGCGAAGAATACATCTGGGTTCGTCGTAACGTCGATATTCAGGACGACCTGCAAGGCAAGAACGTATATCTGGAATATTCGCACGATGATGATGCCGTGATTTATGTAAACGGTGTGAAGGTGGCCGATACCGGAAACTCGGCAAAGAAGCATGTACGCACCAAACTGTCGGACGAAGCCGTAGCTACCTTGAAGAAGGGCGGGAACCTGATTGCCGCCTATTGCAACAACCGCGTAGGCAACGGTCTGATAGACTTCGGTCTGTTGGTGGAACAGGACAACACCCGGCACTTCCCGCAAACTGCTGTTCAGAAATCGGTAGACGTGCAGGCTATGCAGACGAAGTATGCATTCACTTGTGGTCCGGTAGACCTGAACCTGACATTCACCGCTCCGCTCTTTATGGATAACCTCGACCTGATGTCCCGTCCGGTAAACTACCTGACGTATGAGGTAGCTGCCAATGACGGCAAGAAGCACCAGGTAGAGTTCTACTTTGAAGCCGCTCCGCAATGGGCGCTCGACCAGCCTTATCAGGAAGCAGTGGCAGAAACCTTCACCGAAGGTGACATGACTTATCTGAAAACCGGAAGCCGCAACCAGGAAATCCTGGGCAAGAAAGGCGATGATGTACGCATTGACTGGGGTTACTTCTATATGGCAGCCGACAAGGCTAACAGCACTTGTGCCACCGGTGACGGAAAGGCAATGAGAAAGAGCTTCATCGACGGCGCGCTGGCTTCGTCCGAAACCGACGGGCACGACAAACTGGCGCTGGTATACACGCTGGGCGATACCCAAAAGGCGGAAGGACACCTGTTGCTGGGTTATGATGATATCTACTCCATTCAGTACTTTGGCGAAAACCTGCGTCCTTACTGGAACCGCAACGGCAACGAAACCATCCTGTCCCAGTTCCAGAAAGCCGAGAAGGAATATAAAACTCTGATGGACAAATGTGCTGCCTTCGATGCCAAACTGATGAAAGATGCCACCGAAGCAGGTGGACGCAAATATGCAGAACTCTGTGCCTTGGCTTACAGACAAATCATTGCCGCCCATAAACTGGTAGAGGCTCCTAACAAAGACCTGCTGTTCTTCTCAAAAGAAAACTTCAGCAACGGTTCTATCGGTACGGTGGACATCACTTATCCTTCTTCTCCTATCTTCCTGGTCTATAATCCCGAACTGGCGAAAGGACTGATGAACCACATTTTCTATTACAGTGAAAGCGGAAAATGGAACAAACCCTTTGCTGCCCATGATGTAGGCACCTATCCGATGGCAAACGGCCAGACGTATGGCGGCGACATGCCGGTGGAAGAATCCGGCAACATGCTTATTGTGACTGCTGCCATTGCCGCCGTAGAGAAGAACGCCGACTACGCACAGAAGCATTGGGATGTACTGACCATCTGGACTGATTACCTGGTGGAATACGGACTCGATCCGGAGAATCAATTGTGTACGGACGACTTTGCCGGACACTTTGCACACAATGCCAACCTGTCTATCAAGGCTATCCTCGGCGTTGCTTCTTATGGTTACCTCGCCGATATGCTGGGCAAGAAGGATATTGCTGAAAAATATACGCAGAAAGCCAAAGAGATGGCTGTCGAATGGGTGAAGATGGCAGATGACGGTGACCACTACCGCCTGACCTTCGACAAACCGGGAACCTGGAGCCAGAAGTACAACCTGGTATGGGACAAGCTGATGAAGCTGGGTATATTCCCCGAAACGGTTGCGCAGAAGGAGATTCCTTACTACCTCGGCAAGCAGAACAAATACGGTTTGCCGCTGGATAACCGCGAGACATATACCAAGACCGACTGGATTATGTGGACGGCTACCCTGGCTCCGGACAAGGCTACCTTCGAGAAGTTCATCGATCCGGTTTACCTGTTCATGAACGAAACGACCGACCGCGTGCCTATGTCCGACTGGGTATTCACCGACAGCCCCAACCAAAGAGGCTTTCAGGCCCGTTCGGTAGTAGGCGGATATTATATCAAACTGCTTGAGAAGATACTGAATAAATGAAAAAGATAGCACTGTTATTAATAGGTGTGCTGGGTGTTTCGTTCAGTGCTTTGGCTAAAACTGTGACCGAACCGGTGGACTATGTCAGTCCGCTGGTCGGAACACAGTCCAAGCATGCCCTGTCTACGGGAAACACGTATCCTGCCATCGCCCTGCCCTGGGGAATGAACTTCTGGGTGCCGCAAACCGGACGGATGGGAGACGGCTGGGCATATACGTACGATGCCGACAAGATAAGAGGCTTCAAACAGACACACCAGCCCAGTCCGTGGATCAATGACTACGGACAATTTGCCATTATGCCCGTCAGCGGGAAGGTGGTATTTGATGAGGATCAGCGTGCCAGCTGGTTCTCGCACAAGGCGGAGATAGCCAAACCTTATTATTATAAGGTATACCTGGCAGACCATGACATAACCACCGAGTTTGCACCGACCAGCCGTGCTGCCATCTTCCGCTTCACTTTCCCCGAGAGTAAGGACTCTTATGTAGTGGTGGATGCGCTGGACGGAGGTTCGTACCTGAAAGTGATTCCCGAAGAGAACAAGATTATCGGCTATACCACCAAGAATAGCGGCGGCGTGCCCGATAACTTCAAGAACTACTTTGTACTGGTGTTCGACAAGCCGTTTACTTTTACGGCAGCAGTCAGCAACGGCAATATCCGTCCGGGAGAACTGGAAGCCAATGACAAGCATGCAGGCGGCATCATCGGATTCTCCACCAAGCGGGGAGAGACGGTGAACGTACGCGTAGCTTCTTCCTTCATCAGCTTTGAGCAGGCGGAACAGAACCTGAAAGAACTGAATAAGGATGACTTGGAAACAGTGGCTGCCAATGGTCGCCGGGAATGGAACAAAGTGTTGGGACGCATCGAGGTGGAGGATGACAACTGGGATCATCTGCGCACGTTCTATTCGTGCCTGTACCGCTCGGTTCTGTTTCCCCGCAGCTTCTACGAACTGGATGCCCAGGGCGCACCGATACACTACAGTCCTTATAACGGACAGGTGTTGCCGGGGTATATGTTTACGGATACCGGCTTTTGGGATACTTTCCGTTGCCTGTTCCCGTTCCTGAATCTGATGTATCCTTCTATGAACGAGAAGATGCAGGAAGGACTGGTTAATGCGTATAAGGAAAGCGGATTCCTGCCGGAATGGGCAAGTCCGGGCCACAGAGGCTGCATGGTGGGCAACAATTCGGCTTCTATCGTTGCCGACGCTTATCTGAAAGGGCTGAAAGGATATGACATCGAAACCCTTTGGGAAGCGGTTCAGCATGGAGCGAATGCCGTTCATCCGCAGGTTTCCTCTACCGGAAGACTGGGATATGAATACTATAACAAGCTGGGATATGTGCCTTATAATGTCGGCATCAATGAGAATGCCGCCCGCACGTTGGAGTATGCCTACGATGACTGGTGCATCTACCGGTTGGGCAAGGCGCTGAACAAGCCGGAAGCGGAGATTGCCGTTTATGCCAAACGCGCCATGAACTACAGGAACCTCTACGACAAAGAGCACAAACTAATGCGTGGAAAGAATGCCGACGGACAATTCCAGTCACCCTTCAATCCCTTGAAGTGGGGAGACGCCTTTACCGAAGGAAACAGCTGGCACTATACGTGGTCTGTATTCCACGACCCGCAGGGACTGATAGACCTGATGGGAGGAAAGGACGGATTCAATCAGATGATGGACTCCGTATTCATCCTGCCACCGGTATTCGACGACAGTTATTACGGAGGAGTAATCCACGAGATACGCGAAATGCAGATTATGAATATGGGGCAGTATGCACATGGCAACCAGCCCATTCAGCACATGCTCTACCTGTACAACTACTCCGGTGAACCCTGGAAAGCCCAGTACTGGATACGCGAGGTAATGGACAAACTCTATACGCCTGCACCGGACGGTTACTGCGGTGATGAAGATAACGGCCAGACCTCGGCATGGTATGTATTCTCGGCGATGGGTTTCTATCCGGTTTGTCCGGGAACCGACCAGTATGTGCTGGGTACGCCTTACTTCAAACAGATGAAGCTTCATCTGGAGAATGGAAAGACGGTCACCATCAGCGCACCGGACAATGACGGAGCGAACCGCTACATCAGTTCGATGACCGTCAACGGCAAACCGGTGTCCCGCAACTATCTGACTCATAAAGAACTGACAGGCGGGGCAAAGGTGATGATGAAAATGTCGTCCCGCCCCAACAAACAGAGAGGTGTACGCGAATCGGATTTCCCGTATTCATTCTCAAAGGAGGTGAATCAATAAGTATCTGATAAAATTGATATACGATGAAGAAAGTAGTAATGTGGGCACTCGGTGCCCTTTTGGTAACCGCTTGTGCCGGAACTAAGGTGGAGGTTACCGAGTCCGGTCTGCTGAAGGGTAACTTCCAGACCGAGGTGAACGGAAGGAAAACCGACTTGTACGTACTCCGTAACAAGAATAATATGGAAGTTTGTGTTACTAACTTCGGCGGACGTATCGTATCCGTAATGGTTCCCGACAAGGATGGGAATATGCGTGACGTGGTTCTGGGTTTCGATTCCATACAGGACTATATCAGCCAGCCGTCGGACTTCGGTGCCAGCATAGGCCGCTATGCCAACCGTATCGATCAGGGAAAGTTCACGCTCGACGGTGTGGAATACTGCTTGCCGCGCAATAACTTCGGGCACTGCTTGCATGGAGGTCCCAAAGGTTTCCAGTATCAGGTGTATGATGCTCTGCAGACGAGCCCGCAGAAACTGGAACTCACTTACCTGGCCAAGGACGGTGAGGAAGGTTTTCCGGGAAACATCACTTGCAGGGTCTTTATGGAACTGACCGATGACAATGCCATCGACATCCGCTACGAAGCGGAGACAGACCGCCCGACCGTGGTAAACATGACTAATCATTCTTATTTCAACCTCGACGGAGATGCCGCCAGCAATGCCGACCATCTGCTGACTATTGATGCCGACTACTACACTCCGGTAGACAGCACCTTTATGACTACCGGCGAGATAGCTCCGGTAGAAGGCACTCCGATGGACTTCCGTACGCCGACTCCGGTAGGTGCGCGACTGGTTTCCGATTCGGACTTTGTACAGTTGAAGAACGGTCTCGGCTACGACCACAACTGGGTGCTGAATACCCAGGGCGATATTACCCGCAAGGCAGCTACGCTCCAGTCTCCCAAGACGGGTATCACGCTGGATGTGTACACCGACGAACCGGGTATTCAGGTGTATTCGGGTAATTTCCTGGATGGTTCTCAGAGCGGGAAGAAGGGGATTGTTTACCAATGCCGCGCTTCCGTCTGCCTGGAAACACAACACTATCCCGACAGTCCTAACAAACCGGATTGGCCTTCGGTAGTGCTGCGTCCGGGTGAAAAGTACAACAGCCATTGCATCTTTAAGTTTTCACGATGACTGTATAACTGAGGAAAGAGGGCACTTCGGCAACGGGCGTGCCCTCTTTTTTTATGAAACTTTACTGAAATAAATCAGATTTCCCGTATCTTTCCTGCGTGATAATAATACAATCAGATATAAACTATATGAAGAAGAAAATTGCCTTGATGGCTATGACAGCGGTAACCCTGTCCGTCATGGCGCAGCAACCGGTGGATTATGTGAATCCGATTATCGGTACGAACGGTATGGGGCACACCTTTCCCGGTGCTTGCACGCCTTTCGGGGGAGTACAGTTAAGCCCCGACACCGATACGATTCCGCACAATGTGAATGGAGCCTATCAGAAGGATGCCTATGAATATTGTGCCGGCTACCAGTATCGTGACAAAACCATTGTCGGATTCAGCCATACCCATCTCAGTGGTACGGGACATTCGGACTTGGGAGACATCTTGCTGATGCCTGCCACGGGGGAACTTAAACTGAATCCCGGACGGGCGGAGCATCCCGGTGAGGGATACCGTTCACGCTTCAGCCACGCCACGGAAAAGGCTGCTCCGGGTTATTACGAAGTGGTGCTGGATGATTATGGCATCAAGGCGCAACTGACCGCTACCCAACGGGTGGGCGTACATAAATACACCTTCCCGAAAGATGAAAACGGCCATTTGATTCTGGACTTGGTGCAAGGCATTTACAACTACGATGGCAAGGTGTTGTGGGCAAACCTTCGGGTAGAGAATGATACATTGCTGACGGGGTATCGCATTACAAACGGCTGGGCGCGTACCAACTATACTTATTTCGCCATATCTCTGTCCCAACCGATCAGGGATTATGGATATAAAGACCTGGAGAAGCCTGCGTACAATGGTTTCTGGCGTCGCTTTAAGGTAGAGAAGAACTTCCCTGAAATGACCGGTCGCAAGATTGTTGCCTATTTCAACTTCGATACGGCGAGGGAACCGGAGTTGGTGGTGAAAGTAGCGCTTTCAGCCGTCAGCACGGAAGGTGCCCTCAGGAATCTGCGTGCCGAAGCATCCGGCAAGAGCTTTGAACAGCTGGCAGAGGCTGCCCGGACAGACTGGAACAATGAGCTGGACCATTTCGAGATAGAAGGTACGCCGGACCAGAAGGCGATGTTCTATACCTCGCTATATCATACCATGATTAATCCGTCGGTGTATATGGACATAGACGGGGCATACCGTGGGTTGGATCATAATATCCATCAGGCAAACGGCTTTACCAACTACACCATTTTCTCCCTTTGGGATACTTATCGCGCCGAACATCCTTTCCTGAATCTGATAAAGCCGGAACGCAACGGTGATATGGTGGCGTCGATGATAAAGCACCAGCAGCAAAGCGTGCACGGTATGTTGCCCGTCTGGAGCCTGATGGGGAATGAAAACTGGTGTATGAGCGGCTATCATGCCGTGTCCGTATTGGCGGATGCAATCACCAAAGGAATTTTTTCGGGGGTAGACGAAGCATTGGCGGCCATGGTCAGCACCTCTACCGTTCCTTATTATGAAGGGGTGGCGGACTACATGAAACTGGGCTATGTCCCGCTGGATAAGAGTGCTACGGCAGCTTCTTCCACCTTGGAATATGCATACGATGACTGGACGATTTATCAGACAGCCCTGAAGGCGGGCAACAATGAATTGGCGGAGACTTACCGCAAGCGTGCTCTGAACTACCGTAACATCTACGATACGGGTATCGGCTTTGCCCGTCCCCGCTATAGTGACGGTTCGTTCAAGAAAGAGTTCGACATCTTGCAGACTTATGGCGAAGGTTTTATCGAGGGTAATTCCTATAATTTCTCATTCCATGTGCCGCACGACGTATTCGGCATGATGGAACTGATGGGAGGAGAGAAGGCGTTCGTCGGTAAACTGGATGAACTGTTCTCCATGCATCTGCCGGAGAAATATTATGAAGACAACGAAGACATCACGGAAGAGTGCTTGGTTGGCGGATATGTGCATGGCAACGAACCGAGCCATCACGTTCCTTACCTCTATGCCTGGACTTCCCAACCGTGGAAGACGCAATATTGGTTGCGCGAAATCCTGAACAAGATGTACCGCAACGACATTAACGGGCTGGGCGGAAACGATGACTGCGGCCAGATGTCGGCATGGTATCTGTTCTCTGTAATGGGATTCTACCCGGTTTGTCCCGGAACGGACCAATATGTGCTGGGAGCCCCTTATCTGCCATACCTGAAGTTGAAACTCCCGAACGGAAAGACGTTGGAAATCAAAGCGCCGGGTGTAAGTGACAGGAAGCGCTATGTACAATCGTTGAAGATAAACGGGAGGGAGTACGATAAAATGTATATTACGCACGAAGACATACTGCAAGGCGGAGTCTGGGAATTCAAGATGAGCTCTGCTCCCAACAAACGTCGTGGATTATCTGCGGAAGATAAACCGTATTCATTGACGAATGGTATAAATTAATTTTTTCCCAGTTAGGAAAATATATTTTCCTAACTGGGAAAAAATTGGAGATATCTATATATTAGTTTCAGTATCCTTTTCTGCTTCTACTTCTATGGATGCTTTCTCTACAGGGGCAGGTGTCTTCTCTATAGCAACATTTACTGCATTCATCCCTTTGGGGCCACGCTCCAAGTCGAATGTCACGATATTGTTTTCTGCAACATCCGTAAGTGTATTATTGATGTGGAAAAAGTATTTTTCGACTCCTGACAGGCTTTTAATGAATCCGAAGCCTTTGGAGGTGTTGAAGTATTCTACCCGTCCTCTCTGGATAATGGGTTCTTCATCTTCTTTCTTGGGGGTTGAGATAATAATTTCTTCTAACTTTATCTCTTCTTTTTTGATGTTTTCATCAGGGGGAGTGGAAGTGAGCATTCCGTTTTCATCAACATAAGCTATCATATCTTCGAAACTGCTCTTGCTCGATAGCTTTTTCTCTTCTTTCTTTTTCTGTTTTTCTGCTCGTTTGGCGAGTCTTTTCTTTTCGTTTTCACGCTTGTCTGCGGTGATGGATTTAGCCATGTATTCTATATGATTTTTAGTTATAAAAAAATAGGAGGTATTAAGCACCCCCTATTTTATAATGTAGTAATATTAATATCTTCTGGAGTTGTAACCGCCTCTTCTGTCGCGGTTGCCACCGCCTCTGTTAGGTCTTTCTTCTCTGGGGCGTGCTACGTTTACTGTGATAACCTTCTGGTCGTATTCAGCACCGTTCAGTTCGTCAATAGCTTTTTGAGCAGCTGCATCGTCAGACATTTCTACGAATGCGAATCCTCTGGATCTTCCGCTTTCTCTGTCAGTAATTACTCTTGCTGAAGATACTTCTCCATACTCTGAAAATAAATCGTTTAAATCAGCATCAGTTGTGTTGAAGTTTAAACCTGAAATGTAAATGTTCATTTGAAATGTAATTTAATTAAATAATAAATTTGGAGTGAGGAGGATAATTACAGACGAGACCTGCTTAATAATACTTTCTATTAAAAGAAGAGCTATACAATAATGATTCAATTCTCAAACTCGAGGCAAAGATAACACAATAAATCGAAGAACCATGTTTTCTTCCATGATTTTACTTCCAAATGAAGGATTATTTAAAAAACAAGGTGCTGCTGAAAAAGAAATATCTCAACAATAAAAGATGCCGTTCCGTTTTTTAGTAAAAACTGGAGAGGTTTTTACTAAATTTCCGGCTGGTTTTTAGTAAAAATCCGACTGGTTTTTACTAAAAATTCTGCACTCCCCTTCAGAAGGTATTACAGCGGGGATTTTAAAAAGAATGTCAGATAATCATTTTTCCATACAAAGCTAAACAGGCGAGTGGACAGGAATTAAATTTCTTTCATTCCTTGCATATCTTACGAAAAAACGCGAAATTTGCGACGTTTTAAGAGGAACTTTACTAACACCTTTAAATAAATAAAAGAAATGACTAAAAGTGCATTACAAATTGCAAGGGCTGCTTATCAGCCCAAACTTCCGAAAGCGCTGAAAGGAACTGTTAAAGCTGCCGAAGGTGCTGCTACCCAGTCTGTAGCCGATCAGGAAGAAATCAAGAAGCTGTTCCCCAACACGTACGGAATGCCTTTGATTAAGTTTGAAGCAACGGACGAGGCTACCAACTTCCCTGCAATGAATGTAGGCGTTATCCTTTCCGGTGGTCAGGCTCCCGGTGGTCATAATGTGATTTCAGGTATCTTCGATGGTATCAAGAAACTGAACAAGGACAGCAAGTTGTATGGCTTCATCCTGGGCCCCGGCGGCTTGGTAGACCATAACTATATGGAACTTACTGCCGACATTATCGACGAATACCGCAACACGGGTGGTTTCGATATCATCGGTTCAGGCCGTACCAAACTGGAAAAGGAAGAGCAGTTCGAGAAAGGTCTTGAAATCCTGAAAGAACTCGACATCAAAGCACTGGTAATTATCGGTGGTGATGACTCTAATACCAACGCTTGCGTATTGGCGGAATACTATGCTGCCAAGAAATGCGGCGTACAGGTTATCGGTTGCCCGAAGACTATCGACGGCGACTTGAAGAACGATATGATTGAAACTTCTTTCGGTTTCGATACTGCTTGCAAGACTTACTCTGAAGTAATCGGTAACATCCAACGCGACTGTAACTCAGCCCGCAAATACTGGCACTTCATCAAGCTGATGGGACGTTCTGCTTCTCACATCGCTTTGGAATGCGCTTTGCAGGTACAGCCCAACATCTGTATCATTTCCGAAGAGGTAGAAGCGAAAGATATGTCTTTGGATGACATTGTAACCAGCATTGCCAAGGTTGTAGCTGATCGTGCCGCACAGGGCAACAACTTCGGTACGGTTCTTATCCCCGAAGGTCTGGTAGAGTTCATTCCGGCTATGAAGCGCCTGATCGCTGAGCTGAACGACTTCCTGGCTGCCAATGCCGAAGAATTCTCTCAAATCAAGAAATCTCACCAACGCGACTATATCATCCGCAAGCTCTCTCCTGAGAACGCTGCCATTTACGCCAGCCTTCCCGAAGGCGTTGCACGCCAGTTGTCACTGGACCGCGACCCGCACGGAAACGTACAGGTATCACTGATCGAAACAGAGAAACTGCTGTCCGAAATGGTTGGTACTAAGCTGGCCCAGTGGAAAGAAGAAGGCAAGTTCGTAGGCAAGTTTGCTG
Organism: uncultured Bacteroides sp.; assembly: GCA_905203765.1. Classification (GTDB taxonomy): domain Bacteria; phylum Bacteroidota; class Bacteroidia; order Bacteroidales; family Bacteroidaceae; genus Bacteroides. Next base: position 74,271 of record CAJKXC010000004.1, read on the forward strand.
CCCAGCACCACTTCTTCGGTTACGAAGGCCGTTGCGCTGCTCCGTCTAACTTCGATGCTGACTACTGCTACTCTCTGGGTTATGCAGCTTCTGCACTGATTGCTAACGGAAAGACCGGATATATGTCATCCGTACGCAACACTACTGCTCCTGCCGAAGAATGGATTGCAGGCGGTGTGCCCATCACTATGATGATGAATATGGAACGTCGTCACGGCGAAATGAAACCGGTAATCCAGAAAGCTTTGGTGAAACTGGACGGTGCTCCTTTCAAGGCATTTGCTGCTCAGCGCGACCGTTGGGCTATGGAAACAGACTATGTTTATCCGGGTCCTATCCAGTACTTCGGTCCGACAGAAGTTTGCGACGAGCCTACCAAGACTTTGCAATTGGAACAAGGTAAGTAAACACTACTGCCTGTTGTGATAGTTGGAACACAAATTGCACGAATTACGCAACCGTTCTCCATTCTTTGGTTTTGTGTAATTTGCGTAGTTTGTGTTCTTTTCTTTAATACATATATATAGATGCCAACTAAAACCGATACTGCCACTCGTCGCAAGACTACTGCCGCCCGTCGTTCTTCGTCCCCGCGGGGCAGGAAGAAGGCGAAGAAGCCGCAAGCCCGTACCATGCCCGCATGGTTGCGCATCTTCTTGTCGGCCTGCATTATACTCGTATTCTCTGCCGGGTTCTATTGGTTCTGCATCCGTCCTTATGCCTACCGCTGGAAGTCTTGTCCCGGTGAGAAAGGTTATGGCGTTTGTATGCCTTGCGACTACGAGGTGCACGGCATAGACATCTCCCACTATCAAGGCGATATCGACTGGGAGAAATTGGCATATGACAAGAACCCCCGTTTTCCCCTTCACTTCATCTTCCTGAAAGCTACCGAGGGGGGCGACCACGGCGATGATACCTTTGCCCGCAACTTTGATCAGGCACGCAAGCACGGTTTCATCCGCGGTGCTTATCATTACTTCCTGCCCAGAACCGATGCACGCAGGCAGGCAGACTTCTTTATCCGTACCGTGAAACTCTCTCAAGGCGATCTGCCACCGGTGCTCGATGTGGAGACTACCGGCAAGAAGTCGTCTCAGGAACTGAAAGTTGCCGTCAAGACCTGGCTCGACCAGGTAGAGGCTCACTATGGTGTGAAGCCCATTCTCTATACTTCCTATAAATTCAAGATGCGCTATCTCAACGATTCTATCTTCAATACCTATCCCTACTGGATAGCCCACTATTACGTCGACTCGGTGAAGTACGAAGGCAAGTGGCACTTCTGGCAGCATACCGATGTAGGTACAGTGCCCGGTATTAAAGAGGAAGTCGATCTGAACGTGTTCAACGGAACACTGGAAGAGTTGCAAGCGCTCACGCTACAAACAAAATAAGTGCGTTTTGATACAGCCTTCTGTGTCCGCTATCGGACAAGTGTTCATTATCGGACAGTACTTCCTTTCCGTTTTCTTCTGATAATCTGATTCTTACCGTTTTGGCTTATTTCTTGCTTCCTATCAATCAATCAGTTAATACATATCTGTATGATAGGGAAATACTTGCGGCAGTCTTTCATGATGCTGAAACAGAATCCGTTGTTCAGCGGCTTTTATATTGTCGGCACCGGATTGGCCATCTCTATGGTCATGGTGTTGGCTGTGCTCTATTATATAAAGATAGGAGATATTTATCCCGAAACTCATCGCAGCCGTATGCTCGTTGCTCCCACGGCACATATGCAATATACTAAAGATACCAGTTGGAATACGACCTGGAAGTATTCCGGCGCTTTTGTCAAAGAGTGCTTCTATACCCTCGACGGGGTAGAGGCGGTTACTGCTGTGAACGATGCAGAAAGTTGGTTTGTGAAGGTAGAAGGCGTGAAGCGTCCTCTTTCGGCTTTGGTGAAGTTGACTGATACGGGCTTTTGGAAAGTATTCGATTTCTCGTTCATTCACGGGCAACCTTTTACGGATGCCGATTTCCAGAGTGGCATCCGTACGGCGGTTATCACGGAAGATATGGCACGCCGCATCTTTGGAAGGGCAGATGTAGTGGGAGAGTACGTAAAGCTGAACTATACCGATTATCGCGTCTGCGGCGTGGTGAAGTCACCGAGTTATGCCATGAATCTGAGCTATGCACAGGTGTGGCTGCCTTATACGTGTCTTCCGAACTATGTGGAAGAGAACAATCAGTGGGGAGTCATCGGGCCGTTCCAAGTAGCTATCTTGCTGCCTTCGGCTATGGATGCCGACAGGGTGAAATCGCAGGTGGACGAGTATGTACGCAAGTTCAACGCCTTGCCGCATGATGACTACGAGCTGGTGATGCATGGCCAGCCTTATCTGTATTGGAAAACGCTGTTTTATGCCAATGATATGGAAGACCTGGATTTCTTTATGATAGTCAGGAAGATGGGTTTGTGGCTGCTGATGTTGTTGCTGGTGCCGGCACTCAATCTGTCGGGAATGATTTCTTCGCGCATGGAGCGCCGGTTGCCCGAGATGGGGCTGCGTAAAGCCTTCGGGGCTACCGGAAGACGCCTCTTTTCACAAATTGTCTGGGAGAACCTTTTATTGACGTGTCTCGGTGGTATCATAGGGTTGATGCTCTCTTACGGTATGGTGGTGTTTGCCAAAGACTGGCTGCTGACCATGTTGGATGGGGGAACGAGCCCGTTGCCCGACAGTGTGCAGATGAGTATCACCACCGATATGCTGTTCAATCCTGCTCTGTTTGTAACCACGTTTGTGGTCTGCATCGTGCTGAATCTGTTTTCGGCACTGATACCGGCTTGCGTCGCTTTGAAGAAAGATATTGTTTATTCGCTCAACAAACAAAAATAACGAGGTATGTTGCAACAAATCATAAAGCTTCTGTGGAACGGACGTCGGCATAATCTTTGGATCATGTTGGAACTGGTGGTGATAGCCGTTGTCAGTTGGGCAGTCATCGACCCGTTGTTTGTGCTGAATTACAATCAATCCATCCCGGACGGTTATGAATCGGATGGCTTGTATCGTTTGGAACTGACACGCAACAAGATGGATACCGTTGCCGACCCAGTCCGGGACTATGCGCGGATTATGCACGGACTGCGCAGCCATAAAGATATAGAATCCGCCACTTGTGTCCTTTCGGGTGCTTATCCCAGTTCGCCGGGCAATAATATGAACCAGGTATTCAAGGATACAACCAGGGTGCGTATGACGTATATTCCTTTTTTTACCCATTCCGGGTTCTTTCAGACCTGGCGTTTTCGTTCGGCAAAGGACGGAACTTGGGAGTCACTTGAAAATCTGGAAGTACCAGGCGGCAGTGTGATCTTGACGGAAGATGCGGCAATGTCGCTTTCGGGCGGTACCGACCTGGTGGGACAGAGCGTATATAGTGTTTATGATAGTACGGAGATTCCTGTTGTGGGAGTGATGCAGCCCATCAAGATGCGCAACAGTATGCAACCTTATATGGTACGGCTGGTCTCTTATGGCGATGAAAGCCAGATGCCGGACTGGGCGTACAGTCGGAGTATGCGTATCTTTTTCCGTACCAAGGCGGGAGTGCCGGAAGGGCGTTTCATAGAGGAATTTATGCGGTGGGTGGATGATAATCTCTCGTCCGGTTCACTGGTGTTCAATAAGCTGACTCCTTTTCATACAGTGCAGAAGGATAGCGATTTGCAGGAAGGCGTGACGAGCGAGATACGCATGAAGTATGCTTTGGCGTACTTCTTTATGATTAATCTGTTGTTGGCGGTTAGCGGAACATTTTGGCTTCATACGCGTATGCGCCGCGAGGAAATCGGCGTCAGGCTGTCTTATGGCGCCTCGCCGGGAGAAATCTGCCGGATGCTGATTGGCGAGGCTTTTGTGATGACGACGGTAGCCGTGCTTGTCGGATGCTTTTTATATTTCCAGTGGGTTTATTACGAAGGCTTTTATGTGCTGGATGATGGTGTGCCGGGAAACAACAGCCTGTATCTGACGAACCATTTCCTGCCTCATTTCTGCATTGTCTCGCTATTGGTGTATGCGGTGATGCTGGTTGTGACGTGGCTCGGAGTATATATTCCGGCACGCAGCATCAGCCGGATTTCACCGGTGGAAGCGCTTAAAGACGAATGATAAATAATGTGATACTATCACCTTATCACCTTTATTACCGCCCATCCGTTCTTTTCCTGATGATGTACAAAGTGTAGTCCGTTGCGTTCTGCTTCTGCCCGGATTATGGGGATGTCTTCTACATAGAAACCACTCATATAGAGTTCTGAGCCAGGATGCATGCAGCTTGCATATTGCTTCATGTCATTCAGCAGGATGTTGCGGTTGATGTTGGCAATCACTACATCGAACGGACCTTTGCCTTTGAGGGCAGAGGCGTCACCTTGAAATACGGAGATATTATCCACACCATTCAGTTCAATGTTTTCGAGGGAATTGCGCACGCACCACTCATCTATATCGACGGCAGTACAAGAAGCCGCACCGCGCATGCGTGCCAGTATGGCGAGGATGGAAGTGCCGCAGCCCATATCGAGCACGGACTTGCCTTGCAGTTCGCCGTCCAGCAGTTCTCCGATGATGAGACTGGTGGTTTCATGGTGCCCTGTGCCGAATGCCATCTGCGGATTGATGACAATTTCATACTCCGCCTCGGGAACATCGTTGTGAAGGGTGCTGTGAATCACACAGCGTCCGCCGATGACGATAGGCTGAAAAGAATTCTTTTCCCATTCCTCGTTCCAATCCTTGTCTTCCGCTTCTATGTAACTGTACTCTATCCGTGCATCGGGCAGGGGGAAATCGGCAAGCGCTTCTGCAAGTGCCGTTTCGTTGTGAAAGTCCTTCTGTATATAGGCGGTGATGCCGTCAGTCTGTTCTACAAAGCTCTCAAAACCTACTTCCCCCAAGACCGCGGAAAGCACGTCGTTTACTATTTCGGTGCACGGAGTGGTGCGGAATGTAAATTCTAAATATTTCATCGGAATATGATTGTTTGTTAAATGCGGAAGGCGTTCTTAGGAGAAAAACCTATTTCTGCATATATTTGTTTATACTGTTTAAAGACAGTGCAAAGATAGGGCATTTAGGGAATTCCCTATAAATCTTTGGGGAAAATCTGCTGCATGGGACAAATTCCGCCACTATCTTTGTGACGTGAAGAAATATACAATTGTAAATCTATAAACCCAACGAATATGAAAAAGATTGTTTTTTTATCGCTTTTTGCCTTGTGCCTTCCTTGGACACTGGCGGCACAAAGTGTAGATGACGACCTTTACTACATCCCTTCCAAGAAGAAAGAAGAGAAAAAGGAAGTGAAGCAGGAGAAAGTTGTAGCTGCTCCGGTGGAACAAGTCGTAGTAAAGTCGAATGCACCGACCACAGTCTATACATCTCCTGGAAACACAACCGTTGTGGTGAAAGACCGCAAAGGGAAAACCCGTGATGTGGACGAATATAACCGTCGTTATGATGCCCGTGACAATAACTTTGTGATGGAGGACGACACTTTGTACATCGAAGAAAAGGAGCAACCCGACTTGCCCGGTGAATGGGTAAGCGGCTTCGACGGTTCGCAAGATGATTATGAGTATGCCACCCGTATCATCCGTTTCCGTAATCCGCGTTATGCCATCAGCATCAGCAGCCCGTTGTACTGGGATGTGGTGTATGGTCTGAACTCTTGGGACTGGAACGTATATACCGATGGTTTGTATGCTTATGCTTTCCCGACATTCCCCAACCGCTTGTGGTGGGATTGGCGTTATAACTCCTATGGATGGGGTGGATATCCTTACTATGGCTACGGCTGGAACAGCTGGTATGGCCCGAGTTGGGGCTTCGGCTTCAGTTGGGGCGGCTGGTATGGCGGCGGCTGGTGGGGACACCATCACCATTATTATCCCGGTGGCGGCTGGTATCCCGGTGGCGGACACTGGGGAGGTGGCGGACATTGGGCGCATAATACCTATACTAACAGACGTTCTTATGGCCCGACCCGTTCTTCTGTAGGAGGCGGTGGCAGAGTTTCTTCTGCAGCCCGTCGCTCTTCTGCTGTGAATGGCGGACAGACGGTGCGTCGCGGTAGTAGTGCAACTTCCGCACAGGTAAGACGTAGTAGCAGCGGGACAACCACCGGTCGCGTGGTAGGCACAAGATCTTCTTCTGCTGTTCGCTCAGGTGCTTCGGCTACCCGTTCGGGTTCTTCGGCTGTCCGTTCAAGTTCTTCTGCCACTCGTTCAAGTGTAGAACGTTCGGGTGCAACCTCAACTCGTCGTTCTACTTACACCCGACCCAGCAGCACGCGCAGCAGTTCTTACAATAGTAATGTGGAAGGGGTTCGCAGCAGCCGCTCTTCATCGGCTACCCGCTCTTCCGTAAGAACGTCAGGTAACAGTAGCAGAACATCATCTACTTACAATAGAGGCTCAAGCAGTGCACCGGCACGAAGCTATTCTAATAGTAATAACCGTAGCAGTAGTACCCGTTCTTATTCTGCTCCTGCGCGTTCGTCCAGTAGTAGCAGCCGTTCTTCTTCCAGTTACTCATCCGGTGGAAGTTCCCGTTCCAGCGGTGGTGGCGGAGGTAGTGCTACCCGTTCCAGCGGTGGCGGCGGAGGCTCCAGAAGAAGATAATACAAGAAATGTTTTAATCTAACAAAACTGAGGAATTATGAAGAAAATAACGATGATAGCCCTTGCTGTGCTTACGACTGTAAGTGCTGGGGCACAGACGATATATGATGCAGCGAATATTGCACAGAAGGATTTGAATGGTACAGCCCGTTTCGTCGGAATGGGTGGAGCAATGGGTGCATTGGGTGGTGATATTTCTACTATCGGAACAAATCCTGCCGGTATTGGTATTTATCGCAGTAACGATGCAATGCTTACATTCGGTTATTCAATGACAGGCACTGAAAGCAAGTATTTGGGAAACAAATTCGAAGAGAATAAAAGCCGTTGGAACTTTGATAATGCGGGTTTTGTACTCTCTACCAAGATAGGTAACCAGACTTCTTTGCGTTATGTGAACTTTGGATTTAATTATCATAAAACAAAGTCATTCTATAAGAATATGTCGATGGCTGGTGCTTTGGGGACGCTTTCACAAACTTATCAAATGGCAACTCAGGCAGATGGCTGTACGCCGGAATTCTGGGAAAGTTCGAGATACAATCATTTTAATAACCCTGAGATTGGCTGGTTGTCTGCCTTAGGGTATAATGGTTATCTGATTAGCCCGGAGATAACAACGAAACCTACAGATTGGAAATATACGGATGATCAAGGTAATCAATTGTATGATGAAAATGGTGCGCCCTTGTATGAAAACTATGATTTCTATACAAGTGTAGTGGATGGGGTTAATAATGCCAATATCCGTAGATTCCGTTCTCAGGAGCGTGGCGGCATCGACCAATACGATTTTAATGTATCATTTAATGTGAATGACCGCTTTTACTTCGGTGTGACAGTTGGTGCATACGATGTGAACTATTGGAAATCCACTCTGTACGATGAAGATTATGGCGGGGGTACCGGATATGTTCTGGAGAGCAATAATAGAATCAGCGGTTCGGGTTTTGATGTAAAACTGGGAACTATCTTCCGTCCGATAGAGTCATCTCCTTTACGTATCGGTCTGGCTGTCCATACTCCTGTCTTCTATAATCTGACTTATACTACTAACGCATACTTGCGTTCGGATCTCTTCTTTGGCGATGATGCCGAGCCCAGTGCTACAGAAGTAGATTCTTATGCAGCTTTAGGACATAGGAATATGAACCGGGATTTTGAATTGAGAACTCCGTGGCTTTTTAATGCAAGTTTAGGATATACAGTCGGCAATTATCTGGCTTTGGATGCTGAATATGAATACGAAGATTATTCCAGAATGAAGTTCCGTGATGATGAGGGATATGAAGACACTTTCGAGTTTGAGAATAATGAAATGGGAAATAAACTAAAAGGTGTCAGCACGTTCCGCATCGGCGCTGAATACAAACCGATATCTGAATTCTCCCTTCGTGCCGGATATAATTATAGCACGGCTGCCTTTGAAAAGGATGCTTTCAAGTCTCTTGCATATAATTCTATAAATACGGATACTGACTATTCTAACAGTAAATCAATGAATACTTTTACGTTAGGCGTTGGATATCGCTTCTCAGCCTTTTATGCTGATTTGGCTTATAAATATGATACTTATAAAGCTAATTTCTATGCTTTCGACGAGGCTGACTTGCAGGCAACCAAAGTTACCAATACCCGCAGCCAGGTACTCTTTACCTTAGGTGTACGATTCTAAAAGAACAGTTTTAATTGCAAATAACCTTTCATTGCCAATACCTTCGGGTATAAAAAGGGATCCCCGGAATGCATGAGCGCATCCGGGGATTATTTTGTTTAAGAGGGGAGAGATTACCAGTACCATGCCACGCCGAAAGAGTAGGGCGTTACTTCCGGTCCTTTGTTCTTCTGGAACAGCCCGTAAGTGGAATAGCGAAGGTAGACGCCGATGTTGCCGTAACCGGCTTGTGCCAGCAGGTTGATGCCGACGGGCTGTACGTACATACCTTTACCCATTGTCCGCTTCTTGCCGCCGTTGATGTGCGAGAAGGATTTTACTCCGTGGCGTATCTCAAACTCTGGACCGGCATTGAAGAATACTTTGCTGTGTCCTACTCTTTGCTGCCATTCCAGCAGTACGGGAATGCGGAAAAAGTAGTGGCGAAGCCGGCTTCCGCTGTATGTGGTGGTTTCATCGCCGGCGGTGAAGAAACTTTCTCCATCTTCTTTCAGCAGGGCGTAATTGCCGTCGATGTTGAACGAACGGTATCCCCAGCTGACGCCTAAATTGACTCCCCAATGCGGGTTTCTCTTGAAATTGTGGTAAACAGACAATAGATTGAAACCGAACTCCCATGACTTTGACAGATCGAGGTTTGCCTCTTTGCTTGTACCGAATGAAAGGAAGTCGTTTGTCATCCAGCTGAAACCGATAAATACACCGGAGCAGTGCGGGTCGTACGAATTATATCTCTTCTTCTGGGGGATGAACGGCAGTGCATCCAGGAAGGTACGCTTGTCGGCATCTACCTTTTCAAGATAAACTCCTTCAAAGATTTGCTCTTCTTTCTTTTCGTTTTCTCCCAACTCTTCATAGACCTTGATGCGCAAGTCTCCTTTGCCTTTCAGGATGATGATAGAGTCTCCTTGTGTTTTTACAGTCGCTTTTTCGGGGTCAGTCTGCTGTTGTGCCGACAGGTGGCAAGCCGGTACGGCGAACAGGCAAGCCAAGATCATAACTTTGGTTTTCATATTGTATAATGTTTGATTGTTATTCCGGTTTATAAAGCATATCCATCATTTCTCTTTCACTGAGTGCTCCTTCGATATAGATCAGAGTCCCCATCGAATCCTTGCCTATCTTGAAGAGTATGTAGCGGTTTAATTTCTTCTTGTCACGTTCCACCTCTTTCAATTGATAGTAGGCACTGCGCAGAATGCCGCTGTCCATTACTTCCTGGGCCTTCTTCACATTCTCCTGCTTGTCGTGGGCAAGGGCTTGCTGAATCTCCTGGCGATAGGGTGATACGTTTTTGAATACAAGGCTTTTGTAGGTGGTCATGCGGTAGGATTTCAGGATGCTTCCATTCAGTTCTACTCTGGTCACGTCCTTTTGCTCGCCATACTTATTGAATAAAGAGGCTATTTGCAAGCCATCCTGTGCCCGGACAAGAACGGGCAGGCAAATCAGCAAGGACAAGAGGCACAAACCTCGCAGACAACTAAGTATAGATGTTTTCATAACCTGGTTTATATTAATGTTGAAACAGTAAGTTACTTAAATCTTCGTCAGTGAAACTGGCGTTTTGCAGGGCTTCCATCGCCTTGGCTTCCACCAGTTTCTCGTCTGTATAACGTTTTCCGTCGATAATGACATAATTCTCGGAAGAGGCGGAGAACGAAAAGATCCTGGCTATTCCGATGAGCAGGAGCAATCCGGCTGCAATACCGCTAAGGGTGTAGAGCGTGCGATGCAGGAAAGCGGATCTTTTTGAAGGCAAGACTTCCGGGTTTTCCTCTGGTCCGGCTTTCACTTCCCGGTCTAAATAGGCAAACAGAGGACGGTATACTTGCAGATGCTCCGGCACTTCCTCTCCGGTAAAGAAACGGCGCAGTTCCCGTTCTTCTTCGCAGGTGGTTTCTCCTTCGAAGTATTTGTTCAACAGTTCATCTATCTTCATGGCTCATTTCTCCTTTTCTTTTCTTGTATGGTTTGCAGGTAAATGTCTCTCACTTTCTTTCTTGCCCTGGACAGGTTGCTGCGGATGGCTTCCGGCCCGCAGCCGGTAATTTCGGCTATTTCATCCGTCTCGTACCCTTGAATGTCTTTCATCTGCATGATGGTGCGTTGCAGGTTGGGCAACGAGTTTATGATTTCGTGCATCAGGCGCATTTCATCTTTAATCTCCAATAACCGTTCCGGGGTTGCGGTGGGTGCTGCCGCTTGTACGGTGTCCAGCGACAGGTTGCTGCTGTGTTTGCATCGCCAGATGTCTATGCAGTGATTGTGCGTCAACGTCATGGCAAAGGCTTCGATGCTGCGGTATTGCTCCAGTTCAAGCCTTTTGTTCCATAGCTTGAGCAATACTTCCTGGACAGCATCTTCGGCATCTTCCGGATCGTCGGTCATCTTCCGTGCGTAATTCAACAGCTTGGCACGGAGAGGAAGAACAGTTATTTTGAATTGTTTGAGTTCCATTTACATTAGTAGGACGAACGAGTTACGCGAACGTGACATCGAAACATAAAAAAAGGGACTGCCAAAGATAGCAGTCCCTTTCCTTACATTACTATAAAATTGGATTATTTCTTGAAGTATCTGTTGTATAAGCCTTCAAAACCCTTGCCATGACGAGCTTCGTCCTTTGCCATTTCGTGAACGGTGTCGTGAATAGCATCCAGATTCAATGCTTTAGCGCGAGTAGCAATACGCTTCTTATCTTCGCATGCGCCTGATTCGGCGTTCATTCTCTTTTCGAGGTTAGTCTTGGTATCCCATACGCAGTCGCCCAGCAGTTCGGCAAATTTGGAAGCGTGTTCAGCTTCTTCCCAAGCGTAACGCTTGAATGCTTCTGCTACTTCAGGATAACCTTCGCGATCGGCCTGGCGGCTCATTGCCAAGTACATACCAACTTCTGTACATTCGCCCATGAAGTGGTTGTTCAAGTCTTTAATCATTTCGTCGTCGCAACCTTTAGCTACGCCGATAACATGTTCGTCGGCGAAAACCAACGGGCCGTCAGCTTTTGCTTCTTCTACTTCTACGAACTTGCTGGCAGGAGCTTTACACAACGGGCATTTCTCGGGAGCTGCGTCACCTTCGTATACGTAACCGCAGACAGTACATCTAAACTTTTTCATTTTCTTTCAGATTTTAATCAGTTGAATTAGTTATTCTCTTATATCAGTTGAATTAATTGCTCTTTGTCTTATTAAGCGTTCTTCTGTTCGATGCAATGCTTACAGATTCCTTTATAGTAGTAATGAACCTCTTGTATGTCGTGTCCATTCAAGTCCATGTCTACTACTTGTTTCATGTTTTCATTGCATTCCAAATCGTAAATCTTTCCGCACTGTTTGCACAAAAAGTGTGCATGCGGGGTGGTATCTGCATCATAACAAGTGTTCCGTTCATCAATCGTCAGCGTTTGGGCAGCGCCCTGTTCGCTCAGCAGTTTTAGGGTATTGTACACCGTTGTCTTCGACAATGTAGGTATAGAGGGAGCCAACGCTGTATAAATCTCGTCCACTGTAGGATGCGTGCGATGCTTTATCAGGTAATCCATAATTGCCATGCGCTGTACTGACGGCTTAATGTTGTGGTCTTGCAATCGTTTTACTACATCCATATCATCTCCTTTTTCAAACTTGTAATAGTTACATTTTTAATTCACTTGCAAAGATAGGGACTTCTTCCAATTCTCCAAAAGATTTCCGTCATTTTTTTTAGGGAAACGGATAAAAATGCTTAGGGATGCTTCTCGATGGGTTGATAGGGAATCTCCAACCAGAACTCGGAACCTTTACCTACTTCGGAACATACGCCGACGGTGGCATTCATCTTTTCGGCAAGCATCCGGCAGATGGACAGTCCCAGTCCGGTACCTTGTTTGAAGCTGTCCAGCTTCACGAAGCGGTCGAAGACCTGTTGCTGCTTTTCCGGTGCAATGCCGCATCCGGTGTCGCGGACAAAGAACCGCAGTTTGCCGTCTTTGGGCGGGTAGTAGCCGACGGTGATGCTGCCCTGGGTGGTATATTTGATGGCGTTGGAGAGGTAGTTGCCAAGTATCTGTATGACCCGGTTCTTTTCGGTACGGATAAAACATTTGCCGAGAGACGGAGCTATGATGCACTGTACGTTTTCCGGCATTCGCAGTCGGAAGGCATCTTCCAGTTCTCCAAGGCAATTGTTGATTTCTACCTTGGTATATTTGAATTCCAGCAGTCCGGCTTCTATCTTCGACAGGTCCAGAATATCATTAATCAGTTGCAGCAGCAGGTAGTTATTGCTCTCGATAATCTGTATGTACTCGCGGGTCTCCGGTGTATCGGCGGTTTCGGCAAGGATGCTCGAGAAGCCTACAATGGCATTGAGCGGAGTGCGTATCTCGTGGCTCATGTTGGCGAGGAAGGCGGACTTCAACCGGTCGGCTTCTTCGGCGTGTTCCTTGGCTTTGATAAGTTCTCTCTTCACCCTTAGCGAACGGATGTGATATATGGAATATAATGCCAGGGACAACAGGAGAAAGATGCCCGCCGACCAGATGTAAACCTTGTATTGCTGATAGAATGTGGGTGGCTTGTGAAAGTAGACGGCCTTGACAGGATATAGTTCTTCCGGGATATCATACCATTTCAAGTCGGTGTAGTTAAGATAGGTGCGGGGGATGCCGCCATTCTGATAGGGGATGGACGATGCCGGTTCCCCGTCTAAGATACGGTTGAGGACGGACATGGTAGTTTCTGCAAAGTCGCGGATGGAAATGTAATATCCGCCTGCAAAGAAATTCTCCTGCAAATCCATGTCGGCTATGGTGAAGATGGGTACTTCCAGGAAAGAGGGCAGTATCTTTTTCAGATGGTCGGACAGATAATAGTTTTCTCTTTTTCCGTATTGCTGGAACCAGGAGTAATATATGATTCCGGTTGATTTGCCATACGTTTTCAGGGTATCCAGCAGTTGTTCGGTGGTCATTGCATCGGACGAAAGCAGTTCGAGATTCATTGCCGGAAACTCCGCCTGCATGGTTTCCTCGATGGCCTGACGGGTGACGATGCTGATATAGCGGTAATCTGAGATGAAAGCAACCTGCTTTATGTCGGGTTGCAGCTGCTTCATCAGGTTCAGCGTTTCCGATATATAATAAGGTTGCTCCAATACCGTGACATTATACTTCTTATTAAACTCCTTGATCGGGATGCTGTTTTCTGCTGTCAGTATGCTTTTGCTCAATAAGGTTTGCAGGTCGGCAGGCACCTTGTTGCGTGAGTAGCACAGCACCACGGGGATGTCTTTCCACGGACCGTCGAAGAGGGGAGCGCTCACCATCCATCCCGGATCGCCTATGACTACTACCACTTTGGGCGGATGGGGGAAGGTTTGCAGTATCTTTTCCTGCAGCAACCGGACTTCTTCTTCATCTTTTAATAAGGGTACAGACAAGAAAAAGTCTTTTAATTCCATGTCCTGCTTGCCGATAAGATGTCGTAATTCCGTATCAAAGCTTTTCGTCCATGCCTCGTCTCTATTTATGGAATTGAGCAATAGGATGTAGTCTTTATCCGTCTCCACTGCCGAAGCGGATAAATGAATTGTCAGGGATAATAAAAGAAGCAGTAAGTACTTAAGATGCTGTATTCTCATAGCTATAGACACCTGTTTTTTGTAAACAAGCGATAAAAATACGAGTAATTCGGTGAATGGCAAAGTGAAACAACTGATTATTTTGTGTTTGTTGATAAATTGCCGTATTTTTGTGCCGAACAAATAAGTAAATCCTTATGAATTACGGATATGTAAAAGTGGCGGCGGCAGTGCCCCGCGTCAAAGTGGCCGATTGTAAATTCAATGCCGGACAGATTGAAAAAGAGATTATTATAGCCGACGGAAAAGGTGTTCAGATTATTGCCTTTCCCGAGTTGTGCATCACCGGATATACATGTGGAGATCTTTTTGCCCAGCAACTTCTGCTTGAAGAGGCGGAGATGGGACTGATACAGATCTTGAACAATACGCGCCAGATGGATATTATTTCCATACTGGGCATGCCCGTTGCCTTGAACGGTTCTTTGCTGAATACGGCAGTGGTCATCCAGAAAGGGAAGGTGCTGGGAGTAATCCCCAAGACCTATCTTCCCAACTACAAGGAATTTTATGAGAAGCGTTGGTTCACTTCCGCCTGCGAAGTGTCTGAAAACAGTGTGCGCCTTTGCGGACAAATCATTCCGATGGGAAGGAACCTGCTGTTCGAAACGGCGGATACCACGTTCGGAGTAGAGATATGCGAGGACTTGTGGGCGCCTATTCCGCCGAGTTCGGTGCTTGCCTTGCAGGGGGCGGAGATATTGTTCAACCTTTCGGCAGATAATGAGGGCATCGGGAAGCATAGCTATTTGCGTTCGCTCATCAGCCAGCAGTCGGCACGCTGCATTGCGGGATATGTTTTCAGTTCGTGCGGCTTCGGCGAATCAACGACGGATGTAGTGTTTGCAGGCAATGGGCTGGTCTATGAGAACGGTACATTGCTGGCGGCAAGCGAGCGTTTCTCTTTTGAAGAGCAGGTGGTGATCAGTGAGATAGACGTAGAGCATATACGCACGGAACGCCGGGTGAATACAACCTTCTCCGCTTGCCGGGCCAATTGTGCTTCGGAACTTCCGGTACGTATTTCTACGGAATATGTCAATAGCCGGGAACTGAACCTGACGCGTACTTTTGAGGCGCATCCCTTTGTGCCGCAAGGACCTACGCTGGACGAGCGTTGCGAGGAAATATTCTCCATCCAGGTATCCGGACTGGCACAGCGCCTGGTGCATACGCAGGCAAAGAGCGCGGTGGTCGGTATTTCCGGCGGACTGGATTCTACGCTGGCATTGCTGGTATGCGTCAAGACTTTCGATAAACTGGGCTGGTCGCGCAAGGGTATTATCGGCGTTACTATGCCGGGTTTCGGCACTACCGACCGCACCCATACCAATGCCGTCGACCTGATGAACTCCCTCGGAGTGACCGTACGTGAGGTCAGCATCAAGGAAGCGTGCATCCGGCACTTCAAGGATATAGACCATGACATCAATGTGCGCGATGTGGTTTATGAAAACGCCCAGGCGCGTGAGCGTACCCAGATATTGATGGATATTGCCAATCAAACCTGGGGCATGGTCATCGGTACGGGCGACCTTTCGGAACTTGCGTTGGGATGGGCTACGTACAATGGCGACCATATGTCTATGTACGGTGTGAACGCCAGTGTACCCAAGACATTGGTGAAACATCTGGTAAAGTGGGTGGCAGAGAATAATGTAGACGATGCCTCGCGTGCCACGCTGCTCGATATTGTAGATACTCCCATCAGCCCGGAACTGATTCCGGCGGATGAGAATGGAAACATCCAACAGATTACGGAAGACCTGGTAGGCCCGTACGAGCTTCACGACTTCTTCCTCTATTACTTTATGCGTTGCGGTTTCCGTCCTTCCAAGATATTCTTCCTGGCAACGCGCACGTTTAAGGGGATTTACGATGAAGAGACTATTAAGAAATGGTTGCAGACATTCTGCCGCCGCTTCTTCAACCAGCAGTTCAAGCGTTCTTGTTTGCCCGACGGGCCGAAGGTGGGGACTATTTCCATCAGTCCGCGCGGAGACTGGAGAATGCCGAGTGATGCGTCGTCGGAGATGTGGTTGAAGGAGATAGAAGGGCTTTAATAAATCATTTATAATACTTCCTATATATATCTTTATATTCTTTCTGCTTCTTGAACTCCTCTAACCAAGTGTTGAGGCTGTCCAGCAATACAGGGGACTGCTTGCTCACTCCCCACGAATAGAATTGCGTAAAGCTGATGGCGGTATTGATATCTATCTCGGGTATGCTGTCCGCCACGGCCTGCGCAATGCTTTCATCGCATACCGCGTAGTCTATATCCCCGTGGGCAACCAGCGAAATAAGTTGTTCCGAACCATACTTCTCAATTTCTTTGACGTAGATCGTGTCGCCTATCTCATTCCCCAGGTTGCGGATGCGCAATATCGAAGGAGAGCCTTTCACTACGTGCAGCGTCTTTCCCGCCAAATCAAGCTGGCTCTTGATAAACAGGGATGAATCGGCGGGATTATCCAACTTCCGTTGAACCAATACCTGCTTGCTCAGTACAATCGGGGTGGTGAGTAACAGGGAATCTTTCAGTTCGCTGGTGGCAAGAATGCCGTAGGCTATCACATCGTATCTTCCGTCCGCCAGACCTTCCAGCCGGTTATTGAAACTCATTTCCGGTGAGATGGCGGCCTGCAACCCGTGGTCGCGTGCAAAAGCCTCTATCAGTTCGTAATGAAAGCCGGAAAGTGTGTCGCCGTCCACATAGAAACTAATGGAATTGTACTCCGTTGCAGCGTGTATCACGCCCTCGGCGGCTATCTCGGCATAGTCGCGCGGATGCCCCTGCGGCTTCTCTTTCTTCTGCAGGAAGAAGTTGGCAAGAAGAACCGCAATAACTCCCAGGAGTACATATCTCAATAGTTTGCTTTTCGTCATACTGCGGGTTTTTAATCATAGAAGTTCCACGAAACACCGATCTTGAATAAGCGCGGGTTGATGGGGTAGTGGGGTACCAGGAAGTAATTGGCCTTACCCATGCCTGCGTTGACATGATACATCATGGCGAAGATACGCGTCCGCTTCAGGTGCAGGTTGGCATAGACATTCACGATAGGGTAACCGCCTATTTCCACCTGGTCGTCTGCGGCTTGCAGGTGGAATTGCTGGATACCGGGAGCATAGGCAGGTGCCTTATAGCTGGTGAAATATCGGACATCGGCACCCAACTGAACCGTCAACACCTTTTTGGCAAGCGAGCCCAGTATATAGAAATTATGGTAAAGCGAGAGTTGCGGCAACGGCAATACCGCTTCGTTGCTCGACTTCTGCCAGGTCACTTCGTTGTCCAGGTGGAACACGCCGAGGCGGAAATTCTGTGTCAGGGTGGCGGACAGCACTTGTATGTTGCCCCCGTTCTGTTCGGGCATGGCGCTCTGGTTGAAGTAAGTGTAGTTCTTGATATTCTCCACGCCGGCACGCAGGTTGGTTCCCCAGCGGGCAATGTTCAGTTCGCCTTCTATGCGTGTGCGGAACTCCTTGTCCATATTGTCATTGTCCCAGGTGTAATGGTTGGAGTGATAATGGCGCATATAGAAAGAGGGGAGCGTATTGCTCACGTAGCCGCGGGCGTAGAAGTTCACCGTGTCCTTCCACAGGTGGAAGTTCAGGTCGAGGTTGGCGTTGACGCGGAACTGGCCGATGGCTTTGTCGAGCAATCCCACTTCGCCGTTCACGTTGTAGTGCAGCAACTTGCCTTGGCGTTTGGCAAGCTCGCCGCCCAGATATACTTCCTGTTCGTCGTAGCGCATGCGGCGCATATCACTCAGCGTATCCACGTTCATCAGGTCGTAGCGGCTGAATTTATGGGAGATGTAAGCCGTAAGTCCCGCTTTGGCATATTTGTTGAAGCCCTCGAGCAGCGCCACGCCGAATACGTTCTTCACGCTGAAGGCGGTAGTGGAGTCGTTGCTATGGTCTTTGTAGAGATAATATTTTTCCGGGAAGAATCCTTCCGGCTCGCTGCCCGCACGGAACTCATGCCGCGCGCGTTCCACCTTCAGCGTATGTATGAAGCTGGTGACGGGTACAAACTCCTCTGTAACAATGGTGTCCTGGGCTACCGGTGCCGGCAGGCTGTCGTTCTGCGCAGTTTGCGATGCGGCGCCCGGGCGTTCTTTGTATTCGGTCGTTTTACGGTTGAATCCCAGCCGGTAACGTTGCGTCAGGTAGACGTAGAAGTCCTTGTTACGGTTGGATACCTGCTCCAGTTTTACGGGAATCGTGGTCGATTCGTATTCCTTCTTGCCGCCCGACATGTTTTCGGGATGGGTGATGTATTGGTCGTCCTCAATACCGCCGTTCTCGTTCATCTTCATGAAGAAGTTGTTGTACACGGCCTGTATTTGGTACTTCTCGCCTATGTAGCTGGCAAACAGTCCGGCATTGAAATGGGAAGTCGATTGGTTCTGGTAGTATCCGCGTCCATAGAGGTAGTCGATGTTGAAGCCGAAGGCGAATGCCTTGTTCACATTGACGGAGAAGTACGACTTGAAGCGTTCCTCACCGTTGACTTTATTACCTGCTTTGTAGTAGGTCAGGTTGGTGTAGGGGATGTTACTGTTGGTAAACTTCACCTCGTCGGGGCGGACGAAGAAACTGGAAAAAGGCGTCATGAAGATGGTCGGTTCATCGTCGCTGCGTTCAAAGAACAGGCGCGAGATTCGTGGCGAGCCCAGGTTGCCCAGATAGTTGTAATGTCCGTACATTCCCTCTACCAGGTTTGTATTCTGAAAGTTGAGGTTGACCGTATCTACGGGCATAATAATGCGGTTGCCCAGCGTCTCGCTCAGTTTCCACATATAGAGCTTGGGCGGAAGGCTTTGAATCTCGGTATTGGTGCTGTCTTCCAGGTCGTCCGGACGGGTGTTCGGATCAATCTGGTTACCGTATCGGTCACGGTTAGTCATCGGGTTCAGGGTGTTTTGCGCCATTGCTCCCCATATCCCGATAAAGGATAGGAATATATATATCAGTACAATTCGTCTCATAATTAGGCGCAAAGATAAGAAGTTTTTCTTATATAGCTTTTCTTTCCCCAACATTTCAATGAGTGCTTTCTTCGTTTCTTAATAGAATGAGTTGCTTTCGTCTTGAGATTAATTTTCTGTCTTTGGCTATTTCCGTATCAAATCTTGTTTCACACGTTCTACTGTCTCTTTCAAAGGCAGCAAATACTTATCAATGACTTCTTCTCTCAGCTTATGCGTAAACTCCATCTTGTTCAATTCTTTTAAGTAAGAGACTTCGTAGTCCTTGGCGCAAGCGGATTAGGTCGACTTTGCAGCCGAATAGGACTTGCAGGGCTTCGCGGAGATCGAACATAACAAAAGGGTCTGCATCCTCTAATTCAACAAACACATCTACGTCGCTATCCGGGCGATGCTCTCCACGAGCTACTGAACCGAAGATACCGATAGAGCGAATGCCATACTTAGAGGCACATTCTTGCTTGAACTGTTTGAGTGCAGCAATGTATTCATCTTTTGTTTTCATCTATCTACTCCTTTTTATTTATTACAAAGATACAATAAAATATTATTCGCTTACCGAATTCAGCCTTTTTTGCTTCTTTTAAGTTGTTCGATGAATGGGAGTTTACGGTGTACACTGATATATATTTTTGCTCACGGAGCACACGGAACACACGGAT
>CAJKXC010000005.1 GCA_905203765.1 uncultured Bacteroides sp.
TAGCACAACAGGTTTTGGTTCTGTTTGTCCAAGTTCGAATCTTGGTAGTCCAACTGAAAAAGTCCTTGTCGAAGAAATTCGGCAAGGACTTTTTGCATTTACAATACCTTGAATTCGTACCCTTCTTCCTTCAGAAACTCGATGGCGCGTGGCAGGGCATATTGCAGATTGCCGTTACACCAGGACTTCAGCGAGTCGTGGAAAGTAATGATGGCGCCGTTGCGGGCGTACTTCATCACATTGGCAAGCACCTGCGGGCCACGTAGCTTCTTACTGTAGTCGCGGGTCACGAGGTCCCACATCACGATTTTGTAGCGCCGTTTCAGCTTCATATATTGCCCGGCGAACATATGTCCGTGGGGCGGGCGGAAGAGGAGCGGGTACAGTGCCTTCTCCACATTGCAGGAGATGTCTCCACCCATTTCCATGAAAATCTGTGCCTGTTCGGCATTGCCCAGATAGTTCTTGGCGCTGTATTCAAATCCCCGAATATGGTTGAAGGTGTGGTTGCCGATGCGGTGACCGCGCTCCACAACCATCCGGAATTCTTCGGGATGTTTTCGTATGTTGTCGCCCACCATGAAGAAGGTGGCTTTAATGTTATGTTTGTCGAGCAAATCAAGAACCCAGGGCGTCACCTCGGGAATGGGACCGTCGTCGAAAGTCAGATAAACGGCTTTTTCCTCAGGATCCATTCTCCAGATGGCGCTGGGATACAGTTTGCGAAATAGCTCGGGCGGCTGTTCTATTAACACATTCTTAGCGATTAAAAGTTACTTTGAAACCTTGTCCATCATCGGTCCGTAAACCTGTTTCAGACGATCCATATACATATTATACAGTTCTTCCACTTTCGGTTCGTAGATCTCGGCAAGTTTGGAGTCATACTTCTTCATCATCTTTGCTTCTGCATCGAGCACGGCCCAATGATATTCGAACTCGCGGGTGGAGACAGAGAAGCGGTCGTCGTCCAGGCTCAGGTACCAGGTGAGGTACTCTACCGCCTTGTCGGCAAGCACTTGCATCATTTCGTCCGCCTTGGCGGTTTCGCCCAACTGGTAGTAGGCTTCGGCCATCTGCACGGCGCCGTTCTGCCAGTCGTAAGGCACGTTGTAGTTCGGAATCACCTTTTCGGCATAGTCCAACGCAGCTTTCGCCTTGTCCTTCTTGCCTTCGCGCATCAGTTGCTGCACGAGTTGCGAGAAGATGCGGCGGTGCGAGTGGCACATGCGCATGGTGTTCTCGTCGATGTAGATGCCCGGCTTGTCGATACCGCCGAACTTGAACTTGTTCATCAGGTTGTCGTACATCTTCTCCGAGTCTATCTTTACGCCCAGTTTGTCGGTGTCGAACGGGGTGAAGCGGTAGGCAAGACCTTCCTGCATGAAGTGGTTGGCCATGCCCAGCTGGTTCTCCGTGCCCACGCTGACGGCGATGTAGATGGGACGTTCCCAGTTGGCTTCGCTCAGCATTTCGAGCATCATCAACTCGCTCTTGTAGAGGGCGCGTTTGCCTTTCAGCGAGATGTGCATATAGTCGGGGATGCTGTCGCCCGGTATCAGCATACCGCTGCGGCGTACGGCTTCCTTATCTACCTTGATGACGAGGCTGTCGGTAGGAATCACCTTCAAGTCCTGGTTCTTGTTGCGTACCCAATATTTCAGGATGTTCTTCACTTCGTACGGATCGTCGCCGAACTCCTTCTTCACATTTACCAGGGCTTCGGGGTTGCCGTTCAATGCCTGCTTCTCGGCTTCGGCATAGAGGGCGTCGATGCTCTTCTTGTAGTCGGGGCGGATGGGGACGTATTCGTTGGTGCCTTCCACGTACTCCATACGGTCCCAGGTGATGGGCAGTGACGGAGAGTCGTAGGCGGGACGTTTCATTTGGTCGATGTACCAGTCGGTCTGCAAGTAGCTGAGGTTACAGGTACGTGCATCGGTGCGGAAACCTTCGGTCTCCTGGTTGTACCACAGGGGGAAGGTGTCGTTATCGCCGTTGGTGAAGATGACTGGATTGCCGCTTTCTTGCAGGGACATCAGGTAGTTTTGCCCGAAGTCGCGGCATACGTAGCGGTCGCTGCGGTCGTGGTCATCCCACGTTTGGCTTGCCATCTGTATGGGTACCAGCAGGCAGACTGCGGAGATGACGAGGGCGGAAACCAGCGAAGGAACAAGCGGGTATCCTGTTTTTCTGATTTGCTCTCTTGCTTCGTCGTCCATTTCTTCGTCGTCTGCCCGTTTCCTTGTCCATCTGTCTATCAGTTGTATCAGTCCTGCCACGCCCATACCAATCCAGATGGCGAAGGCGTAGAACGAACCGGCGTAGGCGTAATCACGCTCGCGCGGCTGGGTCGGGGTCTGATTCAGGTAGAGCACGATGGCGATACCGGTCATAAAGAACAGGAAGAATACCACCCAGAATTGCTGGATGCCCTTCTGTCCGCGGTAGGCTTGCCACAGCAGACCGATGATGCCCAGCAGCAGCGGCAGGCAGTAGAAGACGTTGTGCCCCTTGTTGTCCTGCAGCTCTTGCGGCAGCAGGGTCTGGTCGCCCACCAGCAGCTTGTCGATGGCGTTGATGCCGGTAATCCAGTTACCGTGTTCTATCTCGCCGCTGCCTTGCAGGTCGTTCTGGCGTCCGGCAAAGTTCCACATGAAGTAGCGCCAGTACATCCAGTTAAGCTGGTAGGAGAAGAAGAACTTGATGTTCTCCCACTGCGTAGGCATATTCACCATCACCATTTCGCCGCATTTGTCGTAGGGGACGTCGTATCCCTTGATGTCCTGCCAGCGGTGGTACTCGTTGGTGTGCGCGCTGCTGTACATACGCGGGAAGAGCATGTTCTGCGCATATTCATATTCGATGCGTCCGGGGATTTCGAGGTAGCTGTCCTTCTCGTCGGGCGTAGCCTTCTCCTTGCGGATGAACTTGGTTCCGTTGTACGAGATGCGCGGTTCGCAATAGCCGTCTTTCACGTCGAGGGCTACTTGTGAGGAGAATGCCGGTCCGTAGAACAGCGGGCGTGTGCCGTATTGTTCGCGTCCCAGATATTCGCCCAGCGTGAAGATGTCTTCCGGCGAGTTCTGGTCCATCGGCGTGTTGGCGGTGGAACGGATCACGATGAGTGCGTACGAGGAATATCCGATGACAATCATCATGGTGCAGAGCAACGACGTGTTCAGCGTGCGTGCCGATACGCGGTATTTCTCTTTGATTCGCGTCTGTACGTATGGAGAGAGGTACAGCCACAGAATAGCAATCACCAGGATACCGATAACGACGGCACTGGCGCCATGACCATAGAAGGGAATACCCAGCATGGCTATGGTGAGTATGAACGAAAGCGCCATGCGCGATTTGTTCTTCTCGATGTAGCTCTCGTATATACCCCAGATGAGGCAACCTGCCAGCAGGATGATATAGACGATGACGCCCGTGTTGAAGGACATTCCCAGCGTGTTGACGAACAGCAGTTCGAACCAACCGCCCACCTTCACGATGCCGGGCACGATGCCGTAGAGCACGGCGGCCACCAGCACCATCGAGGCGAAAAGTGCCAGCAGGGAGCCTTTGACGTTGGCATTAGGCGTTTTCTTGTAGTAATATACCAATACGATGGCGGGCAGACAGAGCAGGTTCAGCAAATGCACGCCGATACTCAGTCCGGTGAGGTAAGCGATGAGAATCAGCCAGCGGTCCGAGTGAGGTTCGTTGGCTACGTCTTCCCACTTCAGTATCAGCCAGAAAACGACGGCGGTAAACAGGGACGAGAAGGCGTAAACCTCACCTTCCACAGCACTGAACCAGAAGGTATCGCTGAATGTATAGGCAAGTGCGCCTACCAGTCCGCTACCCATAATGGTAACCATCTGTCCGGCCGTGATATTGTTTTCGTCCTTCACTACGAGTTTGCGTACCAGGTGCGTGATGCTCCAGAAGAGGAACAGGATACACGCGCCGCTCATCAGTGCGCTCATGTAGTTCACCATCTTGGCAACGGTGGTAGCATCGGAAGCAAATTGTGAGAACAGGTTGGCTACCAGCATGAAGAACGGTGCGCCGGGCGGGTGTCCTACTTCCAGTTTATAGCCGGTGGTGATAAACTCCGGGCAGTCCCAAAAGCTTGCAGTCGGTTCGATGGTCATGCAGTAAACCGTTGCTGCAATGATAAATGTAATCCAACCTACCAGGTTGTTCACGTTTTTGTACTGTTTCATTCAGATGAAGTTCGTTATTATTCGGTTTTGTAGCGCCACAGACCGCAGCCCTGAATGGCAGAGACTGTAGATTACCAGAAAATCTGTGTTAATCTGTGTAATCTGTGGTGAATTTTGGGCGCAAAGATAATGAATTCAGTTCTAAATAGGTGACAATAAGGCGTATTATTAGGATAGGTTAAGGGAATTGCTGCATCTATATATCCAGCGCGGGGCATCTATATATCCAGCAGATTGCATCTATATATCCAGCAGATTGTATCTATATATCCAGCAAGTCACCTCTATAGATACCGGAAATGGGTATTATTCAGGTATTCGTGAATTATTGACGAAGTAACTTCGTTTTCTGTTTTTTCTCAGGAATACTCCTTTGTGAATCAAAACTGAAGCATGATATGTGCAAAAACACCCACTTTTTGCACATGAAACGAAGAACGTGAGCAAAAAAGCCTTATTTTTGCTCACGTTCTCAGTTTCATGAAACTCTATAAATTAAAAGTTATGTATCAGATACCCTCTCTCCCGTTGAAGCAAGACCTTGATACAGTTGCCATTCTGAAGCAACTGAACAGGGCAAACCGTAAGTTGGCCGAATTGAAAGGTATTGCCTTGACCATCCCCAATGAGAATATTCTGATTGACACTTTGGTACTGCAAGAAGCTAAGGAGAGTTCGGAAGTAGAGAATATCGTGACTACACACGATGAACTTTATCAAGCGGATGCCAATGCAGAACATTTGGTAGTCAGCCTTCAAACAAAGGAAGTGCTACATTATTGCGAAGCGATGAAATATGGTTTTTCGCTGGTGCGCAAGAATAAGTTACTTTCTCTTTCCATGATAAAAGAGATACAAGCACGGTTGGAGCAGAACAACGCCGGATTCAGGGCTATGCCGGGTACATCCTTGAGGAACCAGCGTGGAGAGGTGGTCTATGAACCACCTCAGGACAAACAAACGATAGAACGGCTGATGGGAAATCTGGAGCTATTCTTGAATGATGATACTTTGAGCGACTTGGACCCTTTGGTGAAAATGGCTATTATCCATCATCAGTTTGAGAGTATCCACCCTTTCTATGACGGCAACGGCAGAACCGGACGTATCATCAATATTCTGTTCTTGGTTGTAAAAGAGTTATTGGATTTGCCTATTCTCTATTTGAGCCGATACATCATTGACAATAAGGCTGAATACTACAGGCAGATACAAGCCGTGAGAGATTCAGGAAATTGGGAACCGTGGGTACTCTTCGTGTTGAAAGGCGTAGAAGAAACGGCAACGGATACAATCCGGCTGGTAGGTGAGATTTCTCTTTTGATGAAAGATTACAAAGTACGTCTTAAAAGTTTGCTGGGCAAGAGTTACCGTCATGAGTTACTGAATAATTTATTTCGCCACCCCTATACTAAAATTGAGTTCATCGAAAAGGAATTGGAAGTAAGCCGGTTTACTGCTTCCAGAATTTTGGATAGGATAGCGAAAGAAGGATTGTTGGAGAAAGCCAAAAAAGGCAAGAGCAATTACTTCCTGAATAATGCGCTTATTGCTTTGCTTACTAATAACAAGGACCGTACTGACTTGTCGCCGGAAGACATCATAGAGTCTATCACTATATGACATGTGCAAAAAAAACCACTTTTTGCACATGAAACGAAGAACGTGAGCAAAAACAGCCTGTTTTTGCTCACGTTCTTTTTATCCTGTCATTAATCAACTTATCCCGCCCAATCATTGTATATCTGCTTCTTTTTTTGTTTATTTGTTGTCATTCTACTATTTGAGAGAGAAAATTCTATGTAAAACACTAAAAAACGCAGGTCTGTTATGAAAGGAAAGTATGTATGGCTGGTGGGAGTGTGCGGTTTGTTGGCTGCATGTGGCTCTTCCACAGGGAGTTTGCCGGCAGAGAGTGTACGGCTGAATCAGTTGGGTTATTATCCGGCACAGGAGAAAGTGGCGGTGACGGACAGTGGTAAGATTGAGCAGTTCACGGTGGTGGACGCTGCTACGGGTAAGGAAGTATTGAAAGGACAACCGAAGAGCACGGCTGTTTCCGAATGGTCCGGCAAGACAAGGACAACACTGGAGTTTAGCGAAATAGTGACTCCCGGGAAATATATCCTGGAAGTGAACGGAGCTTCGGTGCCTTTTGAGGTGAAGGACAGAGTGCTGGCGCCTCTTGCCGATGCCGCCTTGAAAGCATTTTATTATCAGCGCACGGGAATACCTATCGAAGAGGCGTATGCCGGCAAATGGAACCGTCCGGCAGGGCATCCCGACGACCGGGTGATGGTACATCCCAATGCTGCTTCTGCCACACGCCCCGCCGGGACGATCCTCTCTTCGCCGAAAGGCTGGTACGATGCGGGCGATTATAATAAATACATCGTCAACTCCGCCTATTCCATCGGATTGATGCAGAGTGTTTATAAACTTTTCCCCGATTACTTTGTCGCACAATCTGTGAATATCCCCGAGAGCAACAACAGTACCCCTGACTTGCTGGATGAAATGTACTATAACCTGGATTGGATGTTCACCATGCAAGACCCTGCCGACGGCGGTGTCTATCATAAACTCACCACCCCTTCTTTTGAAGGATTCATCAAACCTACGGATTGCAAGCAGCAGCGTTATGTAGTGAGAAAGTCTGTTACGGCTGCACTGGACTATGCGGCTGCCATGACGCAGGCCGCCCGCCTGTTTGCTCCTTACGAGAAAGATTATCCGGGCTTCTCCAAACGCGCCCTCGCCAGTGCCGAGAAGGCATACCTTTGGGCAAAGAAGAATCCCAAAGCCTACTACGACCAGGATAAACTGAGTAAAGAGTTTGAGCCGCCCGTAAGCACCGGTTCCTATGGTGACAACAATGCCGACGACGAATTCTTTTGGGCTGCCACCGAGTTATACCTTGCTACCGGGAAGGCTTCCTACCGCGCAGATGCCGTACAGAAAGCTCCCGCAGCCTTCCATACCCCCGGATGGGGCAATGTATCGGGCTTGGGTGTCTTTGCCTGGCTGCAACCGGGAAAGGAATTGAATGCGGAAGACCAGGCCTTTGCTGATTCCCTGAAAGAGAAACTGATTGCTTATTGCGATGCTGCCATCGCAGATGCCGACGCTTCATCGTTCCACTCACCTTACGGAAACAAGGCGAAAGATTTCTTCTGGGGATGTATTGCCGAAGGTTGTGCCGACCAGGGTATCTCGCTGGTTTACGCCTATCTTGCCACCGGTAATCGCGCTTACCTGGCGAATGCCTACCGCAATTCGGACTATATGCTGGGACGCAATGCCACCGGTTTCTGCTATGTCACCGGTTTCGGTACCCATAGCCCCATGCATCCCCATCACCGTTTGTCGGCATCGGACGATATCGAAGAACCTATTCCCGGATTCCTGGTAGGCGGTCCTAACCCCGGTCAGCAGGATGGAGCGGTTTATCCTTCCGCCTATCCCGACGAATCTTACTCGGATACGCAGGGTTCCTATGCTTCCAATGAGATTGCCATCAACTGGAATGCGGCGTTGGTAGGTTTGGCGTCGGCTTTGGATGCGCTGAGCGAAAGACAATGAAAACAAGTATTATAATAAAATCAGATGAAACGTAATGTATTAATGATTGCATTGTTGTGCTGCGCCGTAGCACTGAATGCAAAGGTCAAATTGCCGGCTTTGGTTGGCGACAACATGGTGCTGCAACAGCAGGCGGATGTGAAAGTTTGGGGAAGCGCCGCCCCTTCGACAACGGTGCGTGTCACCCCTTCCTGGGATGGAAAGTCTTATACCTGCCGTTCGGATAAGGACGGGCACTGGCTGCTTACGCTCCGAACCCCGTCGGGTGGCTATACCCCCTACGAGATTACGTTCGACGACGGGGAGCAGACTACCCTGAAGAATATCCTTATCGGTGAAGTATGGCTTGCATCCGGGCAGAGCAATATGGAAATGCCGTTGAAAGGCTTCGGCGGTTGTTGTGTCCGAGGGGGAATAGACGAAGCCATTGCGGCTTCCGATGTGAAAGGCGTGCGTATGTTCAACGTACCTCTCCGCCAGAGTTACGAACCGCTGACCGAGTGCGACGGCTCCTGGATGACGACCGAACTCGTGACCGATGTCATGAACTTCAGCGCCACCGCCTGGTATTTCGCTTCTTCCCTCAGCCGTGCGCTGCACCTGCCGGTGGGCATCGTCAACTGTGCGTATGGTGGTTCCAGCGTAGAGAGCTGGATCAGCCGTGAGATACTGGAAACCTATCCCGACATCTCACTGAAGCCCGAAGATATGGAGAAGATTCTGAGGTGGGAGCGTCCCCTGCTGATGTACAACGGTATGTTGCGCTCGGTAGAGAACTACACCATCAAAGGCATCATCTGGTATCAGGGCGAAACCAACGTAGGCCGCCACGAACACTACGCCCAACGCCTGGCAGACATGGTGAAGCTGTGGCGCAAGGAGTGGGGACTGGGCGACATACCCTTCTACTTCGTCGAGATTGCCCCCTACGACTACGACAGCCCCGCGCAAGACGAGAAAGCCGCCTACCTGCGCGAAGCCCAGTTCAAGGCACAAAGCCTGATACCGAACAGTGCCATGATTTCCACCAACGACCTTGCCGAACCTTACGAAAGGTATAATGTGCATCCCGGAAACAAAGCCCCGGTAGGCCGTCGCCTCAGTTACCTGGCGTTGAACCTTACTTACGGCATGAAGCAGATAGCCTGTTTCAGTCCGCAATACAAGTCGGTGGAGATGGAAGGTAACCAGGCGTTTGTCTCCCTCGACCATATCGAAATGGGCATCTGCCGCAACTACGACATCCGTGGCTTCGAGATAGCCGGTGAAGACCGCGTGTTCCATCCGGCGGACAGCGTATGGGTGCGCTGGCAGACGAACCACATCGTAGTCTCTTCGGAGAAAGTGCCCCATCCCGTTGCCGTGCGTTATTGCTTCCACGACTTCCAGATAGGTACGATGATCGGCGGCAACGAACTCCCGCTGATTCCCTTCCGTTCGGACGATTGGTAACGGTTTTGATATGACTTTGATAAAGCCCGGTGTCTGTCCTGACAGACACTGGGCTTTGTTGTGACAGACACCAGTCCCTGTCACGACAGACACTGGCTTCTGTCGCGACAAACACCGGTCTCTGTCAAGGCGGTAAAAAGAAATGCCCCAAGAACGATAGGCTAACCTATCATCCTTGGGACATCCCCTCTTTTGTGTATCTAATTCTAACTTAATTCTTCAGCAAATCCTGTGCAGCCAGTACCAGGAACATATAGTGTGAGGAACCCCCACCCAATACGTATTCAGTCTGTTGCCACAAGAACGGGAAGGTCAGCAGTTCCGGGAAGTCCGGACGGATAAGTGCTGTACCGGAGATTACACCACCGGGGATGTATGACCAGTCTGCACGGTTCGCACCGTAAGCAACGGTAGCCGACTGTGCACCTACGCCTGAAGCAAATGATGCCTGGTTGATACCCGGGTGACATCCCAGGATGAAGTTGAGGGCATTGAATACCGGCGCCTTCGGGAAGATGTCGGGATAAGTAGATGCCAGGTAGTAGTGCTGGTAACCGAAGTTCTGGATGTCCCAACCTGCTCCCCAAATGTGCGGACGGTAAGGAATGCCGTAAGGAGTCTCGTGTACCAATTCGTTCAATTCAGCCTTGTAGCCGATAAGCGCTTTGCGGAAGGCGGCACAGAAGTTCTTAGCCTTCTTGTCCTTCATCTGTGCAACTTTTCTTTCCAGACGGGCAGTGTACCAACCCATACGGCCGATTTGCTTCATGATGACATCCTGGTTTGCATAAACGAAATCCAGATAAGGCTGTTCGCCGGTAGTCAGGTAAAGTTCTACGGCTGCAAATATCTTGGCGCCCAATGCTCTGTTGCTTGCATCGGTAGTCTCGAATATCTGACGGGAAATGTTGAGGCAATGTACGCTCAATGTATCGTTGAAGTTCTTCAGAACGCGAGACATAGCTGCCAGTTGTCCGGCTGTATTCAGTTCGCTGCCCGGGTTGTTCTGAGTATAAATCCAGCGGTCGTCTTCGGTGCCCAGCTTGCCGTCGGTCATGGCGGAAGCATCGCCCAGAAGTACGTATTGGCGGAGGCTGTTACAGATGATACCTCTGTACAGACGTCCCAGTGCCAGGTAACCGTTTACTACGGTGAGGGCACCGTTTTCTACTTGCTGCAACATATCGTTCTTTCCGTCGGGCTGATGGATTTCAGTGATACGCTTGATTTGGTCGATAGAAGTTACGTCGATATCCGGATGGAAGGCTTCATAAGCCATAGTCAGGATATAGGCTTCTCCGGCTTGTGATTCTACGCGAAGGTCGAAGTCACCTGCATCGTGCCAGCCACCGATGTTCACGTTGGGAACAATGTCACCCGGTTTGTACTTGGAAGGAATGTTCTCTGCACTTTGGTTGTAACCGTCGAAGAGGTTGTCGGCAGGTGCCATCTGGGCATCGTCCATGTGGCAGTAATCATGCCATACGCGATATTTTTCGTTCACGCGCATGTGGCACATCTGTACCGGCAGGAAGTATTCGATAACCGGTTGCCATACGCCGCGGTCGTAGATGGTTTCGTCGATGCGGAAGATAGGAGAGGTAGAGTCACCATACTTGATCTGGTAAAGACCCGGTTCCTTGATGTCTGTAAAGTCAACCTTCAGATAGTTGTATCTCAAGAACTTGCCCCAGCTTGACGGAGAAACGGTTTTCACTACATTCTCTTTGTCGGCGTCGATGCGGATAACCTGTGCAGACAGTTGGCGGGTGTCGCGAACGTCCATTTCAATCACAGCTTCCTTATCCTGTGCGGGGTGATAACCGATTTGTGAAGTCTGGATAACCGGCGTGTACATCCAATCGGATTGAATGTTCGGAGAGATGATCCATTTCACAGCACCTTTGGTGACTCCCGGTTTAATGTCGCTACGCAGTACGAACCAACCGTTGTTGTGGTTCATACGGCCGTCGTACAACTTCAGGTCGCCGCTCAGTGATTCGATTGTCAGCTTGCTGTACGGATCGTCCGGACGGGAAGTGAACTTAGTACCTACTGCATAAGGTTTCGCGATGATATCATCTGCTACGATCGGGTTGTATCCCTTACCTTCTGCTACGAAGTGGTCGAACTGTGCCAACGGGCGTTCTGACTGATGGTAATGGCCTGCGTGCAGGTGGTTGGGCTCGGTAGTTATTACCGGAGAGTTGGGCTGTTGCGGATAGATGCCGCTTTGGCCGTCCATAATCCAGGGCTTGCCAAACAGATAGCCGGGGAAGAATTCAAGATTGAAGCCTACCTTGCCCAGGAGTGCCTGCGGAACGGGGCGGTCCAGGTCTACCGTTACTTCTATATTCTTACCTTTACTTTCTACTCTTACCGTATAAGTAAGGTTATAGTCGGGATAAATCATCGGGTTGAAACCGGTGAGGTGGCGTGAAGAGTCGGGATAGCACAGCGTAGCGGTGATGCTGTTTCCGTCGAGTTTACGATCCAATTGTTTCGGAACGGGTTGCCATTGTCCCGGAGTAGCTTCCATGCGGATGTCTCCGTTGGTTGCTATACGGTGTCCGTTCATAATCACACATACTCCCCCTTGGTGTCCTTCGGGGTAGATGTCGTCGAAAGCCATCACGTCTACTCCCTGATTCTTGAAGTAGCCGGAAGATGTCAGTTTAAAATCCTGTGCGTGCAGTGAGCCGCCGGAAAATAACAGGGCAAGAGCCGATGTCAATACTAAATGTTTTGTTCTCATAGTAATAAATAATTGTGTTACTAATTTTGCACTAATATACGGGTTAAAATGGAGACGGAAGGGGGGTGTTTGTCACCAAAAGAGTGGCTAAATGTATAAAATGAAGGTGTTCTACCCTATTTTTTCTCCTTTTGGCTACGAATGAACTCGGAAGGACTCATTTTGAACTCTTCTTTGAAGTGCCTGGTGAATATTTTGGGTGAATTATAGCCCAGTTTGTAGGCTATTTCCGCTATCTGCAACTGGCTTTCCGCCAGCAGTTGCTGCGCCCTTTTCATGCGGATTACCTTGATGAACTCGAGCGAGGTCTTTCCGGTAATCTTTACCATCTTCTTGTAGAGGTAACCGCGCGATATGTTGAGTTGCGCGGCAAGCTCCTCTACGGAGAACTCGGCATTGTTGATGTTGTTCTCCACTATCTGGATGGCCTTCTCCACGAACTGCTGGTCCAGGGAAGTGATGGTGATGTGGCTGGGTTCTATCTTTATCTGCTGGTCAAAGAGTTCGTGCTTCTTGAGGCTGCTCTCTATGAACTTGCTGATGCGCAGTTTCAGCACTTCCATGTTGAAAGGCTTGGTGATGTAGTCGTCGGCGCCCATGTTGAGGCCTTCCAACTGGTATTCTTCACTGGCTTTGGCGGTGAGCAGGATGATGGGGATATGGGAGATGTTGATGTCGCTCTTGATGGCGGTGCACAGTTCCAGTCCGTTCATCTTGGGCATCATTACATCGCTGATGACGATATCCACATTCTCTGCCTTCAGCACTTCCAGGGCTTCCATGCCGTTCATGGCTTTCAGCACGTTGTAGCTGGTGGAGAGGCAGGCGCTGAGGAAGTCGAGGAAGTCGTAGTTGTCGTCCACCAGCAGGATGGTATAGCTCAACTCGTTGCTGCTGTTACCCGGTTTCGGTGCCAGTTCGCTTTCTTCGGCGGGCTGCTCCTGCATCTGGGGTTGGGTGGTGGCGTGCATGGGCAGGCTGATGGTGAAGATACTTCCGTGGGGCACGTTGGTGGAAACCTGGATGTTGCCCTTGTGCATCTTCACGTATTCGGCTACAAGGTACAGCCCGATGCCGCTTCCGCCCTGGCTGCTCTCCTGGTGCTCCGCCTGGTAGAAGCATTCGAATATCTTCTTCTGCTGGGCGGCGTCGATGCCGCAACCCGTGTCGCAGAACTGCATAACGAGGCTGCTGTCTATGATATTGATTTTAATCTCGATGCTCCCCTTGTTCTCGGTGAACTTGAAGGCATTGGAGAGGATGTTCATCACGATTTTACGCACCTTGTCGTAGTCGAAGTCCATCAGTATGTTGGGCTGCTGGGCGGTGATGCGGTAGTCTATCTCGCGGGTGCGGGCTATGTTCTCGAAGGCCTGGAACTGGTCGCGCACCAGGCTCACGATGTCACCGTGTATATAATGTATGCTTTCTCCGCTGGCGTCCAGCTTGCGGAAGTCCAGCAACTGGTTGATGAGTTCCAGCAGATAACGGGCGTTGTTTTGCGCCGTATATAATAAGGTGTTCTTGTACTGCGGATATTTGTTGAGGAACTCTTCGAGCGGGTTGATGATGAGCGACAGGGGAGTCCTCAGTTCATGGCTCACGTTGGCAAAGAACTGCATCTTCATGTCCGTTATCTTCTGCTGCCGTTCGTTTTCCTGCTCGATGGCTTTCTGTTCGGCTGCCCGCTTGCGGCGGGTACGGTAGTAGGCGATGACTTTCCAGCCGAAGAATGCAATGATGAGGGAGTACAGCAGGTATGCCCACCAGGTTCTGTACCAGGGCGGCAGTATGCGGATGGTGATGGTCTTGACGTTGGGCGACCACATATATTCCGAGTTGCAGGCTTTCACTTGCAGGTCGTACTTGCCCGGCGGCAGTATGGAGAAGTCTATCTGGTTGTTGGTGGTGTAGCTCCAGTCCGATTGCTGCCCCTTGATGCGGTAGGCATAGCGCACCTTACCCGGCTCTATGAAGTCGAGGGTGGAGAAGCGTAGCTGGAAGAAGGGAATCCGCTCTTCGAGGATGACCTCGGTGGCGCACTCCAGGGACTTGCCGTTCAGCATCTGCGACAGCGGGTAGTATTGGGGTTCCACGCCGGTCAGGTACACTTCGGCATTGTACGTGTTGTGCACTATCTCCTGCGGGATGATGGTGGTGTAGCCGGTAGGGGTACCTACGAATATATTGCCGTTCTTCAGTTTGTAGAGGGCGCGTTCGTTGATGTTGTTGGAAGTGATGCCGTCGTTCACGTCGTAGCTGGTGATGGAGAAGGGCTTCTGTGCCAGGTTGATGCGGGTCAGCCCGTTGCAGGTACCTATCCACATCTGCTTGTTGTTGTCCTCGTTGATGGCGGTTATCAGGTTGGCGGGCAGTCCGTTGCTACGGTCTATGTAGCTGATGCTGTCCGTGTTGAGGTCCCAGTAAGCGAGGCCTTGGGTGCCGCCCATCCAGATGATGTTACGGCTGTCCTTGTAGAGGGTGTACAGGTTAAGCTGCTTCATCGGTTGCGTGCCGCCGGCGTTGGTTTCGACGAGTTTGCACTGGTGGGTACCGATGTCTATGGTCATCAGACCGAGGGTGGTGGCGGCGTACAGGGTGTCGTTGCCGTTGTATATCAACTGCTTGATGTTGGGGCGGTTGGGCTGGTCGAAGATGGTTTCGAAGGTGCGGCTCTTCGGGTCCAGCTTCTGGATGCAGCCGTCCAGTGTGCCTATCCAGATGTTGCCGTTCTTGTCCTCTTGTATGCCGTAAACGTCGTTCCCTTTCAGACCGCTGTTCTCGCTGGTATATTGCGTCACTTTCCCGTTGTCGTAGCATATCAGCCCGTTCTGGAAGCTGCCCAGCCATAGCCGGTTCTTGCTGTCTTTCTGCAGGGTGACGATGACGTTGGCAGGGGTCGGAATGCGTTCCGGTGTGGGGCTGTCCAACGCTTGGCGCAGGAGTCCGCCGCCGTCGGTGCCGTACCAGATGGCAAGGGAATCTTCGCAGAAGGAGAGGATGTCGCTGTATTGCCACAGTTTCTGGTTCAGGAATACCTGTGACTGGGGCACGTAGTAAGAAATGCCCTGCTTGAAGTTGCCTATCCACACAATTCCTTCCTGGTCTATATGAATGGCATTGAGGTTGTTGCTGGCAATGGTATGCGGCTTCAGGGCATCGTGCGACAGGTTCGTCAGGTTGCCCGACTGCGGCTGGTAGATGAACGCCCCGAGGTGGCTGGTGATGAGCCAGATGTTTCCTTTGGTATCCTCGGCAATGTGGCGGATACGGTTGAATTGCTCGGTGTGGATGGGCAGTTTTATTTCTTCCCACTCCGTCTGCATATTCTTCTTGTAGAGGAACAGACTGTTCTGGAAGGTATAAACCCAGATGCCGCCGTTGCGGTCGATGTACACGCTGGGGATGTGCCTTTCCAGCAGCCGCTTGTATTGCGAGGGGATGGGTATCTCCTGCGTGAGCGACGAGTTGATGTCCGTATAGTACAGTTTTCCGCTGTTGTAGATGGAGTAGATGTGTTCGTCGGTCACAAACAGGCGGGTGATGGCGCGTTCTGTCAGCGGATAGATCTTCGTGAGGTTCTGTTCGTGGTCGTAGATGTGTACTTTGGTGTCGTCGTACGCCCATAGATATTTCTTCTTGCGGTCTGTCCCTATCCGGCGCACGGTGTCGCAGGTGATGTTGAACTGTTGCAAGGTTTCTTTGCTGTTCTGGTTGAACTTCCCCGTCTGGTAGTCGTAGATGGCATATCCCTGGTCGGTAGATACCCAGACGTTGCCCTGCCAGTCCTCGAATATATCGGAGATACCGTTGTCGGGCAGGTTGTCTATGTCCTGGTAATATTGCTGGAAGGTGTAAGAGTCGTAGCGGTTGAGCCCGGAAGCGGTTCCCACCCACAGGAAACCGCGGCTGTCGCGGCACAGGCAGTTGATACTGTTGTTGGAGAGTCCTTCGCTGGTGGATAGTTGCCTGAACATGATGATGCTCTGCTCCGCAAGGGCGGCATAGGCTGCGTATGGAAATACAGCGCTTATCAGAAGCACTATACGGCATATCAGATTGGTTACAGAGGCTTTCATGTCGGTATCTATCTTAAACATGCTACAAACCTACTTAAAATTTATAAGACATGAAAGCCTTCCGGCGGTTTCTATCTCTCCGATTACGTTCTTGTTTCGTTCCTATTTGCCGGCAATATACAAATGTTCCCTAATTTGTGAACAAATCCACCCTCTTAAAGTGATGTGATGTAAAGAATAAAAGCGAAGAAACCGTTAAATTTGCGATATTCCATTGTTGACTACTAAATATCTATATTATGAGAAACCATTTTATTGCTCTTCTGCTTATTGCCCTTCAGTTTTTTGCTATCCCCGTGGCAAAGGCACAGCCCGCAGAGGCTAAAACATTGCACGACGAGATTGTGGCGGACTTGAAAAACAGTACCCTTTCTTTCTGGGTGAAACACAGTGTAGACCCTGCCGGGGGCTTCTACGGCTCCTTGCGGCGCGACGGCACCCCGATACCCGATGCTCCCAAAGGCGGTGTGCTGAATGCCCGCATCCTCTGGACCTTCTCGCGGGCATACCGCCTCTATGGCGATAAGACCTACCGCGAACTTGCCGACCGCGCCCAGCGCTATCTGATAGACTATCTGATAGACCCGCAGTACGGCGGCGTGTACTGGCTGGTGAATGCCGACGGCACTCCTTTGGATACTGACAAGCAGACCTATGCCTGCTCCTATGCCATCTACGGACTTGCCGAACACTACCGCGCCACCGGCAACCCGGAGAGCCTGCAAAAAGCCATCGAAATCTATCAGACGATGGAGACCAAGATCAAAGACCCCGTGAAGGACGGCTACATCGAATCCTTCTCCCGCGAGTGGGGCAAGCCCGAGAAGCTGGGCTATGACGGCGACGGCGTTGCCACCAAAACCATGAATACACACATCCATGTGCTCGAGGCCTACAGCCTCTTCTACCAGGTATGGAAAGACCCGGGCCTGCGCGAACGTCTGGCAACAGTGCTGGACATCCTCACCACCAAGCTCTACAACCCCAAGACGCATCACCTTATCCTCTTCTGCGATTCGGACTGGAACAACCTGGACGACATCGACTCCTATGGCCATGACATCGAAACTTCCTGGCTCTTCACCGAGGCGGCAGATGCCCTGGGCGATGCCAAGATGATAAAACGATGCCGCAAGATTGCCGTTGACATGGTGGATACCGCCCTGAAAGAGGGCTTGAACTCGATGGGCGCCATGACCTACGAGCGCCACAAGGACAAGTACCGCCGCGACGCTTCCTGGTGGTGTCAGGCCGAAACCGTGAACGGCTGTATCAATGCCTGGCAGCTGACCGGCAAGCAACATTACCTCGACACCGCCATCCGCACCTGGGAGTTTATCAAAAACTACATGATTGACAAGGAATACGGCGAATGGTTCCGCACCGTGCTCCCGGATGGGAAGCCCCGCTACCAGGAGCCCAAAGCCAGCCTGTGGAACTGCCCCTACCACAACAGCCGCATGGGCTTCGAGATAGATACCCGCCTGTCTTCCGCCCTGCCTTTCTCCGCCGGAACGGAAGTGATGGCATGGAGCAACATCACCGGCGTACGGGTAGACGGCGAACTGATAGACTTTGAATCGTCCCTGCGCGTGGGCACTCCGAAGGGCGATATGGAAATCACCGGAAAAGAACGGCAAGTCCGTCCCCGCTACCACCGCGAAGGCGATACGCAGGAAGTGACCACCACCCTGCGCGGTGTCAAGTTCCTGCAGAAAGTAACCGATAAAGACCGCGGACTGGTGGAGATATCCATCGACGCCGCCTCGGACACCACCTTGAACCAGGGCGCCTACTTCTGCCTCACGCTTGCCCCCGAGCACTATGCCGATGCCCGTATCAAGACCGGCGGCAAGAGCCTGACCATTACTTCCGCCACCCGGAAGCTCGACTTCCGGTTCAACCAGTCCGTGAAGGCCACGGTGGAGAAGGGAGCGGAGAGCACCCTCGTCTACCTTCAGCTGATGCCCAGCCTGAAGAAAGCGGCAAAGAACCTGCTTACGATGGAACTGCGTGCTTCGGGCGCGATAGACCACTCCGACGTCAACATCGCCCTGGATGTACAGAACCCCGGACAACTGTTCACCGGCTTCGGCGGCAACTTCCGTTTGCAGAACCCGAATGCCGACCCCAAAGTGATAGACTACTGCCTCGAAAACCTGCGTGTGGCATACGGCCGTGTAGAAATGCCGTGGCGCATCTGGGAAGCGGAAGTAGGGCAGAACCCGCTCACCGCCCCCAAAAGCGTAGCCCTGCAACAGCATGTGGAAGAAAGTATGCTGATGGCAAAACGCCTGCGGGCAATGGGTATGCCGGTGATATTGAGCTGCTGGTTCCCCCCTGCATGGGCCATTGACGGCGGTCCCGAGAGCTACGTCCGCCAGGGCGGTATCATGGCATATCGGTTGGACCCCAAGAAGAAACAACAGATATTCAAGTCCCTCAGCGACTATATGATTTATGCCAAGCGGCACTACGGCGTGGAATTCTCCATGTTCTCGTTCAATGAGTCGGATATAGGCATCGACGTCCTTCATTCTCCGCAGGAGCATGCCGACTTTATCAAGGAGTTCGGCGCTTATATGGCGAAGCTGAACCTGCCCACCCGCCTGTTGCTGGGCGATAACTCGGATGCCACCACCTTCGACTTCATCCTGCCGGGGCTGAACGACCCTGCCGCG
Source organism: uncultured Bacteroides sp. (assembly GCA_905203765.1). Taxonomy (GTDB): domain Bacteria; phylum Bacteroidota; class Bacteroidia; order Bacteroidales; family Bacteroidaceae; genus Bacteroides. Next base: position 18,770 of record CAJKXC010000005.1, read on the forward strand.
CATAAGTACATCGGCGCCGTTTCGTTCCACTCCTGGAGAGGTTGCGACGATGCTACGCTGAAGAAATGGGCTGCTGCCGCCCGCCAGTTGAATGTTCCGTTGCTGATAGGCGAGGGAAGCACCGACGCGGCTGCGCACGGTTATGCCGAAATCTTCAACGAGTCCACCTTTGCGCTCTATGAAATCAACCTCTATATGCGCATCTGCGCCATCTGCCAGCCGCTGTCCATCCTGCAATGGCAGTTGACGTCCGATTATTCCCTGCTTTGGGGGGACGGCATCTACGGTTCCAAAGGCCCGCTTCATCCCACGCAGCGCTTCTGGAACATGAAGCAGCTCGCCTCTACCCCCGCCGATGCGCTTGCCATCCCGCTGACCAGCAGCAAAAAGACAGTGAACTGTGCCGCCTTCGGCAACATCACCCGTGGCGAGTACGCCCTGCACATGGTGAACAACGGAGCCGATTGCGATGCCCTCATCACCGGCATCCCGGCAGGCGTGAAGCAGCTGACAGTGTATACCACAAATACCAAAGATAGCATGCGCGAAACGACCGTAACAGTAGACGGCGGACAGGCACGGGTACATCTGCCTGCCATCAGCTACGTCACGTTATTGTCGGGGGATTAAAGCGCCTATAGTCGCGGCGTGCTGGATCTATAGTTCCAGCACGCCGCATCTATAGATCCAGCGAGCGGCATCTATAGATGCTCCAAATCGTTTATTTACACGTGATATGTGGTCCTTTCCCGCCATTGCGGTGGAAATGTTCGTTTATACGTTTTATTATAATAAAACAAGGAAATCATTGTATACTTGTTCACTTATTCGTTATCTTTGTGGCGTGAAACATTTATATAAATCATGCCGGAAAAAAGAAAGTTTGTTCGTCAAATAGTCGTATATGCTAATTACTTTAAGGAGTTTAGGAAAACATTGCCTCGTGAAGCATTGCGCAAGACTTATCAGATATTTACCTATATTATGACTTTGGAACAGATACCGGAAAAATATCTGAAAGCGATTACTAACGTACAAGGACTTTTTGAAATTCGTGTAGAAGCTAATGGCAACATTTATCGCATATTTTGCTGTATGGATAATGGGAACCTGGTGATTCTGTTTAATGGTTTTCAAAAGAAAACGCAGAAAACACCTTCTGCAGAAATAAAGCGAGCAAAGATGATTATGAATGAATACTTTTCTAATAAAAAAACGGAAGGAGAAATAAGCAATGAAAAATGAAAATCCAAAAGCATGGGGATGTACTCCCATTGAAGACCTGATTGCCGAAGATTTTGGCGAACTGGGAACTGCTGAGCGTGAAGAGTTTGAAAATAGTTGCGACGCCTTCATCCTTGCCGAACGCTTGAAAGAGGAACGTCTTAAAGCCGGCATGACGCAAGAACAGCTTGCTGCCAAAATAGGCACAAAGAAAAGCTATATCTCGCGTATTGAAAACGGCCATGCAGACGTCCAACTCTCTACTTTATATAAGATATTTCAAGGATTGGGACGGAGAGTCAGCCTCACTATCTTGTAATAACTGCTTTGTAAAAGGAACATATAGCGGCGGATATGTTTATCCGCCGCTTTTTAGTATAAGGGTTTTCAATCCGCCTTAATTCTCCTCTCCTTTTCCCCCTTCCTGCTGCCTCATAAACTCCGACGGACTCATATTGAATTCTTCCTTGAAGTGTTTGGAGAATACTTTCGGTGAGTTATATCCCAGCGTATAGGCAATCTCCGCCACTTGCATCTGGCTTTCCGTCAGGAGTTGTTGCGCACGCTTCATGCGGATGGTGCGGATGAACTCGATAGGCTTCTTTCCCGTAATCTTAATCATCTTCTTATAGAAGTAGCTGCGGGAGATGTTGAGGCTGCTGGCAAGCTCTTCTACCGAGAATTCCGTCTCGCTGATGTTGTCTTCTACAATCTGGATGGCTTTCTCTACCAACTGCTGGTCCAGCGGAGTAATTGTAATCCGGCTAGGCTCTATCTTTATCTCGCGGCTGAACAGTTCCTGCCGCTTGGCGGTCATCTCTATAATCTTGTTGATGCGCAGCTTCAACACTTCCATATTGAAAGGCTTGGTGATGTAATCGTCCGCTCCCACGCTGAGGCCTTCCAACTGGTGCTCCTCGCTCGCTTTGGCGGTGAGCAGGATGATGGGGATATGCGAGTAGCGTATGTCGTTCTTGATGGTGGCACAGAGTTCCAGTCCGTCCATTTCGGGCATCATGATGTCGCTGACTACCAGGTCGACATCTTCTTTCTCGAGAACGCCCAATGCCTGCTTGCCGTTCATCGCCTTCAGCACATGATACTGCTTGGACAGGCTCTCGGAAAGGAACTTGATGAAGTCGTAGTTATCATCTACCAGCAGGATGGTGAACGGATGGTCTTCATCTTCTGTGCTGTGCATGTCTTCTATCTCCACCTCGGCGCTATTGTTCTGGTGCAGCGGGATGGTGATGGCGAATACCGCCCCGCAAGGCTGGTTATCCTTGACACTGATGCTGCCCTGGTGCATCTTGACATACTCCGATACAATGTGCAGCCCGATGCCGCTGCCCCCCTTCTGGGTCTTGTCCGATTGGTAGAACCGCTGGAACACCTTCTCCTTGACGGCATCGTCTATGCCGCATCCGGTGTCGGCAAAGGTCAGTTCGAGGTTGTTGCCCGCCACCTTTACGTTCAGCGAGATGCTTCCCTTGTTGGGGGTGAACTTGAAGGCGTTGGACAGGATGTTAGTGGTTATCTTGCGTATCTTGTCGTAGTCGAAGTCCATAAAGATGGAATGCTTGGGACCGCTGAAGGTATAAGTGATGCTCCGCTTCTGCGCCACAGGGTCGAAGGAGTGGAATATCTCGCTCAGGATGATGAGGATATCGTCGTGCCGGCATCTCAGGCTTTCGGCATTGGCATCCAGCTTACGGAAGTCAAGCAACTGATTTATCAGTTCCAGCAGGTAGTCGGCATTCTGCTTTACCATATCCAGTATGCCTTTGCGGTGCTCGGGGTAATCTTCGAAGAATTCTTCAAGGGGGTTGATGATGAGCGAGAGCGGGGTGCGCAACTCATGGCTGATATTGGCAAAGAATTGCAGCTTCATGTTGCTTACCTTCTGCTGGCGTTCATTTTCCTGCTCGATGGCCTGCAGCACTTCTTTCTCCTTGTGGCGCATGCGCAGGAAGCGGACGATGAAGGCGGCGAGGGAAAGGACGATGCAGATGTAGATGGTGTATGCCCACCAGGTGCACCACCACGGCGGAAGGACGATAATCTTCAGGTTCTTGACGTTGGGGCTCCAGATGCCCTGCGAGTTGCATACTTTCACCGACAGGGTGTAGTTGCCGGGGGGTAGCATGGAAAGGTTGACCTTGTTGCTCTCGGCGTAAATCCAGTTGGAGTGGCTTTGGTCTATCTTGTAGGCGTACTTTATCTTGTCCGGTTCCACGAGGTCCAGCGCCGAGAAGGACAGGGTGAAGGAGTTGTTCTCTTCGGTGAAGGTCAGGGTTTGGGTACATTCCAGCGAATTGCCTTTGAGCATGTTGTCAAGGGATGCCCCGGACTTTATGTCCAGTCCGGTCAGGTAGATTTCTGTGTTATAGTCGGTGGACAGGATCTCCTGCGGGATGATGGTCTGGAATCCTTTGGGAGTACCTATCAGGATGTTGCCGTTGTTCAGTTTGAGGATGGCGTGCACGTTGGTGTCGTTGCATATCAGTCCGTCGGCTACGGAATAGTTTACGATAGAGCAGGCTCCGTTTATCAGTTGGATGCGGGAGATGCCGTTGCCCGTGCCAATCCACATCTGCTTGTTGTTGTCCTCTACAATGGCGCGCACCAGGTTGGCGGCAAGCCCGTCTTTCTGGTCGATGAAGTGGATGGAGTCGTTCTTCTGGTCCCAAATGCTCAGGCCGTGGGGATGGCCTACCCAAATGAGGTCGCGGCTGTCTTTGTAGACGGTCAGCATGTAACTCTCCTTGAAGCGGCTGTTATTGGAGTAGATGTTGTAGGCCTGGGTTTCGGTGTCTATGATGATCAGTCCGCCGCTGGTGGCGACATAGAGGTGGTGGTCGCTGTCGTAGAACATATCGCGCATGAAGAATTCTTCGGGGCGGTAGAGGATGGTGTCGAATTGCCCGGTGTCGGGGTTCAGGCGCTGTATGTAGCCCCGCATGGTACCTATCCATACGTATCCGTGCTTATCCACTTCTACGGTGTATACATTGTTTTCGAGAAGCTGGCTGTTGGCGGTGGTGTATTGCTTGATCTGCCCTTGGGAGTAGCAAAGCAGCCCTTTCTGGTAGGTGCCTATCCACAGTCGGTCTTTGGAGTCGATGGCGAGGTCGACTACGATATTGGCGGGGGTGGGCACTTTCTCGTACAGGTCGGTTTTGAGCGACTGGCGTATCAGGCCCGTGCCGTCCGTTCCGTAGTAGATGCAGTCGTGGGCATCGTCTTTGCAGAAGGTCAGTACGTCGTCGTAGTCCAGGGATTTGTTGCTCAGTATGATTTGCGACATAGGGCTGTAGTAGGAAATGCCGTGCTTGAAGTTGCCGAGCCATACAATGCCGTCCTGGTCCTGGTAGATGGCGCTCAGGTTGTTGCTGGCGATGGTATGCGGTTTCAGCGGGTTGTGTACAAGGTTGGTCAGCGACTTGCTGAGGGTGTTGTAGATGAACAATCCCTTGTGGCTGGTGAGTATCCATACGTTGCCGTCACCCAGGTCGAGGATACGCTGTACTCTGTTGTATTGCATTTCTTGGGCGTTGTTCAGGTTGATGTCATCCCATTGCAGAGAGGTGTTGCTCTTGTGCAGCAGCAGACTGTTCTGGAAAGTATATACCCATAGGCTTTCGCTGCGGTCTACGTACACGTAGGGTTCCTGGTTCTCGAGCAAGGGACGGTAGGAAGCGGGCAGGGGGAGTTCCCTGGCTTCGGATGTCTGCTTGTTGATGCTGTACAGGGTTCCGTTGGAGTACATCACATATATATACTGTGCACCGATGGATATATTGGATACCTTCTCCGTCTGCAATGAAAAGACCTTGATGGAACTGGTACTTATGTTCCGGATGTAGAGCTTGGACTGGTCGTAAGCCCAGAACTCACCGTTCTCCGTCTTGCCTACCCGAAGGATATTCCTGGCAGGTATCTTCTGCTTCTCAAGCACTTGCTTGTAGTCGTTGTTGAACTTCCCGGTGTTGTAGTCGTATATACTATATCCATTGGACATCCTTACCCATATATTGCCGTCCACCCCTTCGAATATCTCGCTGATGGCATCATTCGGCAATTCCGAGTTGTTGCGGTAGTATCGCTGGAAGGAGTAGCCGTCGTACTTGTTAAGCCCCGATTCGGTTCCTATCCACAGGAAACCCCTGCTGTCCCTGAATATACTGCGGACGCTGTTGTTGGACAGCCCTTCGGTGGTAGAGAGCTGTTTGAACATGACTGCCGGTGGAGCTTCGGCGGAATTTCCGAAAGATGCAGTGACGAGGCACAGGTTGCATATAAGGATCAGAAGTAGCTGTTTCATAGTATTTCCTTTCTTGGATAGTTAGCAATAATGTTGCATTTGCAAACTTAGGAATAATCATCCGAACGAGCAAGAGGGCGCTCTGATATCGTCTGGCGGCTATATCCTTCGTTTGATGAAAAAGAGTGCACAATTTGTTTCCTACCCCTCTAAAAGCTGCCGGAAGAAACAAAAGCAGGTCTTATAAAACTCTTTTCCGGCATCTGTATCTTATAAATAGAAAATATATTTGCTGCCAGGAAATTTTAAATATCTGATATTATGAGAAAAGTATTTTTAGCGATTTCAGTGCTCTTGTCTGTCTGTGGCAGTTCATCGGCACAATCCCGGGTAGTTGACGGTACACCGTATCTGCTGAACCAGGCTTTGGATATGAGTACCGAATTCCGCGACTTAAGTAACACGATGTTTTTTACGGACCATCTGGAATCCTTCGACGCAAAGACGGGGGAAGGATTGGTGAATTGGAAGCGTGCGCGACTGGTGACGCGTCAGGCTTTCAACACCAATGGTTCCCAACCCAGCAGAATGCGGATGCTCGACTTTCCTTCTCCTGCTTATGTAAACGACCCCAACTTGAAGTTCAAAATTGATTTCGTAACTCCGCGTACGGTGCGCATCCGCATGCTTACCACTCCGGTAGAGCCGAAACCGTCCACTTCCATCATGTTGGCCAAAGAGCCGGGCACGGATACAAACTGGAAGGCTGTTGAAACAGACAATAGCATTACCTATACCAGTGCCCACGGTACTATACAGATAGAAAAGAATCCCTGGCGCATTGTTCTGAAAGACAAGAACGGACGCATCATGAGCCAGACGGTGACGATGAAGGATGCAGACTCCACCCAGGTGAAGTACACGGCTTTCAACTTCATCAAGCGCGGAAGCGACAATGCACGTCTCATCAACCCGGTGTTCACACTGACTGCCGACGAGATGATTTTCGGTTGCGGCGAATCGGCTACCGGGCTGAACAAAGCCGGTCAGAAGGTGAACCTCTTCGTGACCGACCCGCAAGGACCTGAAACAGACCAGATGTACAAGCCCATTCCTTTCTTTATGAGTAACAGAGGTTACGGTATGTTCATGCACACTTCCGCACCGGTGACTTGTGACTTCGGTGCTACTTACATCGGTTTGAACAAGTTGTTCATGGGCGATGAGAACCTGGACTTGTTCATCTTCTTCGGCGAACCGAAAGATATCTTGGATGAGTATACCGATCTGGTGGGAAAACCGGGAATGCCGCCGTTGTGGTCTTTCGGTACCTGGATGAGCCGCATCACTTACTTCAGCGAAAAAGAAGGTTATGACGTGGCTGCCAGTATCCGCAAGAACAAGTATCCTTGTGATGTTATCCACTTCGATACGGGCTGGTTCGACGTAGACTGGCAGTGTGACTATAAGTTCTCCGAGAACCGTTTCCAGAATCCGCAGCAGATGCTGAATGACTTGAAGTCACAGGGTTTCCACGTATGCTTGTGGCAGTTGCCTTACTTCACTCCCAAGAATGCTTACTTCAAGGAACTGATAGAGAAGAATATGTATGTGAAGAACGGTAACGGCGAGCTTCCTTACGAAGACGTTGTACTGGACTTCTCTAATCCTGCCACCGTGAAGTGGTATCAGGACAAGCTGGCTGGACTGCTGAATATGGGCGTAGGCGCCATCAAGGTGGACTTTGGAGAAGCTGCTCCGTTGAACGGACTTTATGCTTCGGGCAAGACCGGTTGGTATGAACACAACCTTTATCCGGTGCGCTATGATATGGCGGTATCTGAGATTACCAAGAAACTGCATGGCGAAAACATCATGTGGGCACGTGCTGCCTGGGCAGGTTCTCAACGTTACCCGTTGCATTGGGGCGGCGATGCTGCAACAACCAATACCGGTATGCTGGGTACGCTGCGTGCAGGTTTGTCATTCGGTCTGTCGGGTTTCTCTTTCTGGAGCCACGATATGGGTGGTTTCGTAAAATCCACTCCCGAGGATTTGTATTGCCGCTGGTTGCCTTTCGGCTTCCTGACTTCACATACCCGTGCCCACGGGGCACCACCGACAGAACCGTGGCTGTATGACAGTAAGCGTGTGCAGGATGTATTCCGCAAGAGTGCAGAGATGAAGTATCGCTTGATGCCTTATGTATATGCCCAGGCTAAGGAATGTACCGAAAAAGGTCTGCCGATGCTGAGAGCTCTGTTTGTAGAGTTCCCCGAAGACCCGGGTACATGGAAAGTGGAAGATGAGTACATGTTCGGTTCTCAGATATTGGTAGCTCCGTTGCTCGAATCGGGTATCACCAGCCGTACCGTTTATCTGCCCCAGGGCAAATGGATTGACTATCAGACATCCAAAGTATACGAAGGCGGATGGCACACACTCGAAGCCGGCAACTTGCCCATCATCATGTTGGTGCGCGACGGTTCCGTACTGCCTCACATGAAGTTGGCACAGTCTACTGCCGAAATGGATTGGAGCAAAATCAGCCTGAAAGTATATAGCGCCGACAAGAAACAAGCGGAAGGTATCATCTGCTTGCCGACAGACAACCGCATTCAGAAAGTAACGGTGGATTGCAAGGGCAAGCCGCAACTGCTGAACAAGGTTGAGGGCACTACTTTGAGCTTATAACCAATAGTCAATAATCAATAATTAATTCACCCCCGGCGGGGGTGGACAGGGACTTCTCATCCTCTTCTGCCGGGATTTTGTTAAACCTAAGTATTCGAATATTTATGAAAAACGTGATGAAGTATTTGGGCATGATGTCAATGTCATTGGCATTTGCCGGTCCTGTCTTCGCAACGAATGTGCAACCCTTTGCAAGTGTTGCCACTGTGCAACAGAGTGTAATCACTGTGAAAGGACAAGTGGTGGACGAGAAAGGGGAAACGATCATTGGCGCCAACGTCATTGTAGAAGGTACAACCAACGGTATGATTACCGATATGGATGGTAACTTCAGTCTGCAGTGCGCTGTGGGCTCTAACTTGAAGATAAGCTACATTGGCTATCTGCCGCGTACCATTAAGGTAACCGGTGATACGGGTATTCTGAAAGTAGTTTTGAAAGAAGATGCCGAAACGTTGGATGAAGTCGTAGTAGTAGGTTACGGTACGATGAAGAAGTCCGACTTGACCGGTTCCGTAGCTTCCGTAAATGCCGATGAAATGATGAAGCGTAACCCGGTGAACCTGGGACAAGGATTGCAGGGTGCTGCTGCCGGTGTATCTGTTATCAGAAGTTCCGGTGACCCTGAAGGTGGTTTCTCCATCCGTATCCGTGGTGTGGCTACGGTGAACGGTTCCGCCGACCCGCTGTACGTAGTGGACGGTGTACAGGTAGGTACTTCCATCGACTTCCTTAATCCGAACGATGTGGAATCTATCGAAATCTTGAAGGATGCTTCTGCAACAGCTATCTACGGTACCCGTGGCGCCAATGGTGTGATCATGATTACCACCAAGAATGCCAATAAAGGAAAATCGGTGCTGAACTTCTCTGCCAACTACGGAATTCAATTCAATGCCAACAAGATTGATGTAGCTGATGCCGAATTGTTTGCACAAGGTGTACGCACGGCAGTGAAGAACGATAATACTGCAATGACCAACCTGGCATACGGCGAGGAGTACATCGGCAAGTTGAATAACATCGACTGGCAGGACGAAATGTCTCGCGTGGCTCTGCAACAGAACTACAATATGTCTGTATCCGGTGGTAGCGAGGCTACTCAGGCAAGTTTGTCAGTGGGATACCTGAACAACCAAGGTATTATCATCAACTCAAACTTCAACCGCTTGACGGCACGTGCCAACATCACGCACAAGGTGAAAGACTTTATCCACGTAGGATTGAACATCGCTTATTCGCACTCTCAAAAAGAAGGCGGCGGTAACCTGAGAACCTACGCAACAGCTATTCCTACCATGGACTACGTAGAAGACGGTAAGTTCTACTCCATGCCGATTGTGTTGCCTGACGGAAGTTGGGGACATTATAAGAAAGAAGGTAACGGTGACGTCAATAAGGGAGCCGACAACCTGGTGGCTGCCGCAAAAACAGCCGACGGAATCACCTACTGGAACCGCCTGGTGACAAGCGCCTTCTTGCAACTGGACCTGTACAAAGGACTGACCTTCAAGACCATTGCCAATTACAACTTCTCAGGAAAAGACTATAACGGCTATACTGCATACAATGACCGTACTTTCGGTAGCCAGGACAGAAAAGATTCATTCTCTATGAATCAGAACTCCTATAACGATTTAGGACTGGAAACTTTCTTGAACTACGACTGGTCTAACACTCATCACCGCGTGAGTGCTATGGCAGGTTTCTCTATAAGCGACTCTTTCAGCTCGTGGATGAACACCAGAGCCAGTGATTTCCCCGCAGATAACATCCGCCGCATCTCATTGACCAACGACCCTGCCACTAAAGAGACGGATGGTGGTTTGAACCTGAAGAGCAGATATCTGTCTTACTTCGGACGTCTGACGTATTCGTTCAATGACCGCTACATCGTGACTGCAACCGTTCGTCGCGACGGTTCTTCAAACTTCGGTGCAGGCAATCGTTACGGTACGTTCCCGTCAGCATCTTTGGCATGGCGTGCATCGGAAGAAGATTTCATCAAGAATCTGAATATCTTCAGCAACTTGAAGGTACGTGCAGGTTGGGGACAAACGGGTAATGCCGGTGGTGCAACCAACTTATCTGTAAACCAGCTTTCTTCAGCTCACGCTATGTATTACTTCGACATGGGTAACCAGGTGGTGAATGCTCCGGGTGTGGCACAACAAAAAGAAATTGATACAAACCTTCAGTGGGAAACAAATGAGCAAACGAACATCGGGCTTGACTTTGCTTTCATGAGCAATGAACTGTCGTTCTCGGTAGATTACTTTATCCGTGACGCCAAGAACCTGTTGCTCTATCGTCGCCTTCGCCCTTCTACAGGTTTCATCAATGTATATACCAATGCCGGACACATTCGCAATTCAGGTTTCGAATTTACCGCAGCTTGGAACAAGAGTCTGGGACGTGACTGGAATATAGGCATTAAGTTCAACGGAGCTACCTTGAAGAATGAGGCTATCGAAGTGGGTGATGACATCTTCTCTAAATCGGGTTCTACCCAGGACGGTGACAAATGGGATAACCACTCCATTACAAAAAATGGATATGCAGTAGGTTCTTACTACGGCTATAAGGTTGCCGGCATCTTCCAGAACCAGGGAGAGATTGACGCTTTGGACGCTAAGTCTCCGAACGGAATGTACCAGGAAGAAACGACTCAGCCGGGTGACTACAAGTATGTAGACCTTAACGGTGACGGTCAGATTACAGATGCCGACCGTACGGTCCTTGGCGACGGTTATCCTACGTTCACTTACGGATTGAACTTATCGGCTTCTTACAAGAATTTCGACTTCTCTATGAACCTCTACGGTGTGACGGGTATGGACATCCTTTCTTATTCTGCAGCTCGCCTTACTTCTATCTACGCTCCCGACGGAGGTTATCAGAACGTACTGGCTGAGTACCTGAATAATGCCTGGTCTCCTACAAATACGAATGCTAAATATGCCCGTATCTCAAAAACCGACTATAACCGCAATATGCGCGTATCGGATGCACATATTCACAAAGGAGACTATCTGAAGATTTCTAATATCCAGGTGGGTTATACTTTCCCGAAGAACGTATTGAAGCCGGTGAAGATGGAGAATGCACGTGTTTTTGCCAGCGTTGATAATGTATGTACTATCTCTCCTTACAATAAGTTCGGTGATCCGGAAGTAGGCTCTTCCAACGTATTGTTCTCCGGTTTCGACGGCGGACGCTATCCGTTCCCGATGTCTGTAACCTTTGGTTTGAGTGTGCAATTCTAATACTAACTGATTAAAAATACAATTATGAAGAAATATATCTATCTATTGTTGGCAGGTGCTTTTACCTTGGGCACTACAACATCATGTGACGATTTTCTGGAAGTGGATCAATACGAAATACTTCCGTCAGACTATATGTTCAAAACGGAGGCGAATGTCATTACCGGGTTGAACGGTATCTATGATACATTCTACACCGACCAGGAAACCGGTTTGGGTGATGACCAGGTGTGGGGTTTCAAACCGCATGTATTTGCAGCAAACCACCCGACGATGGACTGCCAGGCTTCCGGTTGGGATGCAGAGTGGCAACGTCATGCCTGGAAGCCCGATAAAGAATCAATCGAGTCGGCTTGGCGTATGAGCTATCGCGCCATCGACCGTGCCAACCGTTTCCTGCTGGGCTTGGAAACAGCAGATCCGACTATCTTTGCCGATAGCAAGTCTCAAGCTATCTATGAAGCGGAGGCTCGTGCCATACGTGCTTACAATTATCTGTATCTGACGAAACTGTATGGTCGTGTACCTATGCTGGTTCCGGGCGAAACTTATTCTTCCAGTCCCAGCAAACCGCGTCCCGAATCTTTGGATGAAACATACGCTGCCATTGAGCAGGATATGACTTATGCCAGAGATGTACTGGGTTGGGAACCGCTGAACGGTCAGTACGGCCGTGTTACGAAGGGTTTCTGCAAGGCTTATCTGGCCGAACTCTATATGCAGAAGAAGGATTATAATTCCGCTAAGGCAGAATTGAAGAGCATTATAGAAGAAGGTCCTTATAAACTGGAATCTTGCTACGGCAATCTGCACAATATGGATACCCACTGGACGAAAGAGTCTATCTTTGAAATCATGTACCATAAGCAAGACTATATGGGATGGGGTGCCAACTCCTCTTCCGATGCTATGATCTGGTTTGGTTTCATGTGTGCGGCTCCCGAATGGGGTGGCTGGGGCTCTATGTGTCTTTCTTGGGAATTGGTTAAGTCCTTCGAACCGGGTGACAAGAGACGCCAGTACTCCATCGTAGCCAAAGGTGATACCAATCCGTTCACCGGTCAGACGGTGGGTGTGACTCCCAGTTTTGACGGTCTGTTCCAGGGTTCCGAGAATATGCCTACCGTTTACTCTTTGAAGTACTGGAGATGCAAACCGGGTGATAACAACCAGGTTTATAATCCTATCTCTTTGACCTTGAAGCGCCTGGCAGGTGTAATGTTGGACTACGCAGAATGCTGCTTTGAAACAGGTGATGCCGCTACCGGTTGGGAAATGATCCGCCAGATACGTAACCGTGCCTGGGGTAACCTGGAGCCGGGAACAACCGTAGATTACTTCCCCGAAGGCTGGTTGAATAACGCGCCCGTAGAAGTGCCCGATGCTCAGGCATACTACACTAAGTATAAAGCAGAAAAGGGTTATACTTCTGAATTATGGAAAGTGGCTGTGATTATGGAGAGACGCCATGAACTCAATGCAGAGTTCTCGCTCTATCATGACCTTTGCCGCATGGGAATGTGTGAGGAATGGTTCAAATGCGAGTATCCTAAGACTGCCGCCAACTCCACTCCGGAGGAATGCTTGAAGACAGGCGACTCTTTCAGATACTTTGAACACCAGGCATATCAGGAACTTTTCCCGATTCCTACCAATGAAATTTTGAGTAACTCAGCGATTGGCCCGGAAGACCAGAACCCGGGTTATTGATGAATTTTGGTTTTAACAGCTCATATTGTGGAAACACAATATGGGCTTTATTTACACGAATATGAAGAAAGTTATTTATCTGTTTGCTTTATTTGTTGGCTTGAATTTGTGCGGATGCAAATCCAAACAAGTAAATTTGCCATCGACATTATCTTCTGAGATTGTCTCCGACGTCCGGAATAATGTTTTGCCGTTCTGGATGAATTACGCAGTTGCCGTTGACGGAGGATTCTATGGGACAGTATTGCGGGATGGTACTCCGGTGGAGGATGCTCCGCGTGGAGGGGTGTTGAACTCCCGGATTCTGTGGAGTTTTTCGGCTGCATACCGTACTTTCCAGGATAAGGCTTATTTGGAACTGGCTAATAAATCGCAGCGCTATTTTATAGATACCTTTATAGATAAGGAGAAAGGTGGAGTATATTGGTTGGTGAATCCCAACGGCGAGGTGCTGAATGCCTCTAAATATACCTATGCCATGACTTATGGTATTTATGGACTGACAGAGCACTATTTGGCAACAGGTAATGACGAGAGCTTGCAAACCGCAATCAGTTTGTACAGAACACTGGAAGAGAAAGGACGCGACCCGCAGAACGACGGTTATGTGGAATCATTCACAGGAGATTGGGAATTGCTGGATATGTATGACAACAACGCTCCCAAGACGATGAATGCCCACCTGCATGTACTGGAGGCTTATACCCTTCTGTATCAGTGCTGGAAAGACGACGGGCTGAGAAAGCGGTTGGAGTTCTGCGTCGATTTGTTTATGAACCGGATGTACGACCCGGCAAGAAAGCATTTCAACCTCTTCTTCGATAATGAGTGGAACAGCCTGGTTGAGATGGACTCTTACGGACATGACGTAGAAGCCGGATGGTTGCTGTGCGTCGCCGCCCATGTGTTGGGAGGCGAAAGCCTGATTCAGAAAACGAATCAGCTGGCACTGGATGTAACGAAAACCTGCCTCGCCGAAGGTACTAACAAAGAATTGGGCTGCATGATGTACGAGAAGGTGGGAGATAAGGAAAGCAAGCGTTGTTCCTGGTGGGGACAGATAGAAACCATGATGGCTTGCGCCAATGCCTGGCAAATCAGCGGGGATGAAGCCTACCTGCGTGCGGCCGATACTGTCTGGAACTTTGTAAAAGGGAACATGATAGACACAGAATATGGCGAATGGTATAGCGATTGCTTCGACGGGAAACCCAGCAAAGATGCTCCTAAAGTGAGCATGTGGCGTTGCCCGTATCATACGGTTCGTTTAGGAGTAGAAATGTATAATCGTTTAAAATAATAGTTATGAAGAAATTAATGATGTGTGCAGCATCACTGATGCTTTGTTCCGCTTTGGGAGCCCAGGATTTCAAGATAAACTCTTCCGGGTACTTCGAAGATTATGGAGCCAATGTGATGGTGTTCAGTGATGTTTACCCCGAGGGACACCAGGGCGGTGTGACTTTGGTCTTGAATGGAGACCGCAGGGCTGCCGGTGGTGACGTGCGTTTTGAAATATCGCAGGGACAATGGCAGGGGCTGCCCAAGATGCGCAGCCGTGTAGTGGACGAGGCAAACAACGAAATTCGCGTCACGCTGAGTTATCCCGATTCCACCAAGCACATGGCGGGCTTTAACCCCATGATTTATCCCGATTTTGTGTTCAGCTACACCATCAAGGTGAAAGGCGAGAAAGACTACCTGGTGCTGACCGTTGACCTGGATCAACCGGTTCCCGAACGCTTTGCCGACAAGCTGGGCTTCAACCTGGAACTGGTGCCTTCCACTCTCCTGGGCAAGCCCTGGATTATGGACAACAAGACGGGCATTTTCCCCCATCAGGCAATGGGACCCACGATGAAGCAAACTTCCAATATGGAACATATCGGCGACTTCAATCCTAAGGGCAAGGCCGATCTGGATCAGTTGCTGTTGGACAGAAAGACCTACAACCCGATGATTGCCGATGATATTGTGGCTGCTCCTTTTGCCACCGGAAAGAAGTTTGTACTCAATCCGCAGGATGATCTGGCAAAGATTACGATAGAGAGCGAGAAGGGTGACCTGAAACTGTATGATGGCCGTATGAACCACAATAACGGTTGGTTTGTGCTGCGTTCGGAGTTCCCCGCAGGAACAAAGTCCGGTGCTGTGAAGTGGATTATCCGCCCCACAGTGAGCAAAGACTGGCAATATGCCCCGGTAGTACAGACCTCGCAGGTGGGCTACCATCCCGGACAGAAGAAAGTAGCCGTTATCGAACTGGACAAGCGCGACAAGAACTTCAAGCAGCCTGCCCTCTACCGCATTGCCGCCGATGGCCGTAAGCTGGTGAAGCAACAGGCAGCCAAGGAGTGGGGCGACTTTATGCGTTACCATTACTTGCAGTTCGACTTCTCGGAAGTAAGGGAAGACGGACTCTACCAGGTGATGTACGGTGATGCCGCTTCTCCGGTATTCCGCATTGCACAGGACGTTTGGAACACAGGCGTTTGGCAGGCGGAGATAGAATACTTCCTGCCGATACAGATGTGTCACATGCGTGTGAACGAGAAGTACCGTGTATGGCATGACTTCTGCCACCACGACGATGCCCGCATGGCAAAGACCGACATCAACCATATCGACGGATACGAACAAGGACCCTCTACGCTGTGCAAGTATCAGCCGGGCGATATTGTTCCGGGCTTGAACATCGGTGGTTGGCACGATGCCGGTGACTACGACCTTCGTGTGGAGTCACAGGCAGGCGAAGCCTATATCCTTGCCATGGCTTGCGAGAACTTCGGCGCCTACTGGGACGAGACTTCCATCGACTTCGACAAGCAGATTGTAGAACTGCACCAGCCGGACGGCAAGAACGACTTCTTGCAACAGGTAGAAAACGGTGCATTGACCATTGTAGCCGGTTGGAAAGCTTTGGGACGCCTTTACAGAGGTATCCTCTGCCCCACCGTACGCCAGTATGCCCATCTGGGTGACGCATCGGCACACACCGACCACATCAGCGGAACGGACGACGACCGTTGGGTATTTACCGAAGACAATCCGGGACGCGAACTGCAGGTAGCCGCCCAGTTGGCAGGCATCTCACGCGTGCTGAAAGGACACAATGATGCATTGGCAGCGGACTGCCTCGAAATAGCCCGTGAACTATTCAAGACTACCCGTAGCGATAACAACAGACTGATGTCCGGCAGAATATACGCAGCCGTAGAGCTTTACCTCACCACCAAAGAGGCACAGTATCGCGACTTCGTCTTGAAGCAACAAGATTATATCTGCAAGAATATCTTCCAGACGGGCTGGTATATCGGCCGCTTCGACCAGGCTGTGGGCAATGCCCGTTTCAGCAAGGCTATCCGCGCCGCGTTGCCCGCCTTGCAGGCCATGTATAAGGAATATAGCGAAAAGACCCCGTACGGCGTACCCCACGATAGAGGAAACCGCAGCTCCGGTTCTTGGGAACCGCAGCACCTGGGCTACAACTACTGCTACCTTAATGCCTCTTATCCCGACTTGTTCGAGCCGGAGTATATCTTCAACTCCATGCAATACCTGCTGGGTATGCACCCGGGACGCAATCAGGCTGCTTTCGTTACCGGCGTAGGTGCCGAAACGATGAAGGCTGCCTATGGCACGAACCGTGCAGACTGGTCGTACATTCCGGGTGGAGTGTCTCCGGGTACCAACCTGATTCGCCCCGACCTTCCGGAACTGCTCAACTTCCCCTTCTTGTGGCAAGAGGGTGAGTACTGCCTGGGCGGACATGCTACCTGGTTTATGTACATGACGCTGGCGTCTCAAAAAATACTGAACGGCAATGAATAATAGAAACAGGTTAATAGATAGATTTTTGATTCTAAGTGTTTTGCTCTGCATGGTCTGCAATACGGCCGTGCAGGCAAAGGCTTACAAGAGCTTCAAAGTTTCCATCTACGTCCGCGCTTACGAGGTGGACAAGATGAAGGACATACATTGGTTGGATTCCACCTGGACTGCGATTTCGCAGCAACTGGACGTGGATAAGATATACCTGGAAACCCACCGCGACTTGCTGATAGTGGACGATGCCACTCTGGAACAAGCCAAGAAGTACTTCCACGACCGGGGCATAGAAACCGCGGGCGGCATTACGTACACCATCGACGAATCGAACAGCTTCGAGACGTTCTGCTACTCCGATCCCGAACACCGCAAGACGGTGCAGAAGATTGCCGAGCACACCGCAAAGCACTTCGATGAATTCATCCTGGACGACTTCTTCTTTACCAGTTGCAAGTCAGAGGTAGAGATAAAGGCAAAAGGCGCACAAAGTTGGACGGATTACCGCCTGAAGCTGATGACCGAAGCCGGACGCAACCTGGTGCTGAAGCCTGCCAAGAAGGTGAATCCCAAGGTGAAAGTAATCATCAAGTACCCCAACTGGTACGACCACTTCCAGGGCATGGGCTTCAACCTTGAAGAAGGTCCGCAGCTCTTTGACGGCGTATGGACGGGAACCGAAACAAGAGATCCGGGTGGAAACCAGCACTTGCAGAATTACTTGAGCTATAACGTCATCCGCTACTTCGACAACCTGCGTCCCGGTTATAACGGCGGTGGCTGGGTAGACTCGGGCGGACTGAACATGGGCATGGACCGCTATGCCGAACAGCTCCACCTGACGATGCTGAGCAAGACTCCCGAGATTGTTCTCTTCGCTTATCACCAGCTCTTGGGCGTGAAGCTTTCCCCCCGTTTCCGTACTCCCTGGCAGGGCATGGGCACCAGCTTCAATTACGATGAAATGACTGCACCTATCCACTTGAAGGACGGAACAACGGTTGAACCCACCACGATGGCACGCATTGCCGACGTAGTATTGAAGCAGACCGACCAGCTGATATACAAGTTGGGCAATCCGGTAGGCATAAAGTCTTATAAGCCTTTCCACTCTACGGGCGACGACTTCCTGCAGAATTATCTGGGTATGATAGGTTTGCCGATGGATATGCAACCCACCTTCCCCGAAAACGAGCAAGTGGTGCTTCTCACGGCACAAGCTGCCAAAGACCCGGCAATTGCCGATAAGATAAAGAAGCAGTTGCAGAGCGGCCGCGATGTAGTAATTACAAGCAGCCTGCTGAAAGCTATCCCTGAAAAGATAGCCGAAATATCAGAGTTGCGTTGCACCGACCTGAAAGCTCTTGTTTACGACTTTGGCCGCTATGGGCAGGCAAGCCGCGATTTGCTGATACCTCAGGTGTTGTATTCTACCAACGATGCTTGGGAAGTGGTCAGTGCAGGACGTCCGTTGACGGGCGGTGTATCGGGCTATCCCATCATGCTCCGGGCACCCTATGCTTCGGGCAATATGTATGTCCTCACCATCCCCGATGATATGGGCAACCTGTACGATTACCCCGCCGGAGCGTTGAACGAAATACGTCGTATTATGAGCAAGGATGTGGGCATTCACTTGGAAGCTCCCTCTAAAGTAGGCTTGTTTGTATATGATAACGGGACGCTGGTGGTTGAGAACTTCAATGACGAGCCGGTAGAAATAAGCATCGTCACCGGCGATAAGGTGAAGGGACTGGAAGACCTGGAGTGCGGCGAGGTGCTCAGTCCGCTTCCTGCAAATCCGGTAGTATCGAGACGCCCTGTGGCTCCGACAAACTCTTTCCGTGTAATGTTATTGCCTCATTCTTACAAGGCATTCAAGCATAATAAATAAGGTATAAGGTAGGAAGATTGTTGATTGTGATTTTTTGGGAGAGCTAAGCACCGGGGATGTATTCCCTAATGCTTATGCTCTCCCAATATTCTATGTGGCAGTGTGCCGTGCCCCAGGAGTTCTATCGGGCAGTGGAAGTTACGCTCCAGCCACTCGCCGCTGATGCCGGTGTCGGGGTGGTAGTCCAGCGTTTCGTTGACGCAGGCGATGGACTTGACTTGTTGCAGCACGGTACCGATGTCGTGGCTCACGAGGATGATGGCGCAATCCTTGTTGATTTCTGCCAGCAGTTCGTAGAGGCGGGCTTCGAAACGCTTGTCGATGTAGGTGCTGGGTTCGTCCAGAATCACTACTTCGGGGTCGGAGATGATGGCGCGTCCCAAGAGGGCGCGTTGCAGTTGTCCGCCGCTGAGGGCGCCGATGGCGCGTTGCTCCATGCCTTCCAGTCCCATGCGGGCTATCACGTTGCGGGCTTGCTCGCGGTGCCGGGCGGTGAAGCGGGAAGTGAGGGATTTCTTGCTGCTCAGTCCCGACAAGATAACTTCTTCCACGGTGATGGGGAACTTGCGGTCGATGCTGCTGTACTGCGGCAGATAGCCCATCGTGAGTTCGGAACTGGCAGCCGATGTTTCGCAGCCCGTAGCGCGGCAGGCACGATAGCGTATCTCTCCGGCAGTGGGTTTCAGCAGGCCGAGAATGCATTTTATCAACGTAGTCTTTCCACCGCCGTTCGGCCCGATGATGCCAAGGAAATCACGGTCGTAGACGGTGAGGTTCACGTTGCGCAGCACGGTTCGTCCGTCGTAGCCGGCGCTGAGGTCTTTTATTTCAATAATCGGGTTTGCCATTTCTTTTTGGGGTATTATGGGGTTACTCTCCTTTTAGCGCCTTTGCCGTATTCAGCATCTCCGTCTCCCAATCATAAGAGAGCGGATTGATGCCTACCACCTGCGTACCTGTCTGCCGGGCAATGATTTCCGCATTGCGGCGGTCGAACTCCGGCTGAACGAAGATGATGTGCACTTTCTCGTCCTTGCACGTATTTATCAACTCACGCAGATGGGCGGGAGACGGTTCCTTGCCGCCGGCCTCAATCGGAATCTGGTGCAAGCCGTAGTCGCGGGCGAAGTAAGACAGCGCCGGATGATAAATCATAAAAGCACGGTCGGCACCGGGAGCGGCGAGTTGCCGGCGGATGAGGCTGTCCGTGCGCTCTATCAGGTGGCAGAGGCTGTCGTAACGTGCCCGGTAAAAATCTCCGTTCTCGTTGTCGAGGGTGCAGAGGGCATTCAGCACGTTTCCGGCTATGATTTGGGCATTCTCGGTAGAGTTCCATACGTGCGGTTCCACGCCGGTGGCGGGATGATGCTCTTCGCTTACCGGATGGAGTTCGCTGCCGGAAAGTTCTTCTCCATGTTCGCCGTGGTGATGGGCATGGGTGGTGTCGTATATCAGGTTGATACCCTCGGACATATCGAAGAATTGCAGATGGGGCGCGTTGTCCGTCAGCTTGTCTATCCACGTTTGTTCAAAGCCGATGTAGCCGATGCGGAAGTAGGCTTCGCTCTTGGCAAGGTCTATGAGTTGTTGCGGAGTTGGGTCGTAGGTCTCCGGGCTGGAACCTCGGGGAACCATGCTGGTGACGGTGAACCGGTCGCCCGCAATCGCCTCGGTGAAATAGCGCAGAGGTTCGATGGTGACGGTGATGACGGGTTTGTCGTCGTCCGTCCGGCTTTGCTGGCTCCCTTGCTTGCAAGAGAGTACCAGGATAGCTATGAGGAGTAATAAAACGTATTTCTTCATTCCTTTCATTCTCAATTCTTCATTTTTCATTCTTCATTCTTCATTCTTCATTTTTTAATTCCCCTCAGTATTTCCCGTTTTCCACCCGGGGGGCCGGGGAGCCGTTCTACCTCAAATCCTACGGCTTGCAGCATACGGCGCACTACTCCTTTGGCACAGTAGGTGGTCAGCACTCCGCCCGCGGTCATGGCGGCATGGAGATTGCGGAATATGCTTTCTTCCCACATCTCCGGTTGCTTCTCGGGTGCAAAGGCATCGAAGTAGACTACATCGAATGATGCGCCACCGTTCATCATTAACAAGTGGTTGGCGTCTATTGTTTGTAAGTCTGCCTGCACTTTCCGCAGTGTGAAGCAGGGGGTGATGGCTACCTCTTCCGCCCACGGTGCCCGGTGCAATGCCTCGAACAGCGGATGGTCGCTGTAATGCAGCGCATCCACCTCTTCCCACGCCAGCGGATAGAGTTCGATGCCAGTGTAGTGCACGTGGCGTTGTTCCTTCTCGGCAACTTCCAGCGTGAGCAGTGCATTCAGTCCCGTGCCAAAGCCTATTTCGAGCACGTGCGGCGTGGTGGCGGCAGCGGCTTTCAACCCCATGTCGATGAAGATATGCTGAGACTCCGTACGCGCTCCCTTTACCGAATGGTAATGCTCATTCAGTTCGGGCACATACAGCGTTGCGCTTCCGTCTTCGGTTTTTTCTATGATTCGTTGCATATATATATCTGTCATATTGCATCTATAGATCCAGTACGCTGCATCTATAGATCCACCGCGCTGCATCTATAGATGCACCAACTGTCAGTGTATCATTGAAATAGCTCCTTGCATCATCCACAGCAGTGCCATATATCGTATCAGCTTTCCTGCGAACATCGACGTCACCGTCAGCGGCAGGTTGCTGCGCATAAAGCCCAGGGCGATGGAGATGACACTGCCGATGATGGGCAGGAAGGCGAAGAAAGCCATCAGTGCGCCCTTTCCCTGAAGGAAGTGTTGCATCTTGTCTATCTTTTCCTTCTTTACATGGAAGTATTTCTCTATCCAGTCTATCCGCCCCAGGTGCCCCATATAGTAGCACGTCATGCCCCCCAGCACATTGCCTACCGTGGCGGCAAGCACACAGCCCATGGGGTGCAGTCCCAACTGTACCAGTCCTACCAATACCAACTCCGAGCTGAACGGAATGACACTGCCTGCCAGCAGTGCGGAGACGAACATGCCCCAATATCCCCAGTCTATCAGGAGTTGTGTCAGTGTATCTATAAAAGTGTCCATACGTTGAATCCGAATAGGGCAAATAGCCCGATGAGTGAAAGGATAAAGAATATATTGGAACTACGGCTGTTGGTGAGTACAAACAAATGCCCCGTCAGGATGCTGACGCCAATAAGCAGCAGTGACAGCAGATGGACACCCAATGCCGGTTGTAACGCAATGTAGGCAAAGATGCAGAAGTTGAGGAATATCAGGAAATGCAGATAACTCCGTGTGCGTATCTTGTCCTCATAACCCGCTACCAGGCAATGCGCCGCGCTGACGATGAAGAGAAGGAACAGAAATCCCAGGGTTGCCAGTTCCCACAGCTGGAAATCGAACCGGATGGGGGCAAACGTTGCCAGTTCCCGGAAGGGCTGATAGAACAGTTCCATCTGCCCGTAGAAAAAGGCATGTCCCAGCAAGAACCAATAGGGTACGCTCCAGCCCACCAGCGAGGCAAAGAAACTCTTGGGGTGGAGCGACTGGAAACTGTAAGCGCCTATCCAGAAGATGGGCGCAAACAGCGTGAGTTGTGGGAAGAGGAGACTGCCCAGTCCGATGAATACAAAGGCATGGAAGAGGTTGCCCGTGGGACGTGCCTGCTGGTAACTCTTGAAGAGAAAGAACAGGGCTACCAGGAATGCCGCTGCCGCCATGTCTCCCGCATACAGCATGTGTATGCTGGGGCAGACTGCTATCAGCAGGAAGTAGACGGATGTCTGCACCGATGCCCGCATGCGGATGATGGCAAATGTATTGTTCAGCTCTATCAGGAAGTACCCGATGACGCTGTACAGTACGAAACTGCAAATACGGCTCGCCCAGGTGGGGATACAGAAGTCGCAGAATGTTTCCCACAGGGGATAACTGCTTTTCTGTGTCTCCATTTCGGGCAACAGCGCACTTGTCAGTATCCAGCAGGCTACTGATATCAGGATAGCGGCAGGCAGCGTAAAGCGCCCTGTTGTAATCCGGTTCTGGAATCTCTTGCTTCTCATTTATAGGTCGAATCCGATGTCTCTTCTGAAGTATTTCTTTTCGAAGTCTATGATATCGGCTACTTTATAGCTCTTGGCAAGGGCTTCTTCCTTTGTCTCTCCGTAGGAGCAGACGGCGATGACGCGCCCGCCGTTGGTCACTACCTGTCCGTCCTTCAGGGCGGTGCCGGCGTGGAAAAGGATGCTGTCCGTTTGGGCGGCTTGCTCGAAGCCGGTCATCGGTTTGCCCTTTTCGTAAGCTTCCGGGTATCCGCCGCTCACCAGCATGACGCAGGCTGCGGTACGCGGGTCGAGTTCCATCGTGCGCTGGTCGAGGTTGCCCTGGGCTACGCCTTGCAGCAGGTCTACGAGGTCGCTCTTGATGCGCAGCATCACGCTCTCTGTTTCGGGGTCGCCCATGCGGACGTTGTATTCTATCACCATCGGCTCGTTCTTCACGTTTATCAGGCCGAGGAAGATGAAGCCCTGGTAGGTGATTTCTTCTTCGAGCAGTCCGTTGATGGTGGGCTCGATGATGCGTGTGCGTACTTTCTCCATAAACACTTCGTCGGCAAACGGTACGGGGGTGACACTGCCCATGCCGCCGGTATTGAGGCCTTTGTCGCCTTCGCCGATGCGCTTGTAGTCTTTGGCTACGGGGAGAACCTTGTAGTGGCGTCCGTCTGTCAGTACGAATACGGAGCACTCTATGCCACTGAGGAATTCTTCAATGACCACCGTGGCGCTGGCATCGCCGAACATACCGCCCAGCATCTCTTTCAGTTCCTTTTGGGCTTCTTCCAGGGTAGGGAGAATCAGTACGCCTTTGCCGGCACAGAGGCCGTCGGCTTTCAGTACGTAGGGGGCTTCGAGGGTTTCGAGGAAAGCCAGTCCTTCGTCGAGGGTCTGCGCTGTGACGCTTTTGTAGCGTGCGGTAGGGATGCCGTGGCGTTGCATGAATTCTTTGGCGAACTCCTTGCTGCCTTCCAGCGTAGCGCCTTTGGCAGAGGGGCCTATGATGGCGATGTGGCGGGTGGCAATGTCTTTCTTGAAGTAGTCGAAGATGCCTTCTACCAGCGGATCTTCGGGACCTACTACAATCATGTCTATCTTTTGTTCAAGGGCAAAGGCCTTGATAGCGGGGAAGTCAGTGGCTTTGATGTTTACGTTCTCGCCTGCCGCACCTGTTCCGGCATTGCCGGGAGCGATGTACAGCTTCTCTACTTTCGGGCTTTGGGCTATCTTCCATGCCAAAGCGTGTTCGCGGCCTCCTGAGCCTAATAGTAATACTTTCATGACTTGTTATTTCTATGTTATTTATTCTTTATATTCTTTTGTATCAGTAGGTAAAGGGAGTTGTTATTTCCCTAAATAATCCTCAAAATACCTCGTTATCTTCTCGTGCAGATGCACGCGGTCACGTCCCATGACGTTGTGCTTGTGTCCGGGATAGATGAACAAATCGGGATAGGTGCGGGCATCCACACACGCTTTCATAAAGGAAAGTGTATGCTGGGGCACGCAGGTATCGTCGTGGTCATCGTGGATGATGAGCAGATGTCCTTTCAGGTTGCCGGCAAGGTTCTTCAGGTTGGTGGCTTTGTAGCCTTCGGGGTTGGTTTGCGGGGTATCCATGTATCGTTCGCCGTACATGATTTCGTAGTATGCCCAGTCGATGACAGGGCCTCCGGCAACGCCTACCTTGAAGATTTCGGGATAACGCAGCATCAGCGCCGTCGTCATGTGTCCGCCAAAGCTCCAGCCGTGTATGCCGATGCGGTTGGCATCTACATAAGGCAGGCTTGTGAGGAACTCTACTCCTTTCACCTGGTCTTTGCCTTCTTCGATGCCGAGGTGGCGGAAGGTGGCGTTCTCGAATTCCAGTCCGCGGTTGCTGCTGCCACGGTTGTCGAGGGTGAACATGATGTAACCCTTGTTTGCCATGTAGATGTCCCAAGAACGGGCTTTATTGAGCCAACTATTGTCTACCAGCTGGGTGTGCGGACCGCCGTATACGTAGACGATGGCGGGGTATTGCTTGTTCGGGTCAAAGTCGGCGGGCTTCATGATGCGGTAGTACAGGTCGGTCTTTCCGTCGGCTGCCTTGATGGTTCCTGTCTCGATGCTTGGCATGATGAAACCTTTGTAGGGGTTGGCGGCGGTCAGCAGGGTGTATTGCTGTTGCTTCTTCGGGTTGGTGGACATCAGTTTGATGATGCGCGGGCAATCGGGCGAAGAAGCCTTGTCAATGAGGCTGGTGCCCATAAAACCGGAAATCTCGGCAGAATGTACGCCCTGCGCATCTCCTATCAGGTTCCGTGCGCCGTTCTTCAGGCTGACGGCGTAGATGTTGCTTTGAAGCGGGGAGAGTTCTGTGCTTTGGATGAGGATGCTTCGGGTTTGTTGATTGAAGCCCAGTACTTTCTGCACCATCCATTCGCCTTGTGTGAGTTGCTTCAACAGTTCTCCCTCTACATTATATAGGTACAGGTGGTTGAAGCCGTCGCGCTGGCTCTGATAGATAAACTTGCTGCTGTCCCAGGGCAGGAAGAGGATGGGAGACTGCGGCTCCACGTATTTGGTGTGTGTTTCTTCTAAGAGGACTTTCGTCAGTTCGCCGGTTTCGGCGTTGTACTGGCAGAGTTTGGCGTGGTTTTGGTCACGGTTCAGTTCTATCAGGTAGAGGCTCTTCTCGTCCGGTGCCCAGCAGATGTTGGTGAAGTAACGGTCGGTGGGGTCGCCGGCATTCAGGTAGATAGTTTCTTGTGTTTCCGGGTTGTAGATGCCTACCTTTACTTGATGGCTGAGCATGCCTGCCATCGGGTAACGGACTTTCTCGACTAAAGCGATTCGTGGGGTGATGTCTACCAAAGGGTAGGGTGTCACCATACTTTCGTTCATGCGATAGAAGGCGAGTTTGTTTCCGCTGGGGCTCCAGTAGGTGCCTTTGGAGATGCCGAACTCGTTGCGGTGTACGCTTTGTCCGCAGACGATGCCTTCGGGTTCGTTGGTTACTTGCCGGGTTTGTCCGTCGGCGGTCATCACGTAGAGGTTATTCTTGAGTGTGTAGGCGAGGTTGCGGCTTACTTCGTTCCAGTCTTCGTTTTCTGCCTGGGCGGGACAAGGCTGGCTCCACACCAGTTCTTTCTTTTTCCAGTTGATGAGGGCGCGATGCTTGTCGGTTTGCAGCAACAGAAGCGGATCTACCTGTATCTGTATTCCCAGGTTGACGCTTCGGGTTGCGTTGACGGCCTTTGCCGATTGGAAATCATGGAGTTTTCCCAGTTCTTTCTCTGCCAGCAGGTTGTTGGCTTCTTCCAGGGTGAGAGCGGTGAAGTTCTTCCCTGCTTTTATTCCCGGTCCGTTCACTGCCCAAGTACCTTCTATGCGGTCGGTGCCCAATTCCAGGCAAGCAGCATCGCCATACCACTGGTATTCCTTGTTCTCAACCGTGAGATAGGTTTCACCACCGGGATATAAGTCTTCCAGCGTCAGCATCTTTAATTCTTGCTTGGCATCATTCGACTCTTGTTTGCTGGTATTCGTTTCTTGTGCCATAACGTTTGTTGTAAACAGAGCAGGCATTGCCATCAGCAATGCCAGGG
The DNA here is from genome assembly GCA_905203765.1 of uncultured Bacteroides sp. GTDB lineage: Bacteria > Bacteroidota > Bacteroidia > Bacteroidales > Bacteroidaceae > Bacteroides. The sequence continues at coordinate 45,291 of CAJKXC010000005.1, forward strand.
TACCCTTATTTATCTTCTTCACATTCATTATCTTTGTTGTTATTTTCTTTTCTGAATCCTTTCACTTCTATTCTGCCGCATGGGGAGCTCTTTACTTGAACAGCTGCACTCAGTTTGGCAAAGGCGGAGAAGAGTTCATCGAACTGTTTCTCGTAGCTATCTCTATCCGAAGATACATCTTCTTCCAAATATTCTATTCTCTTTCTCAACTCTTCTAACTCCTGCTTCGGGGCATGAGAGAGGAGATATTGGCGCATGTGGACGAAAGCACGCATGATGTTGATGTTGACTTCAATGGCTTTCGGGCTTCGCAGGATACCGGAAAGCATGGCGACACCTTGCTCGGTGAAGGCGAAAGGGGCATAACGAGTACCACCCCAACTTGAGGTTCCATTTTGGAACCTCAAACTGTTTATCAGTAAGTTAGCCTCTTGGTTTGATAGTTGAAACATAAAATCTTCAGGGAAACGTTCTATGTTTCTTTTTACAGCCTTATTAAGATTCTTTGTTTCTATCTCATACATCTCCGCCAAATCAAAGTCCAGCATCACCTTCTGTCCCCTAATTTCATATATCTTGTTTTCAATAATGATTAGCTCATCCATTATTTATCGTATTTGAGGTGACAATTTGGCACCTCATCTTGTTTTTCAGTAAGTTAGCCCTTAACTTGAGGTTGCAATTTGTGACCTCAAGTTGATTCTCAACTACTTGGCTTTAAGGTCACATTTTGTGACCTTATACTGTTTCTCAGTTATTTAGCAAGTAACTCGTCACAACTTGTGACCAGTTTACTCCTCTCCTTTCTCCTTGGATTCTCTTCTCTTTCTCTCCGGATAAGACTCCCCTCTCGGTTTGCGGTCTTCTCTATTCCGGAAGTTTCTGTCTCCACCGCGGAAGCTTCTTTCGCCGTCTGCCGGTTTGCGATATTCGCGGGGCTTGAAGTCGCGTCTTTCCCCGTCTTTGAAGTCGCGTCCTTCTCTTGGTCTGAATTCCCGTTTCTCTCCGGAATTGAATTCTCTTGGTCTGCGCTCTCCGTTGAATTCGCGTGGGCGGCGTTCTCCGCTATATTCACGTCTTTCTCCGCTGAACTCTCTTCTTTCCCGGGTTTTTACTTCCCTTCTTTCTCCCGAAGCAAGTTTCAGCTCTTTGGGTTCTTTGCTCAATTCGTCTCCACTTTCACGGAACTCCTTGTACTTACCGTCGAATATCTCATACTGGCGGAACTCGCACTCCAACGCGCCGTTGAACAACGGTATCTTGGTGGTAGGCTTCAGCCCGATCTGGTCGAAACACTCTTCGCGATAAGACAGAATCCAGGCAGTATTGCCGGTAAACGCATGCTTCAGGCGTTCGCCAATCATGGAGTACAAGCCCAGCAAGTCATTGGTAGAAATACGCTCTCCGTAAGGCGGGTTGGTGATGATGATGGATTTCTCCGCCGGTTGCTCGAACTGCTGGAAAGGTTGCAGTTTCAGCGTTACGTCCTTGCTGACACCGGCAGCCTTTATGTTGCGCGTAGCAATTTCATTGGCTTGCGGACTATTATCGTAGCCATATATCTTATGCGTGAATTCACGCTCCTGGCTGTCGTCATTATAGATGGTATCGAACAAATCTTGGTCGAAGTCCACCCACTTCTCGAAGGCAAATTCCTTGCGGAACACACCCGGAGCAATGTTGCGGGCAATCAGAGCCGCCTCGATGGCGATGGTTCCCGAACCGCACATCGGGTCTATCAGGTCGCACTCGCCGTTCCAGCCGGTCATCAGAATCATACCGGCAGCCAGTACCTCATTCAGCGGAGCCTCTACCGCTTCCTGGCGATAGCCGCGGCGGTGCAGGGACTCACCGCTGGAGTCGAGTGAAAGCGTACATTTGGTTTCGGCAATATGGATGTTCAGCAGTACGTCCGGCTTGTTGATGCGCACGCTGGGACGCTTGCCCGACTGCTCGCGGAAATAATCCACGATGGCATCTTTCACTTTGTATGAGACGAACTTGGAGTGGCGGAACTCTTCGCTGAATACTACCGCATCTACGGCAAAAGTCTTGTCCGTGTCCAGGAAGTCTTCCCAGTGGATTGCCTTGATTTGTTCGTAGACTTCATCGGCGTCTTTGGCATTGAAGTGTTTGATGGGTTTCAGGATGCGGATGGCCGTACGCAGGCAGAAGTTTGCTTTGTACATCATTGCCTTGTCTCCACTGAAGGACACCATGCGGCGACCTATTTCAATGTCGTTGGCTCCCAGTGCTGTAAGTTCTTGTGCCAGTACTTCTTCCAGTCCTTGGAAGGTTTTGGCAATCATTTCGAAAGATTGTTCGCTCATCTATTTATTTGCTATTTTGACTATTTACTATATTATATGTTTTGAAGTCTCTACTTTTTGGCTTTCGTCTGTACGATTCGTGCTCCTGCCGGTACGTCTTCCGTCACCCAGATATTACCGCCTACGGTGGCATCGCGTCCGATGGTGATGCGTCCCAGTATGGTGGCGTTGGAGTAGACGATGACGTTGTCTTCCAGTATGGGATGGCGTGGAATGCCCTTGATGGGCTTGCCGTCTCCGTCGAGCGGGAAACTCTTGGCGCCGAGGGTGACACCCTGATACAGTTTCACGTTGTTTCCGATGATGCACGTTTCGCCGATTACCACACCCGTTCCGTGGTCGATGGTGAAGTGGCTGCCGATTTCGGCTCCCGGATGAATATCAATCCCCGTTTCGCTATGCGCCATTTCGGTGATGATGCGTGGGATGAGGGGTACACCCAGCTTCAACAGCTCGTGCGCAATGCGGTAGTTGCTGATGGCGCGGATGGCGGGATAGCAACTGATGACTTCGCCGAACGAGTGGGCGGCAGGGTCGCCGTTGTAGGCAGCTTCCACATCGGTGGCAAGCATACGTCTCATCTCCGGCAGGTGGCTGACGAACTTGGCGGCGAGCAGAGTAGCCTCTTCCCGTTGCAACTCGGTGCAGCAACTGCATTCACCGTCTCCGGCAAAACAGAGACCGGCAAGGATTTGTTCGGTCAGCAAGTCGAACAAACGCTCTACGTTGACGCCGATATGATAAGTTACTGTACGGCTGTTGACCGTAGAATTTCCGAAGTATCCGGGGAAGATGATGGCACGTGCCAGTTCGATGATGTCGCACAGGACTTTTGCCGAAGGCAGCGGATTGCCGTCCGTATGCTGGTGAAACAGTCCCTTGTAAGATTCGCTTTCCGATAGCTCATCGACTGCTTGTGTCAGAATGTGGGTAAAGTTGAGTGGACTCATTCTTGATATCCTTAAGTTTAAAAGTGGCAACAAAGGTACGAATTACTCGCTAAATATCCTACATATCCCTCATTTATAGTATGGATTTACCACATTTGTGGTATTTCCTATGAACCAATTCCCCACTACTTTTGTCCTAACAGAAAGAAGTAACTAATAAACATCTTTATAGAGTATGAAAAAGATAGCCCAACGCCTCACCGACCTGGTAGGCAACACTCCCCTGCTGGAGCTGAACAATTATAACAAAAGTAAAGAACTGAAAGCCCACGTCGTTGTCAAACTGGAATACTTCAATCCGGCAGGTAGCGTGAAAGACCGCGTCGCCCTCGCCATGATAGAAGATGCCGAATCCAAAGGCCTGCTGAAACCGGGCGCCACCATTATAGAGCCCACCAGTGGAAATACCGGTGTGGGGCTCGCCTTCGTAGCCGCCGCCAAAGGCTACAAACTGATATTGACCATGCCCGATACCATGAGCCTGGAGCGTCGCAACCTCTTGAAAGCATTGGCTGCCGAACTGGTCTTGACTCCCGGTGCCGACGGCATGAAGGGGGCCATTGCTCGTGCCGAGGAGTTGCAGGCAGCCACTCCCGGTTCGTTGATTCTCCAACAGTTCGATAACCCCGCCAACCCTGCTGCGCACGAGCGTACCACGGGACAGGAGATATGGCGCGATACAGACGGCGGGGTCGATATCTTCGTTGCCGGCGTAGGTACGGGTGGAACGGTGAGCGGGGTAGGCGCCGCCTTGAAAGCGCATAACCCGAAGGTCAGGGTAGTAGCGGTAGAGCCGGAAGATTCTCCTGTACTCTCGGGCGGTAAACCCGGCCCTCACAAGATACAGGGCATCGGCGCAGGCTTCGTACCGAAGAACTACAACAGCGCAGTGATAGACGAAGTGTTGCAGGTATCCAATGATGATGCCATCCGTACCGGGCGCGAGCTGGCAAAGTACGAAGGACTGCTTGTCGGCATCTCTTCCGGTGCCGCCGTAGCTGCTGCCACCCGCCTGGCAAGGCTGCCGGAGAATGAAGGGAAAACGATTGTAGCCCTGCTGCCCGATACGGGCGAACGCTATCTCTCGACGCTACTCTATGCATTCGAGGAATATCCGCTGTAACCGTTCTTCATAGTTGGCAAATATCCGCAGCATTAACAGCCTGCACAGGAGACATTAATGCCTGACGTATGAAACATCTATAGTTTACCCCTGAAAGAAGGGGACTTAGGGGGTCAAACCCTATACCTTAGTACTAAAAACACCCGGATGTTTTACCCTATAACATCCGGGTGTTTTTACTCTATAACATGGGGATGTTTCTTCATAAAACATCCCCATGTTTTGGGTGCTAACTCCCTATCTTTGATGTCTTATGTCTTAATGTTTAGCTTGTTCAGTCCTAATGTTTAGTCTGTCCGATGCTAATCTCCCGTCTCCCGACAAGCTATGTCGTTCAGTTTTTATAGTTGTACCAGTCCTCGTTTCCGGGTTCTCCGTTTACCCATTTGGTAAATCCGGGGTATTCTCCTTCCATGCCTATGGAACTTCTCTCGGTGACTGGTACGAAACCTTGTACGGGGATATCCATCGCAAATGGATATTTACCGTCGCGGCGGATGTAATAGGCATCATCTTCCGTATAGTTCAGGCTCTTGTCGGCATAGTCTGTGGCCATCTGTTTGGGCAGATGTACTTCCTGGCGATTCTTGGCGCCGGGCTCATAGTGTACGATGATATACGGATTGTAGGCTTTCAACTCTTTCTTATCCAGATTGTTATTGAAGGTACGGACGATGGTGAACTCCTTGTTGTGTACTGCTTTGGCATTCGGGAAGACCACGATGGAATGGGTCTCTGATTCGTACGTGGCACCTTCGGGCAATGCAAGCTGTCCCACTTGGGCGGCATCCGTTTGGTAAGCGAAAGCGTCCTGATAACTGGCACCGTCCCATACCGGGGTGAAAGTATCTGCTATCTTGGTCACAATGTTGTTTTTGTCGAAAGTCACGGCGCGGGTGTATTCGATGATGACGTCGTTCATGTCATAGTCTCCGCCGGTAGGCCAGATGTCTTCGAAGAGTAAAGTTCCGATATAGAGTTCGGTTACTGTCCGGTCGTCTTCCACCGGTGGAATGACGGGGCGTTCGGGATCGTAGATCGCTCCTTTCGGGTCGGCTTCAACGTAAAACAGCATGTCTTCGTAACTCTTGTCTGTTCCGTCTTCTATTCCGTAGACAACACGGCCTGTGTCGGTATCTGTGATGGCTACGAAGCTGGATCTTCCGCTGGCGTTCCATGCCTGGTTGGAGTAGATGTATCCCAGGTTGCCCATATTGCCGGGGTTCAGGTTTACGTCATTGGGGGTATGGTCGTAGCCGTAGCCGTTGCCATAACCGTTTGAAATCATGAAATATCCGATAGTATAGCCTGCGGGGAATTTGTCGGTTACCGTTCCATCTTCTTTCTGGAATAATAATTTGACTTTGTTGCCCAGAGCCAGCGGGGCGTCTGCCTTCTTGTATAGCCATTGCTGGCTGGTACCGGAAGCTGGTGAGGCGTATTTCTCGTTCTCATAATCCTGCATTACGAAAGGTACATTGCCTGCTGTCGATACGTTGGGGAAGATAATGAATTTCTTGACGGCATCGAGCGAAGACGGCACTTGGTCTTTGGGGTAATAATAGTAACCGATTGTATTCTGATTCCAGGCGCTTTCTTCCAGAAAGGTGAAGTAAACGGAAGCTTCGGTAATGGTGGAAGTAGTGCCGTCGCCGTTCTGGGCGTATTGGGCAATGGTGGTGTTGACGTGGGCTGCATCCGTAATGAACTTGCTGTTGTCCATTGTGGTGTTGAACGGGCGTTCGTCCTGTCCGTTCCAAAAAGTGCGCTGTATGCTTTTTATCCAGGCGACATCCAGGCCTGCATCTTGTATATAGCCGGCAGGCGCGGTGAGGTTACCGTGTTCGCCCCATTGGCAGAGGGAATACATCTGTTTACCGGCATCCACTGTATAGACGGGGGCTTCGCCCGAACTTACCGAACGGGTCTTTGCCACGCCCGTTGTGCGGGTAACGTTAAAGGCATAACTTGCATTTCCATTTTTTACCTCTACTGTTTCGCAGACGGGCAGTCCCCAGTTATTGGGGCAAAGATACAAAGTAGTGACGGCTTTAGGCAGTGTTATATTCCCATTCCAATTGCCGTTTTTATCGGCATAGATTTTGAATATAGCTTCTACATTCTTCTTGGCATACGAACTACTCTTCGATGCTTCATAAGGAAATTCCGTATAAACTTCGATTAAAGCATAGGCACCTAAGGTTCCAAGGCTTACATTCAGATTGATTTCTGCGCGTGTGGTGAAGTCAAAGTATTCTTCTGCCGGCTTGATGTCTGTGTTCTCTTCTCCTTTCCCTTTAGAAGGGTCATACACGTCATCTACGCAACTCGTGATTCCTAAAACTGCCATGAGCAGGGCAATGGTTTTTGATGTGATTCTTTTCATAACAAACTAAGTTTTGTTGTATATTAGATGCCCCAAATCTAAGCACAATATTAGTTCATTCTATATCCGGGAAGGTAAAAAGTGTTGATTTAATTCTGCAACCGTTTGCACTATCTGCTCATTGTTGTGTCAATATAATGGGGTGAATTACAGCTCGCTCGGGCGTAGTCCGAAGGAACGGCACGTCATTTCATCTATCTTTACTTTCCATATTTTCACGTTGCGCACGGCAGGCTCGGCGTACCGGCATTCGTTGTCGGTGTATTGCTTCATAAGGATGTCGAGCACCCGGCGCTTTTCTTCCATATCTTCGATGAAATGCACCGTACCACGACAGACGACACTGCGGCTCTTCATGCTGTAGCTGCACGCCACTTGTCGGTGCATATACACCAGTTCGTGCCCTTCGCAGAAGGTGATGCATATCCTGGGGTGGAGTGTTGCTAATTCGACCTTGCTGCCCTCAGGGCCAGAATGCAGGTATATCACTCCGCTTTCGTAAGCAAAGTTCATGGGGATTACATACGGATGGCCTTCCGCATCGGTGATGCCGACCATACAATAAGGACATTTGCGGATAATTTCTTCAATCTGTGCAGTGTCTGTAATAGTAATTGTCTTCATAAGATTAATTAAAGATATAATGAAGCTGTATCATCCCGTCGTTAATGATGGAATGATACAGCTTTTTAAGGGTACGGCTATTCTGCCAGTGTAAAGTCCAACTGTTTCTTCTCCAGATTGGCACGTGCCACTTTGATGGTAATGGCATCGCCCAGGCTGTAAGTACGGTTCTTGCGGCGTCCGCGCAGGCAGTAGTTCTTTTCGTCGAACTCGTAGTAATCGTCGTCCAGGTCGCGGATAGGAATCATGCCTTCGCACTTGTTTTCGTTCAGTTCTACGTAGAGCCCCCATTCCGTTACGCCGGAGATAACGCCGTCGTAGGTCTGCCCCAGATGCTCCATCATGAATTCCACTTGCTTGTACTTGATGGAAGCGCGTTCGGCATTGGCGGCTATCTGCTCCATAGAACTGGAGTGCTCGCAGAGGTCCTCGTACTTCTGTTCGGATACGCTGCGTCCGCCCATGTCCAGGTATTTGGTAAGCAGGCGGTGTACCATCATGTCGGGGAAACGGCGGATGGGTGAGGTAAAATGCGTATAATAATCGAACGCTAATCCGTAGTGGCCGATGTTGTGCACGGAGTAGCGCGCTTTCTGCATGGCGCGGATGGAAACGGTTTCTATCAGGTTCTCTTCTTTCTTTCCCTGGATGTCGTCCAGCAGATGGTTGATGGACTTGGAGACATCCGTCTTTGTTCCGCTGGTGCGCAGCTTGTAGCCGAAGCGGGCGATGAACTGCGCCAGGTTGTCCAGCTTCTCGGGGTCGGGAAGGTCGTGGATACGGTAGGGCAGCACTTTGGCTTTCTTGCCTTTCGGCACGCGGCCTATCTTCTCGGCTACGGTGCGGTTGGCAAGCAACATGAACTCTTCTACCAGCTTGTTGGCATCTTTCGATACTTTGAAATAGACGCTGACGGGTTTGCCCTTCTCGTCTATCTCGAACTTCACTTCGTAGCGGTCGAAGTTGATGGCGCCTGCCTTGAAGCGGTTCTCGCGCAGTATCTTGGCGAGCTTGTCCAGTTGCATGACTTCTTCCTTGAAGTCTCCTTTGCCGGTTTCTATAATCTCCTGGGCTTCTTCGTAGGTGAAGCGGCGGTCGCTTTTGATGACGGTGTGCACTACACGCGATTTCTTTACTTCTCCCTTGTCCGTCATTTCGAAGATGACGGAGTACGCCAACTTCTCTTCGTCGGGGCGAAGGGAACAGATGAAGTTACAGAGCCGTTCGGGCAGCATGGGGATGGTGCGGTCTACCAGGTAGACGGATGTGGCGCGTTTCTCGGCTTCCTTGTCGATGATGCCGCCCTCTTTGACGTAGTGGGTGACATCGGCAATGTGTACGCCTACTTCCCAAAGCCCGTCTTTCAGTTTGCGGATGGAGAGGGCGTCGTCAAAGTCTTTGGCATCTTTGGGGTCGATGGTGAAGGTAGTGACGCCGCGGAAGTCTTCGCGCTTGGCTATTTCTTCGTCGGAGATTTCGGCAGGTATCTTGTCGGCAGCCTTCTCTACGGCAGAGGGATAGACGTAGGGCAGACCGAATTCAGCCAGGATGGCGTGCATCTCGGTGGTGTTGTCTCCGGCACGGCCCAGGATGTCGATGACTTGTCCGATGGGGTTCTTTGCTTTGTCGGGCCATTCCACTACCTTTACGATGGCTTTGTCGCCGGTCTTTCCGCCTTTCAGTTTCTCTTTGGGGATGAAAATATCGTTGGCAAGCGTGCGGTTCTCCGTTACGAGGAAGGCGTACGACTTGGCTACTTCGAGCGTACCCACAAAGGTGTCGTTGGCGCGTTGCAGTATCTCGATGACTTCTCCTTCGGCTTCGCGCCCGCGGCGTTTGGCATAGAAGGCGATGCGCACCTTATCATTGTTCATGGCATGGGCGGAGTTGCGTTCGGCAACGAATATCGGGTCGCCGCCGCCTTCGGGGATGAAGGAGTTCTTTCCGTTGCTCTTGCGCTGGAAGGTACCGGTCATTTCGACGCCGTGGTTGTTCAGCTTGTATTTGTTCTTGTCTACTTCGGTGATGTAATCGTCCATCGAGAGTTCGGACAAGATGTCCATGCACAGCATCTTCAGGGGATGCGTGGTGAGGTGCAGTTGCTCAAAAATGTATTTCAGGGACATTACTTCGTCGGTCTTTGAATGGAAAAACTCCATGAGGGCGGCAACGAGTTCTTTCTTCTTCATGCGTTTGCCGGCTTTCTTTTCTTTTTTCTTAGCCATATCTTTTCTTATTTATCTCTACCTGCAAAGTAAACAAATAATTGTTTTCAGTAGTTCAATCTTCCCCCAAAATGTTCTTATCGAGCTGAAAATAATGGAAGAACGGCTGTACGTAACAAATTTATGTGTTATATTTGCAACGACTTAGCAAAAAGTAACATGGAAGCGCAAGCCCTCGACAAAGAAGACGTCATACGAGAGAAAGGAATATACCGGGTGACAATTGTAGGAAGTATTGTAAACTTCCTGTTGCTTGTTTTCAAGTTCTTTGCAGGTATTGCAGGACATAGTGCTGCTATGTTGGCAGATGCCGTTCACTCCCTGTCGGATTTTGTTACGGATATTATCGTCATCGTCTTTGTGCGCATTTCTGCGAAGCCCGAAGACGAAGGTCACGACTACGGTCATGGCAAGTACGAAACATTGGCAACTGCCATTATCGGTATCTTTCTGCTGTTTGTGGGATTTGGCATCCTCTGGAATGGAGCTTCATCCATTTACCGCTTCCTGCGGGGCGAGCCTTTGCAGGAACCGGGTATGCTGGCACTGATAGCTGCACTTGTCTCTATCGTATTTAAAGAAGCGCTTTATCAATATACCGTATTGAAAGGCAGGAAGCTGAATTCGCAGGCAGTTGTAGCCAATGCGTGGCATCACCGGAGTGATGCGCTTTCGTCCATAGGTACGGCAATCGGTATCGGCGGTGCTATTCTCTTAGGCAGCCATTGGCGGGTACTCGACCCGGCTGCGGCGGTGATAGTCAGCTTTTTCATTATGAAGGTGGCTGTCAGGTTACTGATTCCCTGTGTGGATGAATTGCTGGAGAAGTCACTGCCTGCCGAACTTGAAGATAAGATGCGGGAAACGATTCTGTCCTTTCCCGGCGTGAGCTCGCCGCATAACCTTCGTACCCGGCGTATCGGCAGCTATTGTGCCATTGAGGTGCACGTGCGTATGGATGGCAAAATATCATTGGAAGAAGCCCACCGGACGGCAACTGCGATAGAAGATAAGTTGAGGGAGCAGTTCGGCAAAGGCACGCTCGTTAGTATTCATGTAGAACCAACAAAGTAACTATGGAAAGTATTTTAATAACAGGAGCAAGTGGGTTCATCGGAAGTTTTATCGTGGAAGAAGCGCTGAAACGCAAGTTCGGTGTGTGGGCGGGCGTTCGTGCGTCCAGCAGCCGCGAATATCTGAAGAACCGCAAGATACACATCCTCGAACTGGACTTTGCCCATCCCAACGAACTCCGCGCCCAACTTTCCGGTCACAAAGGAACTTACAATAAATTCGATTATATCGTCCACTGCGCCGGTGTTACCAAGTGTGTGGATAAGAACGAGTTCGACCGGGTGAACTACCTGCAAACCAAATACTTTGTAGATGCGTTGAGGGAGTTGAACATGATACCCAAACAGTTCATCTTCATCAGTACGCTGAGTGTATTCGGTCCCGTTCATGAACGAATCTTCGAGCCGATTACCGAGAACGATGTACCCCTTCCCAATACAGCCTACGGACTCAGCAAACTGAAGACCGAACTTTACTTGCAGAGCATTCCGGGTTTTCCCTACGTCATTTATCGCCCCACGGGTGTGTATGGCCCGCGCGAGAAGGATTACTTCCTGATGGCGCAGTCCATTCAGAAACATACGGACTTCTCGGTCGGTTTCAGTCGGCAAGACCTTACGTTTGTATATGTCAAAGATATAGTGCAGGCTGTTTTCCTCGGCATCGGGAAACAGGTAGTCCGTCGTGCCTACTTCCTGGCGGATGGGAAGGTGTATCAGAGCCGTACATTCTCCGACTTGATACGAAAAGAATTGGGCAATCCGTTTGTTATTCGCTTCAGATGCCCGTTAATTATATTAAAGTTAGTATCTTTGCTGGCTGAATTCTGGGCGAAACAAAGGAACAAAACGAGTACGCTCAATTCGGACAAGTATAGAATAATGAAACAACGCAACTGGCAATGTGACATAACTCCGGCTATCAAAGAACTGGGCTACAGCCCTGAGTATGATTTGGAACGGGGAGTAAAGGAAACAATCGCCTGGTATAAGGAACAAGGATGGCTTTAGATTTATTTAAAAAGGTAGAAACCCGCAAGGGGCTTTTCGCAGTCGAGAAGATAACACTGATATACAATCTGTTGACTTCTATTCTCATTCTGTTTCTTTTTCAGGAAATGGATCACCCGGTGCAGATGCTCATTGACCGTGCCATGATTGCGGCTATGACTTTCTTGCTGATGTATCTCTACCGCCTGGCACCTTGCAAGTTTTCCGCTTTTGTCCGTATCGGCATTCAGATGTCACTGCTTTCTTATTGGTATCCCGATACATTCGAGTTCAACCGCATATTCCCCAATCTCGACCACGTGTTTGCTTCGGCAGAGCAATGGATTTTCGGGGGGCAACCGGCTGTGTGGTTCTGTGCCAAGTTCCCGCAGATGTGGGTGAGCGAGCCGTTCAATATGGGGTACTTTTCCTATTATCCGATGATTCTGGTGGTGGTGCTGTGGTACTTCTTCTGCCGTTTCGAGTTGTTCGAGAAGGTGTCGTTCGTCATTGTCACCGCTTTCTTCATCTATTATCTGATTTATATTTTCGTTCCGGTTGCCGGACCGCAATTCTACTTCCCTGCCATTGGCGACGATAACGTGGCGCGGGGCATATTCCCTTCTATCGGCGATTATTTCCATCATCACCAGGAACTTCTCCCGGGCCCCGGATATGAGCATGGTTTCTTCTATAACCTGGTCGAGGGCTCCCAGCAGGTGGGTGAGCGTCCTACGGCGGCTTTTCCCAGTTCGCACGTCGGCATATCCACTATCCTGATGATTATGGCGTGGCGTGGCGACCGACGGTTATTCACTTGTCTTTTCCCTTTCTATCTGTTGCTGTGCGGTGCTACGGTCTACATCCAGGCCCATTACCTGATTGATGCTATTGCAGGTTTCCTCTCCGCTTTCCTGTTCTATATAGTAGCTACGTGGATGTTCAAGCGTTGGTTTGCAAAGCCGATGTTTAAGTAAGCAGCGGCTCGATTTCGTCAAAGATACGGTACAACTCTTCTTTTGTCTCTGCCCGAAGCATAGCTATTCTTGTTTCCCTGAAGTTGGGGATGCCTTTGAACAGCGGACTTGCTGCCAAGTGGCGGCGTACGTGCAGAATGCCTCTGCGCTCGTCCAGCAGGTTGACGCTGTCCGCCACTTCCTGCCGTAATACATTCAATCGCCATTCGCTGCTGAGTGGGGGGAGTTCTTCGCCGGTTTCCAGATAATGCTTCACTTCCTTGAATATCCACGGGCGGCCGAAGCTGGCACGACCTATCATTATGGCATCTATCCCGTAGAGGTCGAAGCACTCACGGGCACGTTGGGGAGTGGTGATGTCGCCGTTGCCGATGATGGGGATGTGCATGCGCGGGTTCTTTTTTACTTCGCCGATAAGCGTCCAGTCCGCTTCGCCGGTGTACATCTGTGCACGGGTGCGGCCGTGGATGGTGAGGGCGGCAATGCCGCAATCCTGCAACTGTTCGGCAAGGTCTACAATGATTTTATTGTTGGCATCCCAGCCGAGGCGGGTTTTGACGGTGACGGGGATTTTCACGGCATCCACTACGGCGCGGGTGATTTCCAGCATCAGCGGAATATTCTGTAGCATACCTGCACCGGCACCTTTGCCTGCTACGCGCTTCACGGGACAGCCGAAGTTGATGTCGAGAATATCGGGCTGCGCCTGTTCCACAATGCGGGCGGCTTCTACCATTGTTTCGGTGTCTTTGCCGTATATCTGTATGGCTACGGGACGCTCCGCATCGCTTATTTTCAGCTTCTGCTCCGTTTTGCTGACGGAGCGTATCAGAGCGTCGGCAGATACGAATTCCGTATATACCATGTCCGCACCAAACTGTTTGCACATCAGGCGGAAAGCAGGGTCGGTGACGTCTTCCATCGGAGCTAAAAGTACGGGGTGCGCCCCCAGTTCTATGTCTTTGATTTTCATACGGTTAAATTCAGCCTGACAGACACTGGTGTTCTTCGTGACAAACACTGGTGTCTGTCGCGACAAACACTGGTGTCCTTCACAACAGGCACTGGTGTCTGTCAGGAGAAGGGCCAGTGTCTGTCAGTTTCGTGCAAAAGTACGGAAAAAAGAGCGCTTTGCTGCAAAAAAAGCCTACCTTTGTATCATTATTTATTTAACTAATATGGAATTATGAAAAAAGGTTTGGTTTTGATAGTAATGTGTGTGGCTATGTTGTTTGCTGCTGCACCTTCGGCTTTGGCGCAAACTCCGAATGACGAGTACAAGGCAACATTGGGAAAGATGTTGGAATTATCCGGCTCTGTAGCCTCGGTCAAGGCAATGATACCGCAGATGATAGCTATGTTCAAGCAACAGTCGCCTTCGTTGGACGCTTCTTTCTGGGATGGCTTTCAGAAGAAATGGGAAGCCAAGTTCGGCAGCAGACTGACGGAACTCTACGCCCCTATCTACCAGAAGTACCTGACACTGGACGACCTGAAGAAAGTGGTTGCTTTCTATGAATCGCCTGCCGGAAAGAAACTCGCCGCCTCTACCCCTGCCATGATGAGCGAAGGTATGCAGGTAGGACAGAAGCTGGGAATGGAGATTGCCAACGAGCTTCAACAGGAATTGCAGGGGCAGAGCAAATAAATGATTCTTTAGCGATAACTTCTTTATATACTTCTTCATTAATCGGCTATGAACTTAAAAGATTTTGAAATCATGGCACCCGTCGGCTCGCGCGAATCACTCGCAGCAGCCATCCAGGCAGGTGCCGATTCCATCTATTTCGGCATTGAGAACCTGAACATGCGCGCCCGTTCCGCAAATACCTTCACGATTGATGATTTGCGGGAGATTGCCCAGACGTGCGACGAGCACGGCATGAAAAGCTATCTCACTGTCAATACTATCATATACGACCAGGACATTGCGCTGATGCGTACCATTATCGATGCGGCAAAGGCTGCGGGCATTTCCGCTGTGATTGCGGCGGATGTGGCAGTGATGAGCTACGCGCGGCAGATAGGCCAGGAAGTACACCTCAGTACGCAATTGAATATATCCAACGTAGAAGCCCTGCGCTTCTATGCCCAGTTTGCCGATGTAGTGGTACTGGCACGCGAGTTGAACCTGGAACAGGTAGCGGAAATCTACCGCCACATCTGCGAGGAGAATATCTGCGGACCGAACGGGCAGCAGATACGCATCGAGATGTTCTGCCACGGGGCGCTCTGCATGGCCGTGTCCGGCAAGTGCTATCTCTCCCTGCACGAGATGAACCACTCCGCCAACCGGGGCGCTTGTATGCAAGTGTGCCGCCGCTCCTACACCGTGCGCGACAAGGAGACGGATGTGGAGCTCGAAGTAGACAACCAATACATCATGTCGCCCAAAGACCTGAAGACCATCCATTTTATGAACAAGATGATGGATGCAGGCGTACGCGTGTTCAAGATCGAGGGGCGTGCCCGCGGCCCCGAGTACGTGCGCACAGTGGTGGAGTGCTATAAAGAGGCCATCCGTTCCTACCTGGACGATACATTCACCGACGAGAAGATTGCAGCATGGGACGAGCGCCTGAAAACCGTGTTCAACCGCGGCTTCTGGGACGGCTACTACCTGGGGCAGCGCCTCGGAGAGTGGACGAAGAACTACGGCTCCGCCGCTACGGAACGCAAGATATACGTGGGCAAGGGCATCCGCTACTTCTCCAACATCGGCGTGGCTGAATTCCTGGTAGAGGCTGCCGAAGTCAACGTAGGCGACAAGCTGCTGATAACAGGTCCTACGACAGGTGCCGAGTTCCTGACTTTGGAAGAGGCGCGTGTCGATTTGAAGCCTGTGCCGACGGTGAAGAAAGGGCAACACTTCTCGATGAAATCGGTTAAAATACGCCCAAGCGACAAACTCTACAAGCTGGTCTCCGTGGAAGAACTGAAGAAGTTCAAGGGGCTGGACGTAGAACAAAAGCGAGGTTAAATCGATAATAAAGTGATATGGACTACATTTATGAACTGACGATGAAGGTGCGCGACTACGAGTGCGACCTGCAAGGCATCGTCAACAACGCCAACTATCAGCATTACCTGGAACATACGCGCCATGAGTTCCTCTTATCTACGGGCGTCAGCTTCGCAGCGCTCCACGAGCAGGGAGTAGACCCGGTGGTGGCACGCATCAGTATGGCATTCAAGACACCGCTGAAGAGTGGCGATGAGTTTATCTCCAAGCTCTATATGAAGAAAGAAGGCATCAAGTACGTTTTCTATCAGGACATCTTTAAAGTTGACAAGGAGACGAGGGGACAAGGGGACAAGGAGGAGCCTCGTCAACTTACTTCCTCGTCTCCTTGTCAACTTAAGCTCTCCCTGAAAGGAGTTGTAGAAACTGTTTGTGTGGTGAATGGACGTCTGAGCGACAGCGAACTGTTTGATAAAGTCTTTGCACCCTACCTGAACCATGAATAGCGACGAACGCATTTGCAGTATAGCCCTCATGCTTTGCCCCGGTATAGGACATATCGGGGCAAAACGTTTAATAGACGGCATGGGCAGTGCCGCCGAAGTGTTCCACCGGCGGGCAGAACTTCCCGAACTTCTCCCCGGCATCTCCTCTTCGGTAGTGTCGGCACTCGATTGCCCCGCTGCCTTCCTGCGCGCCGAGCGCGAGGTGGAGTTTGTGGAGAAGAACCGTCTCTCCTGTCTTACCCTGAAAGATGAGGCTTACCCCTCTCGCCTGCGCGAGTGTGAGGATGCTCCGGTAGTGCTTTTCTTTAAGGGAAACACCGACTTCAACCGCCTGCGCGTCATCAACATGGTAGGTACCCGCCGCGCTACGGACTACGGCAAGCAGTTCTGTGCCGACTTCCTGCGCGACTTGTCCGCTCTTTGCCCCGATGTGCTTGTAGTGAGCGGGCTGGCTTACGGTATCGACATCCATGCCCATCGCGCCGCATTGGCAAACCGCCTCTCTACCGTTGCCGTCCTTGCCCACGGGCTGGACCGCATTTACCCTTATGTTCACCGGAAGACTGCCATCGATATGCTGGTAACCGGCGGCCTGCTCACCGAGTTTCTGACTGAAACCAATCCGGACAAGCACAACTTCGTCAGCCGCAACCGCATCGTGGCGGGCATGAGCGATGCCACCATCGTAGTAGAATCCGCCGCCAAAGGCGGTTCCCTTATTACCGCCGAACTGGCGGAAGGCTATCACCGCGATTGCTTTGCCGTGCCCGGTCGCGTAACGGATGCTTCTTCCATCGGCTGCAACCAACTGATACGCGACAACAAAGCCGCCCTCATCCAAAGTGCCGAAGACTTTGTGCGGATCATGGGTTGGGTGGAGCCGGAACAACCCGCCAAGCAGGCAGGCATCCAGCGCAACCTCTTCCCCGAGTTGACGGAAGAAGAAGAACTCATCGTCCGTATCTTCACCCGTCAGGGAGATTTACATATTAATACGTTGGTAGTGGAAGCCGATATTCCGGTAAACCGCATGAGTGCGCTGCTTTTTGAAATGGAGATGAAGGGAGTGGTGAAGGCAATGGTAGGTGGAGTGTATCATCTGCTGGCATAGTGGCGTTGCGAACTTAACTTTCTGTCTGCAATAAATAAGGTCCCATCCTGTTGGCAACGGGTGGGACCTTACTGTTCACGGTAGATAGTCGGTTATCCTGCAACCTTTCTCCCTTTTACATCTTTTCGATACGTATGGCAGTGCCGCCGCCGGGTGCCAACTGTAGCGTCAGTATGCTGTCTGCCGTTACTTCTTCTTCGGTTATCTTTACGGGATATGGATTGCTTTTGTAGTCCGCGCCCTCTCCGTCTTCATAGATGGTGGCTTTGTAGCTGGCGTCCTTGTCCAGGAAGTCGAGCGGCAGCGTCAGGTTGCGGGCTTCGGCATTGGTGATGCTGCCTACGAACCAGTTGTCGCTGCTGCGGTCTTTGCGGGCGATGGTGACGTAGTCGCCTATCTTGGCGCTGGGTATCACGGTCTTTGCCCAGGTTGTGGGGCAAGAGGTGATGAACGAGAAGGCGGGTTGGTTCTCGTAATTCTCTATCATATCCGCTGCCATCTGCAAGGGGCTGAACAGCACGACGTACAGCGCCAACTGCTTGGCAATGGTAGTCTGCGGATGCGTGCCGGGGTAAACCGGGTTCTTGAAGTTGAAGATGCCGGGCGTAAAGTCCATCGGCCCAGCCAGCCCACGGGTGAAGGGGAGAATGCAGGTATGTTCGGGCGGATTGCCGCCGTCGGGACTCCAGGCGTTGTACTCCTGTCCGCGCACGCCTTCCTGAGTCATCAGGTTGGGATAGGTGCGCTGCAAGCCGGTGGGCATGGCGGGTTCGTGGTTGTCAATCATGATGCCGTAGCGGGCGGCGGTTTCGATGACCTTGCGGTAGTGGCGCACGCCGTACTGGCTGTGTTGCAGCTCTTTGTGGTCGAGCATCGGGTTGACGTATCCCGTCTTTACGGCATGGATGCCGAGCGAGCGGTAGAGGGCGTAGGCGCTGTCCAACTGCTGCTCGTAGTTGGTGGCGGCTCCGCCGGTTTCGTTATGACCGATGAGGCGTACTCCCTTCTGGCGGGCATAGTCGGCAAGCCGCTTCAGGTCGTAGTCGGGATAGGGCTTGGTGAAGCTGAAGGCATCGCCGTTCTCCGTCCAGTCGCCGTCCCAACCGTAGTTCCAGCCTTCGACAAGTACGCCGTTGAAGCCATGCTTGGCGGCAAAGTCGATGTAGCGCATGGTGTTGGCGGTGTTGGCTCCGTGCTTGGGGCCTTGCGCCCAGGTATAGGCTTCCATGTGCATTCCCCACCAGATGCCGACGTATCGTCCCGGTTCTATCCAGGAAGTGTCTTCCAGTTTGCAGGGCTCGTTCAGGTTCAGCATCAGTCGCGAGAGGATGAGGTCGCCGGGCTTATGGCCGACGATGACCGTGCGCCAGGGTGTGGCGAAGGGGGCGTGGGCAAATACTTTCTCGCCTGTGCTCCAGGGGGTGAGGGCGGCGCGGAGCGTCACGCTTTCTTCCTGTCCGTTGGTTCGGGGCGTCAGGTTCAGACTGGCATAGTCCGTCAGATTGGCTTCGTGCAGCGTCAAGTAGAGGTCGTCCCGCACTTCGAGGGTGGCGGGGGTGGAGATGGTATCCTTCCGGCTGAGCGGGGCGGCGGTGTAGAGCGCTTCGTAGTACTTGGTGCCGTTGGTGGGGATAGACCACGTTTTGGCATCCCAGGGGAAGGCGTATTCGGTCATTTCGTCCATGATGACGAACTGTTTCAGATTCTCCTGTTCGGGAAAGACGTAGCGGAATCCCAGTCCGTCGTCGAAGAGGCGGAAGACAATGCTGAGTTGGCGCTTCAGTCCGTCCCGTTCTTCCAGGTCGAGGGTGAGTTCGTTGTAATGGTTGCGTACTTCTATATCTTCTCCCCAGGGTTGCGCCCAGGTTTCGTCGAAGGAGTCGCGGCGTACATCTTTCAGGCGGAAGTTACTGTCCAGCGGGCCGTCTTCGAGGATGAAGCCGAGGGCGGAAGGGTTGATAAGGGTTTCTGTGCCTTGCGCCAGCGAGTAGTAGGGACGGCCGTCCTTCACTCCGGCTGTCAGGCTGAGTTGTCCGTCGGGTGACTGCAAGGTTTCTACCGTTCCGCCGGTACAAGCCGCGAGTAACAGGGCGCAGAGGCAAGTGGCGGTTAATTGTTTCAGTTTATTCATGCAATTATTTGTTATTAGTTTGATAAATGAGAATTCTTTTTGCTCACGGAGCACACGGAACACACGGATAGCACGGATAAGATTTCAGACACAGAGTACACTGATAACAGAAAGATATAGGAAATCCGTGTTATCCGTGTGTTCCGTGTGCTCCGTGAGCAAAAATATATATCAGTGTACACCGTAATTTATCATTTACCTATTGGGTTATGAGTTATTTTACTTCGTTCATCATTTCTTCCGCCTTGTCCGGTTGCAGGGCGATGAAATAGTAAAAGGCTTGCGACAGATACTTCGCCGCGTCGCCTTTGTCGCCGGCATATTGCTGCTTCAGCGTGTACCAGCGGTGGATTTGTTTCAGCGCCTGCTCGTTGTAGGAAGTCCCGGAGAACTGTTGCAGCTTGGTGAGGTAGCTGTAGCCGTATTCTTCGGCAGGCTCTATGGTGGTGCCTTCGCCGAAGTCGTTCCAGGTGCTGATTTGCAGATATTCCAGTCCGGCGGTCTTGGCGGCGGCGAGTTGGCGGTCGAAGAGGGCGCCGCCCTCGGCATCGTAGGTGGTGTAGCCGGTACCCCATCCGCCCTGCTTGTAGTAGTCGTAGAAGCCGGGCATGGCACCGCCTATGCAGAGGCCCATGTCGGCGGACTTGGCATAATAGGTGGCGGGATCGGGATTCACCCACAGGTACTCGCCGGCAGCGTTCTTGTCGCTGGCATTATTGGCAAGGTGCAGATGGCTGTTCAGCACCACGAAGGTGGGCTTCGAGGACAGGTTGCCGAAAACTTTCGTCCAGTCGCCGGGCGCGGTGATGGCTTGCGGGCCGAAGACGAGGAGCAGGGGCTTGCCGTCGGCTTTGGCATAGCCCGCCTTGCCGAAGAAGTTGCTTTGCAGGTACTGCATATCGCGGGTGGCTTGTACTACGCGGGAGCTGCCAGCGGGCAATTCGGAGAGCGTCTGGTCTTCGTAGACAATGGCGAATTGCAGGCCGACGCGGTCGGCGGCTTTCACCACTTCTTCGGTGTTGCGGCGGTTGGCGGCGTAGTCGTACTTGTCCTGCGTGCCGTACCAGTCTATCATGATGCCGTCCAGGCCGGAGTACTTCATCAGCAGCAGGTGATAGTTCAGCACTGTGGCGTCGCTCGAGGCGTAGGGGCCGATGAGGGGGTAGTAGTGCGAGGCTATCTGCCGCCGGCCGTTGGCGTCCTGCTGGTCGGGGTTGCAGGTGGCCATGGTCCAGTGCTGCCCCCACTTCTTGTCGGCAGAGGTTTCGGGAGTCTCGAACCAGGGCATGTAGTGGGCGTATATTTTCATAGGATTGGTCTTGACAACCGGGGCGGGGTCGAGGGCGCCGGGCAGTTCTTTGCCGCCGCCGCCGCCACCGTCGCCGCCGGAATTGTCGTTCCCACTGCCGCAGGCGGTGCCTGCCAGTAAGAAGATTGCCAGTAAAAGGCTGTACATGGATGATTTCATTATGAGGATGTATTAAGCTACTTATTTGTTTGAATCGGTGCCGACGCAGGATGTTCTCAGTTTCAACACGGGGAACCTTCAGTTTCAACGTAGGAAACTCTCAGTTTCATTATAGGAAACTACCGGTTTCATTATAGGAAACTGAGAGTTTCATTACTTGAAACTCCCAGTTCCAAACCGTGGGAACAATTGGAACTCTATAGGATGTCCTCAGAACATCAGGCGCCGGCACCGGAACTTCTTATTAGTATCCCGGATTCTGTGCCAGTCCCGGATTCTTATCCCGTTCTTCCTTCGGAATAGGGAAGAGGCCAGTGTGCTTGTCTGCCGGGTCGGCGCCCTTCTGCCACCATTCCTTGAAGAAGGTACCGAAGCGGATGTTGACCGTGCGGCGCATGCCTTCGAATACAAACTCGCGCAACCATTCCTTGTCCAGCGCCTCTTCGGTGAGCGAGGTCAGCGCAGCCACGCCGGAGCGGGTACGTACCTGGTTGATGAAGGGCAGGCCTGCATCGGGATAGCCCAGGCGGAAGTTGCACTCGGCCTGCATCATCAGGATTTCGGCGTAGCGCATCAGCACCCAGTCGTTGTCGCGCTCCCAGGCGTCGTTGGGCGCCCAGGCGTACTTGTCGAGGCGGGCGCCTTCGTTTTGCAGGGCGTTGGTGTAGTCTTCTATCTCTTCGGTGTAGTTCAGCGGTTCGCCGTTGTCCATCAGCACGTCGCTGCCGTCTTTGGCGCTCTTCTGCTGACCGATGAGCAGGGACTGGCGGCGTACGTCGGTGGCCTCGAACGAGGAGTAGACGCCGGGCTGGGCGCAGATGCCGTTACCGCACCATTGGTAAACGCCGTTGGGGTCGAAGGCTACCTTCTGGTTGTAATGGTAGGTCATGGACGCCAGGTAGTTGCCCACGGTGCCTTGCTTGTGGTCGTAGGGGATGGCGAAGATGATTTCGGGCGACGTCTCGTTCTGAATGGCGAAGTTGTCGAAGTAGGCGGTGAGGCTGTAGCCGGTCACCTTCTCGCAGGCGTCGAGGCAGTCCTGCCAGCGCGGGGTGCCGGTGTAGACTTCGGCGTTGAGGTAGAGGCGTGCCAGCAGGGTGTAGCCCACGTTCTGCGTGAAGCGGCCGTACTGTACGCCGGTGGGCAGCAGGGGCAGAATCTCTTTCAGTTCCTGCTCTACGAAGTTGAAGACTTCCGTGCGGCTCGAGGTAGTGGGCAGGTCGGTGTCGGTGAAGTCGGTGGTGATGGGCACGTTGCCGAACTTGTCCACCAGCTGCCAGTAGTAGTAGGCGCGCAGTCCGCGCAGCTCGGCGGTGACGCTGGCTTTGGCCTCGTCGGAGAGTTCGGAAGCCTCTACCTGGTAGATGATGGAGTTAATCTTGGACACGCCGGTGAAGGAGTAGCGCCAGGCGCTCAGCACCATCTGGTTGTCCGGCGCCCAGGTGTGGAACTGTACTTGCTGGTAGCGTCCGCCGTCGTACCAGTCGGTACCGCGGGTGGGGATGCAGGCTTCGTCGGATGCGCACTCTTCGAGGAAGAACACGTATTCGCAGGTGGGGTAGCAGTTCACGCCGTTGCCTTCGGGCGTGTCGGCGCCGTAGCCGCGCAGGGTGGCGTAGGCTCCGGAAACGATGGTCTGCACTTCGGCGGGAGTCTTGCCGTAGTCGTCCATGGATACCTTGTCGTATAATGTCTCGCCCAGGTCGGTACATGCGCCGAAGAGGAGCGAAGAGATAAGCAGAGTTGATAGTTTCTTATTCATAGTTTCTTTGATTACGAGTTGTTTTTTAGAACGAGATGTTTACGCCGATAGAGTAAGTGCGCGGGCGCGGGTAGCTGTTGAACCAGTCGATGCCGGGGCCGTCGAGCACGTTGTCGGGGATGGAGACTTCGGGGTCGATGCCGCTGTATCCGCTCAGGCAGAAGAGATTCTCGCCCGTGAGGTAGAGGCGCACTTTCTGTAGCCCAATCTTCTTGACGCCGGGCAGGGTGTAGCCCAGGGTGACGGATTGCAGGCGGAAGAAGTCGCCCTTCTCGATGAAGTAGCTGGAGAAGATGAGGTCGTCCTTGATGCCGCTGGTCAGCAGGTCGTCGGGCACGTTCTGTGCCGGCAGGCGGGTGGGGTCGAACATGGCCATGCGGGTGGCGTTGAGTACCTTCTGACCGAACATTCCGTAACCGGCTACGGCGAGGTCGAACGCCTTATACGTCATGTTGATGCCTACGCCGAGGTTGAACTTGGGCATGGCGCTGCCCAGGTATTCGTTGATGGGCTTGCCGTCTTCGTCGCGGTTGATGATGTACTTGCCGTCGGCGTCGATGCCCTGGCACTTAGGTCCGTAGAAAGCGCCTGCGGGATAACCTTCTTTGATAATCTGCGAGTATTGTCCCGACATGCCGCGCAGTCCGTGGAGCGAACCGGCTTGCAGGCCCACGGCCTGGTAGGTGTCGTTAGAGAGTTTCGTAATCTCCTGTTTGTTGTAGGCGAAGCTGACGTTGGCATCCAGGGTCAGGTCTCGCTGGCGCAGGATGTTGGCGTTCAGGGTTACTTCCAGACCCTGGTTCACCAGGTCGCCCACGTTGGCAAGCATGGTGCCCACCAGGTACGGGGGCTGCGGAACGGGGTAGGTCCAGAGCAGGTCGCTGGTCTTCTTGTGATAGTATTCGATGGTACCGTTGATGCGGTTCAGTATGCCGAAGTCCACGCCGATGTTCAGTTGGGCGGTAGATTCCCACTTCAAGTCGGGGTTGGTGTTCTGTGCCTGCACGTAGCTCTTCTTCCAGGTGCCGGTGGTGGCATCGTAGTAGCTGGCTCCGTCGGCGCTCAGGATGGCGAGCGACTTATAGGGCTCTATACCGTTCTGGTTACCCGTCACACCGTAGCCTGCACGCAGTTTCAGGTTGTTCAGCCAGCCGGACGCGCCTTGCATGAAGGCTTCGTCGCTGAGGCGCCATGCCAGGGAGACGGAAGGGAAGGTACCCCACTTGTGGTTGTCGCCGAAGCGGCTGGAACCGTCGTGGCGGACGGTGGCGGTCAGCATGTATTTGCCCATCAGGTTGTAGTTCACACGGCCGAAGAAGGAAATCAGTTTCGATTCGTTCTTGTAGGAGTAAACGTCCGTGGCGCGGAAGTCGCTGCCGGCAGCCAGGTTGTTGTAGCCGAAAGCATCTGTGTCGAAGCCGCTGCGGGTGGAGCCGAAGCCTTCGGCAGTGGTTTTCAGGTAGGAGTAACCGCCCATCAGGTTCAGCCGGTGAATCTCGGCGAGTTCTACGTCGTAGTTCAGGTAGGCTTCCAGTTGCTGGTTGGTGTATTCGCCGTGGGTGCGTTGTCCCCAGCCCTTTTCGCTTTGTCCTTCCAACTGTGCATAGGTGGGCTTGTAGAGTCCGCCTTCGGTGGATTGGTATTCATAAGAGCCGTTGGCTACGCCCTTCAGTCCTTTCAGCAGTTCCAGTTCTACCTTTCCGTAGCCCAGGAAGCGGTGGCGCTTGCGGTCGTCGGTGCGGTTGGTGTTCAGTTCCGCGGGGTTCTCGGTATTGGTTCCGCCTATCTGGGCAAAGCTGCCGTCGGGGTTGCGGACGGGGAACGTGGGGTTCATGTTCGCCATGCGCTCAAAGATACGCGTGTCGATGGGGTTCCAGTTGTCGAAGTTGGCGTTGATGCCGGCGTCGATGCGCAGGCGTCCGTCCCATCCGGTCTGATAGGCGGCGAGGCTGCCTGCCAGGCGGTTCATGTCATTGCGCTTGATGACGCCCTGGTTGTCCTGGTAAGTGATAGAGGCGCGGTAGCCGCTTTCCTTCTTTGAGTTGCTGATGGATACGTTGTGCGAGTGCGAGATGGCGGTGCGTTCCAGTTCGTCCTGCCAGTCGGTGTCGTAACCGTAGTCGATGGCGCTGCCTATGTTGTTGTCGCGTACGTAGGCTCTCCATTGGTTGGCGCTAAGCAGGTCCATGTGCTTGGCGGTCTGGCCGATGGCTACATAGCCGTTGTACTGTATGCTCTTCTGCTCCGTGTCGGTGGAAGTGCGGTTGGTGGTGACGATGATGACACCGTTGGCACCGCGCGAACCGTAGATGGCGGCTGCCGAAGCATCCTTCAGCACGTCGATGGAGAGAATCTCGGTGGGTTGCACGGAGTTCATGTCCACTCCGGGGATGCCGTCCACTACAATCAGCGGGCCGTTGCTGGCGGAGAGCGACGTACCACCGCGAAGGCGGATGCTGGCACCTGCTTCGGGCGCACCGGAGCTTTGTACTACGGAGAGTCCCGCTACCTTGCCTTGCAGCAGTTGCTCGGCACTGGTGATGACGCCCTGTTTCATGTCCTTGGCGCTGACGGATGCGATGGAACCGGTAAGGTCGCCCTTACGCATGGTTCCGTAACCGATGCCCACGATGACGGTCTCTTCCAGTGCGATGGCATCTTCCTGCATCGTGATGGTCAGGTTTCTGCCGGCAGGCACTTGCTGGGTGATGAATCCGATGAAGGAGATTTCGAGGGTGCTTCCTTGCGGGCAGCTCAGGGTGAAGTCTCCGTCCAGTCCGGTGATGGTTCCGCCTTGCGTGCCCGTTACTTTTACGTTGGCGCCAATCAGCGGTTCTTGGTTTCTGTCCACTACCTTACCGGTAGCTGTGATGTTTTGTGCCAACAGGTTTTGGCTTGTTCCCAATAGTACGAGTAGCGTGAAGAGGGAACAAATGGTATATATGGTTTTGTTTTTCATATCTTTTCCCATTTAGAAGAGTTGATTATTCGTAAGTGATTTCCGACAGCGGAACAAGCGGAAGGTCGGTATCGACTACCGTTACGTCGTTGCTGTTCGTTATCTTCAGGTGAATCTTGGTGAGGCTGGTCATGCCTGCCAGTTCTTTTTCCAGGTTAATCACGGCTTCGCGCTTGTCGCGGTTGCCTGCCAGTGTGCCTGTGATGGTTTTCTCTCCGGCGGTGAGGGTGTAGGTCAGGTCGCCGTCGGTCTTTCCGTTGTATTGGCGGGTCAGTGTCAGGATGTCCAGTGCACTGAACTTCTGCGGGAAGAAGGAGAATGCCGGGTCGGGATAGGGAGCGGCGGCAGCGGCTTTCAGTACGGCGTCGGGGCTGGTGCCTGCCCAGTCGGGGTTGTGGGTGGTGATGAGCCAGGCGATGTTCTCGGCCTCATAGTCGCTTTCCACGCCGTAGTATTGCATCGGAACCAGGTCCATGCGGTAGATGCTGCCTTCTACATGGGTAAGTTTGGTCTTTTCTACGATTTCCGGCAGCCACATCTGTGCTTCCTGGGACACGCTCCAGTCGTTCAGTCCGCTATGGAAGTGCAGGGACTCCCAGCTGATATCGTTCAGTCCGCCGGCTTTTCCGGCAAATACCAGTTTGTTGATGTCCACCAGGAGAGAGAACGGGTCTTTCAGTCCGAACTTCTCGGGGAAGGACTTCCAGGCTTCGCCACTTTCTGTGAACGTAGTCCACTCGGCGTGCGAGGAATAAACCTGGAACACGTCGCTCTGCGCATCGCCGGTTTTGGTTTTCAGTCGTCCCCAGAAGATGTCGTCGTTGGCGTTCATGTCGGCTGCGGGCACGCCGTAGTATTTCTCGGGAATCATGGTCATGGCGTAGACGTTATCGCCTACGTAGGTCAGCTTGGCAAAGTCCGAGGAGTTGTCCCAGTTGCCTGCATCGGGTTCGCTGGGCGCCCAACTCCAGAGGTAGAGGTCTTCGCCGGCCTTGAACTTGGTGTCGGTCATGTCGAAGTACCAGGTCACCTGGTCGGAAGCACGGTAAACTACCGGGTCTGTCCATATCTTATAAGGAGAGCCGGCTTCTACTTGCGCCCATAGTTTTACAGGTAGCAGTGTGCACATCAGCACGATGGCAAGAGATAAAATCTTCTTCATATTCAGTCCTCCTTAATGGTTTGCGGTAGCGGGTACCAGGTTATAGATATACGAAACGAATGCCTGACCTTTCTGCTTGCGGGTCAGCTTGAATTCCAGGATGCGGTTGGCTCCCGGAGTAGCGGTCACGGTCAGCACCGCAGCCTTCTGGCTCTTGTCGGCGCCGGAGTAAAGGAATATCCGGGCAGGCGTGCCGTCGGAGTTGGTGAAGGGGTGCTCCATTTCCCAGTTGCCCGATGCGGGTAGCAGGGCAGGGGCGTTGCCCGTCACGCTGAAGGTGGTGGGGTTGTTCTCGGCATCGGCTTGCAGGTCGATACCGAACGACATGAAATCGAGTTGCCCGGTCAGTTCAATGTCCTTCGAGGCGATTTCATCTACTTGTTTAATGGAAGAGAGCACCCACTGGCCGTTGATTTTCTCACTCAGGGTGATGGGAGCTACATAAGAACCGTCTTCTGTGCCGTTGCAGGCTGTGAAGCACAGTCCGCCGACAAGTAACGAAAACAATAGAAAAGCATGGATAGTCTTGAATGCCTTCATAGGTTGTAGTTTTAAGTAAATAAATCAGGTTAACTTGTACAATGCATTGGTCAATGGAAGCCGTTTCTTCCGGTTGACATTGCAAAACTATAGGTTTGGGGAGAGAAAAGGAAAATACCTACGGTTTGTATAACGGATTATTACGCTTATCAAAGATTAAGATGCTCATAATCAGTGAATATCTGAAAACAAAAAGGCGCGGTTGTATAACGGGAGTATAACCGTTTATAACAGGAAAAAGAGGGGCGGACAGGGGAAAATACTTGTCCGGAATCAGCTTTCGGGTGATACGGATGCTATCTCCATAATCTTTGCCTCGAAAAGTTCGTTAGATACAATCGACTTGTTCTTCACCCGCGTTTTGTAAGTATTGATAGTGTGGACGGAGTAATTGAGGAATTTGGCAATCCGTTCGCTCTCGCATATACCCAGGCGGATGAGGGCGAAGATACGCATCTCCGGGGTAAGGGAATTATTTTCGCTGCGGTTGGTTTCTCCCGGGGGGAATAACTGGTTATAGGCAGTGATGAAATTGGGGAATAACTTCAGGAATGTTTCGTCGAAGGAAGCGTACATATTATCCCGCTCATTGTTCAGGGTCGATTCTTTGAACGAAGTGCGCAGGTCGTCGAATTGCTTGGCGGCAATCTTGCGGTTTATCATCTTGTAGAGATTCTCCATCTTCCCGATATACTCGGAGTTCAGGTAGAATGAATAGCCGATATATTCGTCTTTGATGTTGTTGGCTTCGGACAGCTCTTCGTTGATCTGTTGCAGCTGCTGGTTGCGCTCCACAATGGTTTGCCGGGCGGTGCGCAGTTTCTTCATCTGCTTGTAGATGATAAGGGTGGCGGTGAAAAGCAGAATGAAGAGTATGGAGAAGAGCGTAATGCCGCCGATGAGTACGTTGCGTTGCTTCTTTACAATGTCGAAGCGGTCTTGCTCGATGATGGGCAGGATGGAGCCTATCTCTATCTTGCGCTGACGGGCGTTGTAGAAGTTGGCATCTTCCAGGGCCGATTTTACGTATCGGTTGGCACGGTTGATGTCGCCGCGCTCATAGAGCAGTCCGGCCAGTACACGCAGGGCGGTCGTCTCCTTCGTTGCCGAACGGATGTCGCCGATGGCGGCGCGTATCAGATAGGTCAGTGCCTGGTCTTTATCCCCCTGTTCGCCGTATACCCATCCCAGGCTGGATGCAATGATGGCTTCGGTGTGCGGGTCCACATCTTTTCGCTCTAACATGGTTTTGAAGGAATAGATGCAGGCATCGTACTGCCGCTCTTTCATCTGCTTCTGGCTGGTGAAGTACCACCACTTCATCCCTTTCTCCGGCAAGAGGGTCAATAAAGAGTCCGTATAGAGACTGCCTTTTCGGATGTATTCGTCCTGGAAAGGAGCTTCGTGGTTATAGTCGGCAATGTCATAGTAGAGCCTGCTATATAAGGAATAGTAGGAAATCTTGTTGGCAAGCGGGACATGGCTGATATCGATCTTCCCTATCACATCGAAAGCTTCTTTAAACAAGCCCGATGAAAGCAGGCAGAAGACGATGGCACCGTTGGATTCGGCTATGTAGCCTGAGTTCTGCAAACGTTGGGCCAGTTGCAGCGAGTGATGGGCGTATGAGTAGGCGGAGTCGTATTTATAAGATTTGTACTCCTCGAAGAGATGGATGCTGGCTTCGTAGCGTTTCTCGTCGGATACTGCTTTTCCGAGAACCCGACGCCATTCGGCAATCCGGGATTCTTTCTTATCAACATAGTCACTGCTTTTCATTAAGTAGTGATCCAGCTGGGCGAGCATTGCATCCAGCGAAGGAGTTGCCGAAAATCCCTTAGGGCAGATCATAATGAGCAATAAGGGAAGAAGAAAGAATTTCTGCTTCATTGTGTTATGGGGTTGCTTTTCCATATTTCATGATGAACTGCACCGGGCGGTCGGTTGCTATGATATCGACGCCCAGGTCTACCGCTTTCTGATTGTCCGCTGTTTTGTCGTCCGTACCTAGAACCAGAGCCAGAACTTGCAGTCCATGTTTGCGGCATTTCTCTACGAATTGCGGATTCAGTGAATCGATCCATACAACGGCAATGTCGGGGTTCACCTCTCTTACTACCCGTTCTATGTCACTTTCACTTCTGATATATGCCTGTAGCGTTTTTACTTCCGGCGCCAGTTCCCTGAAACGTTTGATGTCTTCTTCTTTGCTGAAAGTGAAGTTGCAGTTCTCCAGCATATCTTTGGATTTGATGAGGGACAGCATTTCCTGCAAACCACCGTTGCGGTAGTCGATGGCGATTCTCAAGCCACCCTCTTTGGCTCTTTGCAGCAGGTCGGCAAAACGGAGTACGCGTTGTCCGGCAAATTCGGGAGCAAACCAGGAACCGGCATCCAGTGTGTCGATGTCGGCAGACATCCAGTCGCTGATGTCCCCCGTTCCATTGGTCGTGCGGTCCAGGGTCGAGTCGTGGAGTACGTAGAACACGCTGTCCTTGCTGATGCAGACGTCGCATTCCATATTGCCCACGCCGTATTTGATACATGAATCGACGGATGCCATTGTGTTTTCGGGAGCAATGGTGCTGGCGCCGCGATGCGCGCTGGTCAAAGGTATCTTGACGGGTGCTTTTTGCTGTCGGGAGCATCCCGCGCAGAGTAAGATTATAACTGATAATATATATACTAATCTTCTCATTCTGTTGTTGCTTAATGCCATAAATGGTATCTGGTATGAGGTGTTCTTCGCTTATTATGCCAATTTGATACAAAAATACTAAAATATATGGATTGAAGAATGTTTTCCATCACTTTTTGGGAAAAGAAAAGAATGTGTATCGGAATTGCAGCAATCATCCGGCAAAACAAGCGGGCTAACTTGCAAATCTGTTCCAATCGTTTCACAGAACACTTCAGACCTCTAAAAGAGTTTTATGTTTGCTCATTTATTCAAATTTTATACTTTACATTTGTTTCATACAACGCAAGGTTATGGTGAATATCGTCACGAGGAAGAGCGAAAAGGAGATAAAAAGCAAGTTACTTGTATTTCTGTTTTCATTGCTGGTAATGTTGGTGGGATGCGATTCCCGGGATACTCCTGATGACTCTCTGCTCAGCACAGTACAGGTGACGTTGGATTGGAAAGGCATGACAAATGAATTGCCGGAGTATATGAAGATTATCTTTTACTCGAAAGACAAGGAAGGACGAAAAGTTGAAGACTATTTACCTGCGGAAGGCGGCGAATTGGAAGTGCCCGCCGGAAGTTACAGAGTCGTAATATATAACTATAATACGGAAAGCGTCCAGGTAAGGGGCGAAGAGAGCTATGAAACGATTGAAGCGTATACCGGGTACTGCACCGGACTGAGTGCAGACGAAGCGATGGTATGGTCGCCCGATGCTTTCTATGTGGCGGTGTTGGAAGATGTGGTGATAGAACAGAGTGAGACAACGGTGCAGATGGAACTTACCCCACAGGTGGTAGTGAGGAATTACTCCTTTGATATACAGGTAGTGGGAGCCAAGAATCTGTCACGGGTAGTGTGCCACATTAGCGGATTGAACGGAAGTTATTGGTTGGGAAAGCATACTTGCACGGTGAGCGAAGTACCTATAAATGTAGAAACTTATATTAAGGACGGTGTGCTGTATGGCGATTTCTCAGCTTTTATCTCTCCGAAGGAAGTAGCGGAGACCCGTGTTGCAGGAATACCGATGATGCTGACACTGAAATTGGTGAAGACAGACAATACGGTGCAAGAGGTAAAAGTAGACATCACGGAGCTGATAGAATCTCCATCCATCGGAGAAGAGCCGGGTGAACCGGAAGAACCGGGTGAAGAGGTGCATATCGAAGTTCCTGTTCCGGATGGCAAGATAGAAGTAGACGATGTGGAATCTGGAACCGGTGGCGGAATAGGCGGAGATGTAGGAGATTGGGATGATGAAACGGGCGTTGAATTACCGATGTAAAATAGAACAATAAGATAAATAATAATATTAACTTAATACACAATGGTTATGAAGAAGATTTTTTTAATGGCGTTAGCTGCATCTGCAATGATGAGCTGCTCAGAAAATGAAATGTTAGACAATGGTGGACAACAGGCAGAGATTAAAGTGGGTACGATGGTGAAGGCAGGCACGAAGGCTGCGGTGACTGATAATGACAATTTTACGGCTTTTACGGTGAGTGCATATACGGTTGCTAAGGCAGATATTGCTACTACAGGACTTGGTGATGCCTATATGGATGCAGTAGACTATACTGGAAAGCAGGGGGGATGGTCAACAACAGGAGGTACCTATTATTGGCCGGTGAATCAAGCAATGCAATTCTTTGCTTATCCTACTACCGCTAAGGCTGATTTTACTGTACCGGCAACGGGATATCCTACTTTGAAATTTGGAGTAGCAGCATTAGCTGAAGATCAAACTGATTTGGTCGTAGCGTATTCTGAAGCTGTAACTAAACCTGTTGACAATAAGTTGACGCTTAACTTCAAGCATATTCTTACGCGTATCAATTTCTCTTATAAGCCAGTCGATGCAGCATATGCCTATACGATAAGTGAGATTAAAATCAATGGTGTTTCTGGTGGAACTGCTACCTATAAGTTTGCTGATAACTCTTGGGATTTGACAGATGCTGAAACGACATTAGCTACTGATTATATTTATCCTACTACTGTTGGGACTCCGGATGGTGATTTTTATCCTTTGGATGATGCAACAGGTGGCTCTTTGATGCTGTTTCCGCAAAAAGTTAGTGGCAAAACCATATCTGTGACGTACACAGTAAAAAAGGGTGAAACCTCTTTCTTTGACGGTACAAAAACTGTTACATTGCCTGCCGATGCAGCATGGGGAGTAGGTCAGAATATCCGTTATAAACTAACTTTGCCTGTAGGTGCCGAGGAGATTGCTTTTGAAACAAGTGTTGAAGCATATCCGGGTGAAGCTGATACACCAGCTACTCCTGAATAAGCCTTTCGGTTTCCTTTCCAAAACCACAATCTGATTATTCCCCGGAAACTTTAACCTACGAGTTTCCGGGGAATATTTTTTTTTCTGATATTATCTGTTTATATTTGTCGCAGCAAACAAACAAGCTATAAACACTTGATTCTACGATGCCCAATACCTCTGCATGTGGAGCAACCAACATAGATTGTCACAGCTGTCCTAAAGCTACGGACAATATCATTATTTACGCTTCTCATCCGAGAGGCTTCCACCTTCCTGCACATAAATGTGAAGAGAATATCTTGATTTTTTTATTAAAAGGAGAAGTCCTTGTCAATAGTAATGAGTACGCAGGTACTACCCTGCGTGCAGGTGAATTCATTCTTCAAGCCATCGGATCGAAGTACGAGATACTGGCGATGACCGATGTCGAATGTGTCTGCTATCGTTTTGAGCAGCCACAATTCTTCTGCGAAACCCGTTACAGTTACATTGCAAATAAGGTTCAGCCCCCTTTGATTTATTCCCCTTTAAAGATCAAGCCCGAGGTGCAATACTTCCTGGATGCTTCCAAATCCTATATGACAGAAGCAAAGATCTGCAAAGAACTGCTGGCTTTCAAGCAGAAAGAGCTCGGCTTCCTCTTAGGGCAGTATTACACTGATTACGAGCTTTCCATGCTGGTGCATCCCCTCTCCAAGTACACAAACAGCTTCCAATACTTTGTCCTCAAAAACCATAACCGGGTAAAGACGGTTGAGGAACTGGCAAAACTGGGTGGCTACACCACTACTACTTTCCGCCGTATTTTTACATCCGTATTTCATCAGCCGGTTTATGAGTGGATGCAGGAGCGTCGCTGCGAGGGCATCATGTACGAACTGCAACACACCGATGCCACCATTTCCGAAATCTGCTATAAATACGGTTTCGAGTCCCTGCCCCACTTCTCCAATTTCTGTAAGAAGAACTTCGGCGCGTCTCCCCGCAACTTGCGTACCGGAAAGAATACCGTCCCTGCCGCTACCGCACAATAAGGCTTGTACCCATAAAAAAACTCCCCTACCGGTTTCCCGGCAGAGGAGCTTCTTGTGATATTAATCAAATAAGTGAAAGCAACTTAGTCTTTCAGCTTTGCAATGATAAAGTCGCGGTTCAAGCGAGCGATGTTGCTGATAGATACGTTCTTCGGGCATTCGGCTTCGCACGCACGGGTGTTTGTACAGTTACCGAAACCGAGTTCGTCCATCTTGCTCAACATAGCCTTGGCACGGCGCAATGCTTCCGGTTTGCCTTGGGGCAACAGGTTCAGCTGGCTCACCTTGGCAGAAACGAACAGCATAGCAGAACCGTTCTTACAAGCAGCCACACAAGCACCACAACCGATACAGCTGGCAGCATCCATAGCCTCGTCAGCGATGGGCTTCGGAATCAGGATAGCGTTGGCATCCTGGGGAGCACCGGTACGTACGCTGACGTAGCCGCCTGCCTGCATAATCTTGTCGTAGGCCGTACGGTCGACCATCAAGTCCTTGATAACCGGGAAACCGGCAGAGCGCCACGGTTCAACAGTGATGGTATCGCCGTCGTTGAAACGACGCATATAAATCTGGCAAGTCGTAGCGCCGGTTGCAGGACCGTGGGGATGTCCGTTGATGTAGAGCGAACACATACCGCAGATACCTTCGCGGCAGTCGTGGTCGAATACAACCGGTTCTTTACCTTCAGAAATCAGCTGTTCGTTCAAAATATCCAGCATTTCGAGGAATGAAGTATCGCCCGGGATATCTTTCATTTGGTATGTTTCAAAAGCGCCTTTTGCTTTCGGACCCTTCTGGCGCCATACCTTGAGCGTAAATGATATATTTTTATCCATTTTCTTTAATTCTTTAAATGTTCAACTTCCCGATTAGCTCTTGTAGTTACGAGTCTGTACCTTGATTGCTTCGTATACCAGAGGTTCTTTCAGCAATACCGGTTCTTTTTCGTCTGAACCCTGGTATTCCCAGCAGGCAACGTAGAAGTAGTTTTCGTCATCGCGCTTGGCTTCGCCTTCTTCTGTCTGGTACTCTTCGCGGAAGTGACCGCCGCAGCTTTCGTTACGGTTCAAGGCATCGTATGCTACGAGTTCGCCCATTGTGATGAAGTCGTACAGACGGATAGCCTTGTCGAGTTCGACGTTCATGCCTTCTTTCTCGCCGGGGATGAACAGCTCTTTCTCGAATTCCTTGCGGATTTCCTTCAGTCTCTTCAAGCCTTCTTTCAAGCCCTCTGCAGTACGTCCCATACCTACATATTCCCACATTACGTGGCCCAATTCCTTATGGATAGAGTCTACAGACTTCTTACCCTTGATGTTCATCATCCAGTCGATTTTGTCCTGAATGGCTTTTTCTGCCGCTGCGAACTCAGGCAGGTCGGTAGAGAAGCGGGGAACGGTAATCTGGTCGGCCAGGTAGTTCTGGATAGTATAAGGCAATACGAAGTAACCGTCTGCCAGACCCTGCATCAATGCGGAAGCACCGAGGCGGTTGGCGCCGTGGTCCGAGAAGTTACATTCACCGATGGCGAACAAGCCCTTGATAGAAGTCATCAGTTCGTAGTCTACCCAGATACCACCCATTGTATAGTGGATAGCCGGATAAATCATCATCGGATTGTCGTACGGGCTGACGTCGGTGATTTCTTCGTACATATCGAAGAGGTTGCCGTAGCGTTGTGCAACTACGTCTTTGCCCAGGCGGTTGATAGCATCGGAGAAGTCGAGGAATACGGCGAGTCCGGTGTTGTTTACGCCGAAGCCCTTGTCGCAACGTTCTTTGGCAGCGCGGCTGGCAACGTCACGGGGAACGAGGTTACCGAATGCCGGATAGCGGCGTTCCAGATAGTAGTCGCGGTCTTCTTCGGGAATATCTTTTCCTTGCAGAGTGCCTTCCTGCAACTTCTTGGCGTCTTCCAGTTTCTTGGGAACCCAGATACGACCGTCGTTACGGAGAGACTCGGACATCAAAGTCAGTTTGGATTGCTTGTCACCGTGTACGGGGATACAAGTCGGGTGAATCTGTACGTAAGCGGGGTTAGCCATCCAGGCGCCTTTGCGGTAGCAAGCTACGGCAGCCGTACAGTTACAAGTCATGGCGTTGGTAGAGAGGAAGTATGCATTTCCGTAACCACCGGTAGCGATTACTACTGCATGGGCAGCGAAGCGTTCCAGCTTACCGGTTACGAGGTTCTTTGCAATGATACCGCGGGCGCGTCCGTCGATGAGGACAACGTCCTGCATTTCGTAGCGGGTAAAGAGTTTCACAGTACCTACATTCACCTGGCGGCTCAGTGCGGAGTAAGCACCCAGCAGCAACTGCTGACCGGTCTGGCCCTTAGCGTAGAATGTACGTGATACCTGTGCGCCACCGAAAGAACGGTTGTCGAGCAAGCCGCCGTATTCGCGGGCGAAAGGAACACCCTGTGCCACACACTGGTCAATGATGTTGTTTGAAACTTCCGCCAGACGGTAAACGTTGGCTTCGCGGGCACGGTAGTCACCACCCTTTACTGTATCGTAGAACAGACGGTAAACGGAGTCACCGTCGTTTTGGTAATTCTTGGCAGCATTGATACCACCCTGTGCAGCGATGGAGTGTGCACGGCGCGGAGAATCCTGTATGCAGAAGTTGAATACTCTGAAACCCATTTCACCGAGTGAAGCGGCAGCGCTGGCACCGGCAAGTCCGGTTCCTACTACGATGATGTCCAAACGACGCTTGTTGGCAGGGTTTACTAATTTTTGGTGAGCTTTATAGTTGGTCCATTTCTCAGCCACCGGTCCTTCCGGTATTTTAGAATCTATCTTAGTCATAATGCTATTACAATTTAATCATTTACAATAATTTATTAGCAAGCGCCGCACACCAGTGACTGGATGTAGAATACGACAACTACCAAGGCGAAGCATACAACAACGATAGTGGAGTAGATGTTGGAGATGCATTTCCAACGGTTAATCCATACTTTGTTGTTCCAACCCAAAGACTGCATAGAGCTCCAGAAACCGTGAGTCAAGTGGAACCACAGTGCGCCCAGCCATACGAGGTAAAGCACTACATACACCGGATTGCTGAATGTGTTCTGGATGTGATAAACACCATTGGCAGCATTGTCCAATAATGCACCGCCCACAGGCATACCTACGTTGTGCATCAGTTCGGGGAGCTGCATCTTTGACCAGAAGTTAATCAGGTGCAAGCCTAAACCCACAATCACGATCAGACCCAGAACGAGCATGTTCTGAGAAGCCCATTCCACTGTTTTGGGTTTGTCTACTACTGCATAGCGTTCACTACCGCGTGCTTTACGGTTCTGCATCGTCAGCCAGAAGGCATAGATGATGTGAATGATGAACAGGGCAGCCAAACCTACCGTAGCCACCAGGGCATACCAGTTTGCTCCCAGGAACTCACAAACCATGTTGTATCCCTCAGCTGAGATTAATGCAACCAGGTTCATCGCCATGTGAAATGTTAGAAACAGGACAAGGGCGATACCGGTAACGCTCATCACCACTTTCCTTCCTACAGATGAATTACTTAACCACATAAATGATTGAATTTAAGTTATTTAATAGTTTAAAGATTTGTTTCATTATGAGACCTGTGTAAATATCTCGCAAAAATAGAAGAAATCCATTGATTAAGCAAGGAATTAAAGAAATAATTCCTTAATAACCCCGGCTTGCAGCGTCTATATATCCGGGTTGTTGCATCTATATATCCCGCTTGCTGCATCTATAGATCGACCACGCTGCATCTATAGATCCCGCACGCTGCATCTATAGATGCAACACGTTGGGTCTATATCCCTTGAAAATCAGATGTGTAGATCTTGTTAGTCAGTGGACTCCGTGTTGTCGTTCTCTCCTTCGGATTTCTCCTTGATAATGGTGATTTTCTCTCCGTTGGCCGAGCGTTTTCTTAATGCACGGGGAGTATCGCCGAAAGAGTCTTTGCAGAAGTGGGCGAAATGGGACAGGGAGTCGAAGCCATAGCGGGCGCTGATGACTGATATGCGTTGTTTGGTATATTGCAGATCGTTCAGGATGCCTTCGCGCTTCTTGTCCAGAATCCATTCGTAGACAGGCACACCATACATATTCTTGAACAGACGGCGGAAAGTGGTGGTGGTATATCCGCCCAAGTGGGCAAATTCTTCTACGTTCTTCACCTTGTCATAGTTCTGCATCACGAAATACTGGAAGCTTTCCGTGTAGGTGCTGATGGGGTAGAAGAATGCGCTGATTTGGTGGAGCGGGTAGTAGCAAGTCAGGATATACACCAATTCCTGGCACTTGATCTCGACATATTTGCTGCAAGCGTAATGTTGTTCTTTGAGGTAACCGGCAAGGCTTTCCAGCATACCTTCGAGCATGGAGACAGCTGTCAGCGGAGCATAGGTCAGGGGGGATTCCGAGTGTTTCAGTATCTCTTTATAACGTTCTTCGCAAAGTAGCGGAAGTTCGGTAAACCAATAAACAATGTATTCTACGTCGGTCAATGCCAAAAGCTCTACTTTCGATCCTATTGCTTGTAGAATGAATTGGTTGCTTTGAAGGGTGGTGCCGGGATATTCTTCACTATTTACGAGCAAATCGCCTTTCAGCATGAAGAGCATACAGTTTTGTGTGTACTTTTCGGCAGAGAAATGTTGCCCTTGGGGATACTGGTTGTAAACCAATACTCCTTCGGACTTCTGAGGGCATAGCGTGCAGTCAATTTGTCGGGTGCAACAAGTATCCAGTGTCATGAAATGATAGGCAAATTATTATAAATGTGAGGGCAAAGATAGGATTTTTTTGCGAAAACTCTAACTATTTGGGCTATCTTTGCACCGAACTAAGGCAATGAATTGATGAAAAAGATGTTTTTTTTGGTATATTTCGCCTCTTTTGTTGTATTAAATCTCTCTGCACAGAACTGGGACGTTAATACTTTGCATCGGATTAATAGTTGGGACAGTAAGTTTGTTCGCAACTATAACAAGATAATTTCACGCTCGGAACCATATGTTGCTGTCGGTGTTCCGGTAGCGATGGCGATAGCTGCCTGGATAAAGCAAGATAAAGGTTTATTGAAAGATGCGGTCTATATAGGGACGAGTGTGGCGGGAACATTTGTGGTGAGTTATGGTCTGAAATATCTGGTGGATCGTGCACGGCCTTATGACACTTATCCGGACAGGGTGCACCCGTATAGCTATGAAGACAGCCCTTCTTTTCCTTCTTCGCATACGTCGACGGCTTTTGCGCTTGCCACCTCTTTGTGCGTCAAGTACCCTAAGTGGTACGTGATAGCCCCTTCTGCCCTGTGGGCTTGTTCGGTGGGAGTCTCGCGTATGAACGAGGGGGTGCACTATCCGTCGGATGTATTGGCGGGAGCGGCGATTGGCGTCGGATGTGCCGTGGCGAATGTCTATATAAACCGATGGCTGAACCGATGGTTATTCGGAAAATAATGGCAGTTTAGGTGTATATTTTCTCAGTATATTTTCATTTGTGTATATTTTATCTTTATATTTGCCTTCAGATATTTGCAACTATAAGCTTCTGACAGTAGAGGTGAGTGGGTTGTAGATGTATTTATATATATAGAAAGACGTTTACTTGTGACGTCTTATCTGTGGCGTGCTTAAACTTCGCAACTTTAACATTCAGTCACATGGTAAGGCAACAGTAAGATGTCTACGGGTATGTTATGTCTATTAGTGCGCTCTATCATGGGGTGTGCTGATACTATATACATATCGGCGTGGGCTTCTGTGTTGCTTATCCTTGACTGGAAGGCAATGCGAAGGCCGAGCACGCGGGATAAGTGACGAGTACAGATCCCGCGCTTTTTTTATATATATACTTGATGAAATAAATGCTCATAACCTGGTTCGGTTCGGGATCTGCGGACACGTAAATGTCCGTCTATGAAAGATAAGATTAAATTTCAATGTACGTCGTGCCAATATGTATTCGAGCACGATGCTTATCAAGAGAAATGCTTTTGCCCTAAATGCGGACAGCCCAGTGAACGCTGCCAGGAAGCGAATCAATCATTGTGCTGTGACGAATGTGGGGCACAGATTGATGCAACACAGGCAGTGTGCCCGCACTGCGGATGTCCGGTTACTCCATCCAAACAACATTGCAACGAATGTGGTGCAGAATTCGACTGCTCGTTGGCGGCATGCCCCCAATGCGGTTATCCGGTTTCGCAGGCTCCCGTATCTCCCCCCGCAGTATCTATCACTCAAAACAGCTCTGCCGGCTTTCAGGAAGAAGAGCAACCATTGCCAACTGTCTCTTCTGGAAGTAATACTTCTCTCTACTACATAATTGGCGGGGTGGTATTGTTTCTATTAATAGGTATAGGCGTATTCTTTTATATGAATGGTTTTTTGCGGACAAAGACAGCAGAAACTCCAATTGGAATTTTGCAAAATGGCGGAATAGGAACTTCCGTGACTCCTACACTTGTCGTAATCAACGGCACAAACCTACGGATGCGCTATGCTCCTTCGTTGGATGCGGAAATCTTCAAATGGGCGGATGGTACAAACCGTCATCCTGAAAAAGGAGAGAAATATCCTTATTTGGGAGAAGTGGGGGATTTTTATAAGATAAACTACAAAGGTTATACGCTGTACGTATCTAAACAATATACTTATGTGGAATAGAGTACATTCAGCTTTTATGGCTCCCTATATAGGTACTATCAGTCTGTTTTTGATATTTCTCTTTCTGGTGTCGTGCAGAAACCGTATGGAGAAATCTGCTACTTCTGAACCGCTGGAGGAAAAGGAAGATACTGTCCACCGTTCATTGAAAGAGAAAGAAGCGTGTTTCATTGTGATATCCAAGAAGGAATTACGCCTTTATATATATGAGTCTGTAAACGGGGATACTATGCGCGTGGCCCTCTATCCGGTGGCTTTAGGAAAGAATTTGGGGAACAAAGAACAGAGAGGGGATATGAAAACACCGGAGTCATCCGCCGGAGAACCTTTTATCATTACTTCTATTGAAGATGCATCCGACTGGCATCATGATTTTCATGATGGACGCGGGTCTATCAAAGCTTACGGGCATTGGTTCCTTCGCCTGAAAGTTCCGGGGCATAAAGGAATCGGAATTCATGGCAGCACGAATAATGAGCAATCAATACCCGGCAGGGCCAGCGAAGGATGCATTCGCCTGCATGACAGCGACATCATGCACTTGAAAGAGCATTATGCATTTAAGGGTATGAAAGTCATCATCAAAGGAGAGAATGAAGAGAAGCTACCTTTTGAACAGAGAATCAACTAATATTTATTTATTTAATCTTTACTATTATGGCACTAATTTATTGTTCACACTGTGGAAAACAAGTTTCGGATAAAGCAGCAGCTTGTCCTCATTGTCATGCTAACCTGCACACTGCACAGCCTGCTCCACAACCTTCTTACCAGCAAAGCGTCAGTACTACGCAGCAATCGGTTTTCGTAAATGTTCCTACAAAAAGTTCCAATGGCATAGGTACTGCGGGACTGGTTTTCGCTCTTTTGGGCTTTTTCTTCTGCTGGGTACCGGTGTTAGGTTGGGTCATCTGGTTTTTAGGACTGCTCTTTAGCTTCATCGGGTTGTTTAAGAGCCCTCGTGGATGCGCCATTGCAGGGTTCATTATTTCTATTATCGATTTGATTATATTGGTAGCTTTGGTTGGTGTTCTTGCAGCGGCATTCAGTTAAAGAATGAATGGCGAAGCCTGGAAAGAGAAAGCCTCCCCTCAATATTCATCTGAGGGGAGGCTTTGCTTAATAGCGTTTATTCATGTTAGGTATCTTAAATCTCTATTGTCTGGTTCAGTTTGATGTCCTGTGAAGAACCACCTACCTGTATATTGACAGCTCCCGGTTCAACTTTCCAACCGTTGGTTGCTTCATCCCAATGACGCAGTTTCTCAATAGGAATCTGTACTTTCACAGCTTTGGTCTCACCTGCTTTCAGGAATACGCGTTGGAATCCTTTCAGTT
>CAJKXC010000006.1 GCA_905203765.1 uncultured Bacteroides sp.
GAGTACACTGATAACAGAGAGATATAAGAAATCCGTGCTATCCGTGTGTTCCGTGTGCTCCGTGAGCAAAATATATATCAGTCGTAAATTATCATTTGTCGGCTTGCCCTGAAAGGGCTCAATTATACAGCGTAGGGCATCGCCCTACGTATTGCCCACACCCACACAAACGAGCCCTGAAAGGGCGGAACAGCAGTATGTAAGTTCCGCCCTTTCAGGGCTCAATAAGAGATGCATTTATACGACGTAGGGCGATGCCCTACGCTGTATAATATAAGGCTTTCAGCCTAAGGTTGCGCGAATATCGGTTCTCTTTGGGAGATAATGTGATTATTCCGAGGCACCATCATTACTGGCTACACCGTTTACCGTAACCTCTCCGGTCGTATTATTGACAACAAGAACTCCTGCGGTTTCAACTGCAGTTTTGCAACTTTCATCATAGGTGAATATGACACCTTGAGTCTCTACACCTGCTTTTGCATCAAGATAGATAGCAGGATAGTCGGTACTGATTCCGCCATCCTCTTTAACCGTAAAGGTGCAATTACTCTTTAGAGCGAGAGTTGTCTTATAGTTATAATCAGTGTTATTGCTATATCTGTTGCCTGCCGTAATGGCTGCTGAAGGACCACCGTTTCCTGTACCCCAAGAAGTAGCACCTACCTTCGTTCCATTTTTTTCAGCATAATTACCGTCTACATTCAAGTTAAAGCTGCAAGTCGTAAAGTCGAACGTACCGCCACGCAGGAGAGCACCTTGCCAGCCTCCCGTGAATTTGCAGTTCGTAGCCGTTACCGTAGCATTGTTATTTATCATAAGTGCTGTCTCAGCAGCCGTGAATTCAGAGCTTTCAAGTGTAATCTTATTGTTTTCACCAACAGGCGGCAAGCCATTGGTATTGATACAGTAGTATCTGCTCGTTATTGTAGAGTTTTTGACTACAGTAGCCGTATTGCTAACATACTGAAATATAAAGATACCACTGGCATTCCCGTCGTATCCGGTACATGTATAGTCTACATTCTCCATGGTCAATTTAGTGTTATCCGCACTCAAGCATAATCCCTTGGATTGGTCAAGTATCTGTCCTCTTGCATCATTGCTGGTGCCTTTCAGTATGAGTTCTCCATAGATGTGGCCAAAATTGTTCCCGACAAGTGTCAACTTATGCTCTCCCAGGTTTACCTCCATAGTCTGTCCTGTCGGCACCTCCAATAAATTGTTGATGGTCACATCTGCATTCAGCGTAAGTTTATTGACTACACCGCCTTCTTCTATCTCGATGTTACCCTTGTTAACAATCAACTCTCCTATTACTGCATTAGCTTTCACTACAAAGGTATTATCACCTGTGCTGGAATTTATTACTTTCCAGTTGCCGCTAACCTCTACGTGCTCGATATCCGTAACGGTCAACTCTCCGCTGGTGCCTTCCGGCATATTGATTTTCAGGGACATCCCTGAACCGCCATCAGTTCCTTGTACTGTGAAGCTGGTAGCTGTTGCATCCGTGATGTTGAGAGTAACAGGAGCCTGGCTTGTGCTGGTGTTCGGAATAGTAATGGTTTCACCCTTTTTCACTGCACTAACCGCTATGTTCTTTTCATCATTCTCCAGCGCCTTGTTAGCCTCTTCTACATTTTCCATTACCTTACTGAAAGTCAATCCACCGGTGCCCGCATCAATCGTGATGTTGCTGATGCCGGGCATTTCCTTTATTGTACCGGCTGCTACAACAAAGTCTTTTGTCGTTTGATACAATTGAGTTGAAGCACCGTCAATCTCCAGCGTAGCGGTGATGCCGTCTGCGTAAGTATTGGCAGGTATAGGAATATCCAGTACCAACGGATCTATGTTACTTGAATTATCGAATGACACTGTCATAGTACCCGTTCCTTTCGAGATTGCAGCAAGTTCGGCTTTGCCAGAATTATCTATTTTCAGTTCAGCCGAGCCTGCGATATTTGCACCTGCCAATGTCAATGAACCGGACTTATTTCCCAATCCGATCAGCTTGATACGCATCATACCACTTAGTAGTCTATCAAAGTTTACTTTTGACTGATTACTGTTTACAGTTCCGAACATCGGTGCATTACTATTAGAATAGGTATATGATGCAGGGAATGTTACGGTCATTTTCTCGGAATTGTATGCGCTAAAAGGATAAACCGCATACTGCAAATAAGATTTAGAGCCTGTCAACTGACCTGTAAAG
The DNA here is from genome assembly GCA_905203765.1 of uncultured Bacteroides sp. Classification (GTDB taxonomy): domain Bacteria; phylum Bacteroidota; class Bacteroidia; order Bacteroidales; family Bacteroidaceae; genus Bacteroides. The sequence continues at coordinate 2,222 of CAJKXC010000006.1, forward strand.
CTTCCTTCTGTATCCTCACTGCTGGTACTTGACAAGGTAAACTTTGCGGTAGCTTTATAAACTTTATCCGTTCCGGTAGCGCCACCAAAGGCATAGAATTCGTCATCGGCAGTCCACTTCACTTTATTGTTTCCGTCCACCGTTGTTCTTGTGTCAGCTCCTGTTGTGGCAATTAATGTAACATCGTCGGAAGATGTTCTGTTCTCCATTATTTCTTCGTTGGAACACCCGGTTATCAGAGCCGCTGCGAACAGCAGAGCACTGATGTAATTTAAATTCTTCATGATTAATTTCTTTTTAAGTTGTTTGTAATTACTGAAGAGGATTATTGCCAGTAGCCATCCTCACTGCCCCATTCTGGTAATGAAGCGTCGGCACTACCGGTTCCGGTGCTACCACCGCCGCTGCCGCCAAAACCACATTCCACTGCAACCACCAGCACCTCTACTGCCGGCGGTTCATACATCTCTTTCTTTGGATTATCCATAATTGAATAAATTGTGTTGTGGCTCTCCTCAGTTCCATAAAGGGCCTATTACAAACACGAAGCGTGGAACCGATTGTTCACTTCGCTAATAGAGGGCCCTAGGAAAGCCTTAACGGACGAAATGACACAACAGCCCCACGCTATAACGCGGAAGCCGTCTTATTGTCATTCTTATCCGTAGAGAAAATTTCCTAGGTTTTCTATTAGTAAGAATGAAGCAAGACGCTTCTAATAAAGTTTTAATAAATATTTTGGTAGGCGCTCCTACACGATGCCAAAGGTAAACGTTGTTTTTGAAAGAAACAAGAGAAGTGTTGAAAAAAGATGAAAAACCTCTTTTCCTGTCTCCCTGGCGGGGGGAAGGAATACCCTTAGTCAGTCTGCCATTTGTTCCCCGGTGCCGGACGTATTGTTCCCCGGTGCCGAACGATGCGTTCCCCGGTGCCGGGCATTTGCCTGCCCGTCGCGCCCCTCTCCCTAAGCAGTAACACAGCATACATCTATTCGTTCCACTATAAAGAAAATTGCGTCCCCCTGCAGTGGAAAATGCATACCACTGCAGGGGAACGCAATTCCCCCTATAAAAGAACGAATAAGTATTAGTAGCTTTATTACTTAATAACTGTACTCTTTCCAGGTAATTATTGCATTGATTTTCTTTGCTGAATATTCAATTCAGCCAGTAGAGACTTGCCTTTCAGCGTTAGAAAGTACTTCTGTCGTGGATGTTGTGGTTTGTCAGGATATAGCCTTTCGACATATCCTTCAGATATGGCTGGTTCCAGATATTTTATAGCAAAATTGTGTCGATGCTTCAAGCCAACGGCGGTCATCATATCCTTCACCGACTTTCGTTCTTCACCTATTGCATAGATCAGATTCCTGATATTCTCATTGCTTGTGAACACAATACCTGATTCGACATCCGAACTTGCCCGTAGCTTGGTCGCTACTTGGTCACTACTTGGTCGTTTTTTATCCCAATCATCAGGTTGGGTAATCACCATGTATCTGTTTTTGAGTTCGTTTTGTTCACCCATCAGAAGGTTGCGGAAGAACTTCTCAAGAAAGCTGTGATTGTAGTTGATGCCCAGCTGCACGTTCTTATAGTTGGCTCTCACCAGCGCATTGCGGAAGTACCAGGAGTGCTTTGCAAATAGCTCGTTATTGATATAGAAGCCAATGGAGCGCAGATACTGAATGGTGAACACGGCTGTTGTACGGGTGTTTCCCTCGCAAAAAGCATGTATTTGCCAAAGACCGGACACAAACCGGGTGATGTGAGTCACCACATCTGCCATATCCATCCCTTTATAGTCAAATTGCCTTTCCTGTTCTATGTCGTAGTCTATGGCACGGCGTAAGTCTTCAAAGTTGAGATAGTTCACCGTGTCGCCACGAAGAACCCATTCCTTTTTGGTGATGTCATAGTCACGCAGTTTGCCCGCATGCTTAAACACTCCGTCGAATATCTGGCGATGCACGGCTATATAGCCATTGGTATTGAATGCCAAAGTTTGGCGGCTCAATATCTTGGCTATATTGGCAGCTGCACGGTCAGCTTCCTCTTTCTCGTCGTCATCCTTAGCCCGGTTTGTCTTGCTCTGATAATAAGTCTTGAGTAACTGTTGTACCTGGTCAATGTCTATATCGCCTTCTATATGCTGCCGTGCAGTATTTATCAGATAGTCTGATGTGTGCAGACCATCCACTGCTTGCAGACCGATGGCGGTCTGCCAGTTGTAGGCTTTCTCTTGTTTGTCGGGTTCGCCTTGACGCAAATACTCGTCAAAGTCTGCCCAGTTGGTTTTATTATCGTCACTCATAAACTTTCTGCCATTTCTCTTATTTGCAAATTTAGCCATTTATTTTGAGAATAGAGGTTAATGGTCGAATCTATTAACTATGTTGCTACAAACCTAACCAACCTTACTGAGCAGTCGTATGCCTTTTGTAGTAGAAAACAGTCCCAGCGCCGTTTGCACCACTCCCCTCATCAAGAGATAAGTAAGGAAAGCGAGCCATAGTGCATGGTTGCCCAGGGCAGGGCGGAATCCGTAGTACACGGCAAAGAAGTTGACGGCGGCCACTGCCATTGAAAGAAGCATTCCGCGCGTGGCTGTGGCGCCGATAAAGATTCCGTCCCAGATAAAGGCGGCAATACCGGCGGCAGGTATGGCAAGCGCCCAATAGAAATAGGTATCGGCGGCAGCTATCACCTCTTTGTCATTCGTCAGTAGTCCGAGGAACGCATTGCCGCCCACGGCATAAGTCAATGTGAAAAGCACCGCCATCACTCCTCCCCATGCGAACAGGTGGCGGACGGTACTCCTGAAAGCATCGCGGTTGCGCGCACCTATGTATCGCCCGCTCAAAGCCTCTCCCGCATAGGCAAAGCCATCCATCACGTACGAAAACAGCGTGAAGAGTTGCATCAGCAACGTATTGACAGCCAGAATGATTTCTCCCTGTTCGGCCCCTGCCGAAGTGAAGAACAACGTAACTGCCACCAGGCAAAGCGTACGCAGAAAGATGTCCCGGTTCACCGAGAAAAAGCGCATCATCGCCGCCTTCTCCCAAACGCTTCCTTCTCCGATACTTTTAATCTTTAGTTTATACTTTTTAATTCCCAGATGCTTGCCATAATGCATCTTCCATAGCACAAGCCCCATAACAAAACCGGCATACTGGGCGATAAGCGTCCCCAAAGCCACCCCTTCCACCTTCATTCCGCGCAGGTAAACCAGGCTGAGGCTGGCAATGATATTGACCAAATTCTGTGTGATGGCTATGTACATCGGTATGCGCGAATTCTGCATGCCGATGAACCACCCCGTCAGCCCGTATAGCCCCAGCATGGCGGGTGCTCCCCAGATGCAGATATGAAAATAGAGTGTAGCCAGTTCCCGGACCTCTTCCGTGGGATGGATAAGCAGGAATGCCCCGTATCTGATAGGGACCTGCAACACGATGAGGCAAAGCGCCACCGCCAGTCCTATGCCTACGGAGCGCACCAGCAAGCGGACTACCTCCGGCAAGTCCCGTTTGCCGTATGCTTGCGAAGTCATGCCGCTGGTTCCCATACGCAGGAAACCGAAAATCCAGTAGATGATATTGAACAGCATACCACCCACGGCAATGGCGCCGATATAGGCAGGTGCACCCAGGTGTCCCACGATTGCCACGTCTATCAGTCCGAGCAGCGGGACGGTGATATTCGATACAATGGAAGGCAGTGCTATTTGTAATATTTGTCTGTCTCTGGGCTTCATCGGTAATATTTGTTTCAGAAAGCGGGTAAAGTTACGCAGAAAAGCAAAAATAGTGGGGACGATTAACGATATTTCTGCCTTTTACTGATGATGATGTGAAGAAAGTTTGTAAATTTGGAGAAGATTTCCTGTAAATCTGTTTTGGGCTGTTAAACTATATACTATATTAGAGATGAAAACCTTAGCTTTACTATTCTTCTTATCACTGGTTAATCCCCTGGTACTTCTGGCACAGTCGGCAGGTGACCTGTTGCCGAAAGTCTCCGAAGCCCTTTCCGAGGGTAAGGATGACTATGCTGTCAGTCTGTTCCGTCAGGCCGCCGCTGCCGGTGTAGATCAGACGGAAATGTTCTATTGGACCAATGTCGATAAAAACAGCTCGGTAGCTTCCCGCCTTATCAATGAACTGGCCACGTATTACAAGAAGAAACGTAACTACGATAAGGCGTACCTTTTCTATAAAGAATACTTGCAACGCTATCCTGAGGATGTGCCTGCCCTCGTTTCGTGTGCCGAGATGGAGATGATGCGCGGAAAGGAGAAGGATGCCCTGAAGACCTATGAGAAAGTCCTTTCGCTTGACGCCGACAACCTGCAAGCCAACATCTTCCTGGGAAACTACTACTACCTGCAAGCCGAAAAGGACAAGAAAAAGCTCGATGACGACTTCAAGAAGATAACTTCCCCCACCCGGATGCAGTACGCCCGTTACCGCAACGGCCTCTCTGGCATATTCACCACTAATTACAGCAAGGCGAAAACCTATCTGCAACGGGTGCTGCAACTCTTCCCCTCGACCGAGGCAGGCAAGACGCTGGAGAAGATAAAGAGGGTGGAGCTGGAAATGAGGTGATAGGAACTGAATCCCCCTGTAAGAGCACAGATTGCGCAAGATTTTATCACTTGAGCAATCTGTGCTTTTTTGTGGCTTTACGAAAGTACCGATACCCTGCATTTTGAACCATATGTAGTGTCTTTTGCAATATAAGTGCTCCTCTACGCAGTGTAATAGGCCTATCTTTGTTGCATAAGGATTTATGTTTTGTTTAACTTCAAAGATGATATGTATGAGAATGTATTTTAAGAACTTTATGGTTACCGCTGTCTGCCTGATAGCACTATGTACGGTTGCTCCGTTGAAGGCGCAAGTGTCTTTCGGCGATGCGGCAAAATTCAATGACGGATGGCTGTTCAGCCTGACGGATGACCCGGCTATTGCCCGGACTTCGTATGACGACAGCAAGTGGCGCAAGCTCATGTTGCCGCACGACTGGTCTATCGAAGGACAGCTTTCGCCCTCGCTGGCAAGCTGCACCGGCTATCTGCCCGGCGGGATAGGATGGTATCGGAAGCATTTCAATATAAATGATGCCGCTGCACGGCATTACATTTACTTCGAAGGGGTGTACAACCGCAGTGAGGTGTACCTGAACGGGCATCTGCTGGGCAAGCGTCCCAACGGCTATATTTCTTTCCTCTACGACCTGACTCCTTATCTGAAAGAGGGAGACAACGTGCTGGCTGTCCGTGTAGATCACAGCCGCTACGCCGATTCCCGCTGGTACACCGGTTCCGGCATCTATCGGGATGTATGGATGATAGCCGCTCCCGAAACGCATTTTGCACAGTGGGGAGTGGTTTGGCACGCCACTTCGTTGACCGACCGCCAGGCTACCGTTGCCGTCGACATGGAAGTAGAGAAGCATGTGGCGACGGGCAATAAACTCGAAGTATCCGCCACGATGTATGATGCCTCGGGCAAGCAAGTGGCGCAACGCCGCGCACGTGTTGCCGACGGCAAGGCAGGCATTACCAAGGAAACCATTGCCCTGAAGGTGGCCAAGCCGCATCGCTGGAACCTCAGCGATCCCTATCTCTATACACTGAAGACGGAACTCTTCAGCAACGGCGAACGCATTGACGGAAACGAAACCAAAGTGGGACTCCGCACTTTGGACTTTGACGCCAATAAAGGTCTTGCCCTCAATGGCAACCGGATAAAGGTGAAAGGTGTATGCCTGCACCACGATGCCGGCGTGCTGGGCGCCGTAGTGCCCGATGAAGTTTGGGAACGCCGCCTGAAAAACCTGAAGGAGATTGGCGTAAACGCCATCCGCATGAGCCATAATCCACAGGCGCCGGTTGTTTATCAGCTATGCGATGAACTGGGTTTGCTTGTGATGGACGAGATTTCGGACGAATGGGAATTTCCGAAGCGCAAATGGGTGGAAGGCTGGAACGTAGGTACACCGAGTTTCGACGGCTCTTTCGACTTCTTTGAGGAATGGATAGAGCGGGATGTGACCGACATGGTGCGTCGCGACCGCAACCATCCTTCCATCTTCCTGTGGAGCATCGGCAATGAGGTGGACTATCCCAACGACCCTTATTCCCATCCCGTCCTCGACGGTTCTAAAATCAATCAGCCGATGTTCGGCGGTTATAATCCGAATGCCCCCAGTGCCATGCGCATCGGAGCCATAGCCAAACGTCTCGCCGCTTGTGTGCGTGCGGCCGATACTTCCCGTCCCGTAACCGGAGCGTTGGCAGGCGTCGTCATGTCCAACGAAACGGAATATCCCGACGCGGTGGATGTTGTAGGGTATAACTATACGGAAGACCGCTACGACATGGATCATGCCACTTACCCCAACCGCATCATCTACGGAAGTGAAACCAGTTCCAGCCTGGACTCCTGGTATGCAGTAAAGAACAAGGAGTTTATCTTCGGGCAGTTTATCTGGACCGGTACGGATTACCTGGGTGAATCGGGCCGTTGGCCCTCTCGCGGACTATATACCGGATTGCTCGACTTCGGTAGTTTCCCCAAACCTCGCGGACACTTCCGCGCTTCGCTGTGGAGTGAGAAGCCGGTTACTTATATCGGTACCTATCCTGTGCGCACCAATCCCCGGCAGCCCGACCGCATCTACCTGTCAACCGATGCCTGGGACCTCTGGAATTACGACCAGGGACAGAATATCCGCGTGGTTTGCTACACCAATGCTCCGCAGGCACGCCTCTTGCTCGACGGAAAAGTGGTAGGAGAAATGAAGCCTTACGACGAAAAGACCGGTATCATCTATTGGGATATTCCCTACCGGGCGGGCGAACTGCGTGCCGAGGGTTGCGACAAGGATGGAAATGTGCAGTCCAGCTATGTAATCAAGACATCCGGCCGTCCCTATGCCTTGCGCGTCAGCGCCGACCGTACGGAACTTTCCAAAGACCGTGCTACGGCACACATCACCGTGGAAGTGGTGGATGAGAACGGAACCATCGTGAAGCTGGGCGACAATGACATTACCTGCCACATCGAAGGTCCGGCACGCCTGCTCGGCCTTGAAGGTTCTGACAACAGCGACATGGGAGATTATAGGGACAACCGTCAACGTGTGTACCACGGACGTCTGCTGACGTATATACAAACGACCGGAGAAGCGGGACAAGTACGTGTGAAATTCACTTCGCCGCTTTTGCAAGGAGCAGAAGTTATACTGACCTCTCTATAAGGCTTGTACCGTCCTGCTTGATAGTTTGTATCGTCCTGCTTGATAGTTTCAAAATGAGGCATATACTGGAACTCCCAGTTTCATGCTTTGAAACCGACAGTTTCATTTAATGAAACCGGGAGTTTCAAGTAATGAAACTGGGAGTTCCACCTGCCGGCACTGAGAGTTTCCCCTGCCGGCACTTTTCTTTTGACAGTGTATTCTTTTCTTTTACGGCAATAATCCTCTTCACAGGAGTATAACGGTTGGAAACTTTATGTACCTTTGCTGCATCTATTTATAGAAGATAAATACAGATAAGTATGGGCAAAGCTACTAATTTGTGCTATAAGCGCAGCCGAAACCACTACATCGGCTGGGCTTTGGGAAGCTACTTCATAGGATCGGCTTGTCTCCCTTCGGGGATTGTGATGCTGACTGCCAAACCGTTCTTACTGGGGGGCATTATTCTTACGGCGATAGGCTCTGTCGGCCTTGCCTTCTTTATCCGTAATCTGTTGCTTATATTCTCACCTGCCAATGGCAAGTTGGGGAAGTCGCTCCGTCCTTATATGGACGGTTCTATCCGTACGGACGTGAAGTCTATATTTGCCTTGATCGATGAAGATATGGCGCAAAACGGGAAGAAGTTCGGCTACGTCCGGGTGGGCAAACAGTGGATATTAGGGAGCGAAGCGATGCTGATAGAGCGTGTCCGCGGCATCTTCTGCGTCAAAGTGTACCGAGCCAAGCGGCGCGAATATGCCATTATCCTGGTGGACGACCGGCAGAATGTGCAGACCACGAACCTCACGCGTGAAAAGCACCTGGACGAGCTTAACTACTACCTCACTCATCTGCTTCCGTATGCCGCAACCGGCAACTTCAACGATTATCTTAAGTTTATCGGTAAGAAAGATGACGAAATGGAAGCCTTCAACAAAGAATATCTCCGCCGAAGTGCGGCTGTCAACTCGGAATACGTGTTGACCGAGGCGGATGACATCCCTACTTCGCTGGTCACTGTCGAGAAGCTCCGTCGTGCCATCAATGCCTTGCAACCCGGACAGCGCATTCTGCTCTCCGCCTGCAATCCGCCGGAAACGGAGTGGGGCAGGTGTACCGGCATCTCTTGCCATTGCTTTATCGAGGATGGCAGATATGCCCTTGCCGCATACTTCGAAACGGACGAAGGAGAGCAACAGTGCTTTGTTCAGCGCTTTATCCCCTTGACCCAGCTGCATGCCGCGTGGAAAGCCTTCTTTGAGAAGGCCGAAGTGCCCGAGGTGGATACATGGGACGAGATATAATAATTAAGGAGTTAAGAAGTTAAAGGAGTTAAGCCGATAGTTTCACATACAGGTTGCAGTACTCGGAGAAAGAGTATCGGCTTAACTCCTTTAACTTCTTAACTCCTTAGCTCCTAATAGAAAAGAACTTCTGAATCAATATATTAAAGAATATGGGAAAATATTTTAGTGACAAAGTAGAGGACGGCATAGCACAGGTATGGATGTCCTTCGACAAAGAAGAAATGCAACGGGGTTTCTCCCTGCTGACCGAGGCCGCCGAAGAAGGCGATGCCGATGCATATTGTTTCCTGGCGCGTTGCTACATGGGACCTCAGTATGTATGGAACGGTGGCGGCTTCCCGGAAGATGACGAGATAGCCGCCCGTTATATAAAGGAAAGTATTGCGCGCGGCAGTGCCTGCGGTGTGCTATGTGCCATGCGTTGCGGCGAACTGACGTCTGATATATGCAAAACGATGCCTTTCGGCAGTCTGAAAGAGGCTTTCGAGATAGTGCTTGCCAAGGCGGAAGCCGGACATCCTTTCTGCCAATACATCATAGGCAATGCCTACTATTGGGGCGATATGCTTGATATAGAAGGCGTGGAAGAAATGATGAAGCGCTATCCTACGGAAGACAGTTACGATGCCTATGCTTATCCGATCGCCGCCGAATGGTATCAGAAGGCATTCCGTGGCGGCGTTACCTTTGGATTCGGTAATTTCCGTGATATCTTTGAGAGTGGCAAGGGTGGCATAAAGCCCGATTCCCGTCCGGTGGAAGAGTGGCAGAAGGTGATAGCCGATGCCGGTGATCCGGTACAGATGTGCAATTATGGCAATCTTCTTGATAACAGAGGTGATTTCTCCGGAGCGCTTCGCTATTATGAAGCTGCCGCCGCTAAAGGCAACTATCTGGCGGCTTATAATGCGGGTTATTACTATAATGCCGGGAAGGGTACGGAGAAGAACGAGGAAAAGGCTTTTGAATACTTTATGGAAGCTGCCCGGAAGGGTGATCTCGACGGACAGTTCCAGGTAGGCAGCTTCTATTTTGAAGGCAAGGGCAATGTGCTGGTCGATTATGCCAAGGCGGTTTATTGGTTGACTAAGTCGGCGGAGCAAGATTGCAAATGGGCCTTTCCCCGACTGGGCGTTTGCTACCAGCAGGGATTGGGCGTGCAGAAGAATTATGAATGCGCCTTCGACCTCTTTACACGTGGTGAAGAGTATCTGGACGACTTCGGCAATCTGCTCAAAGGCTATGTGTTGAACGGTCTCGGAACAGCCTATGCCTTCGGCTATGGAACGGAAGAGGACATAGCACGCGGCATAGCCTACTATAACCGTGCCATTGCCTGCGGCTCCGAAGAAGCCGAGATGAACAAGAAGCACTTCCGCAAAACCATGCTCGGACTGGGCAAGTGGGTGCGCAAGTAAGGTACCCTGTTATAATATGTATTGCACTTCCTTGAAGAGATATTCCCGTTCTTTGCCGCTTTCGTCTTCGAGTACAAAGCGCCCGTCCTGCTCCACGCGCAGCAGGCGGGCAAGGAAGCGCCCGTTGGCATCTTCGTAGGGGTGGAAGTCGCGGCGGCGGAAGAGGGAACGCCCATAGCGGGCTGATATCTCGGCGGAATAGACGTCGAAATCTTCTAACTGCAATCCTTTATAATAGATTTGTACACGCTCCAGAATGTGAGCGAGGAGTTCGTAACGGTCGTGCTCCTTCCCGGTAATCTGCCGCAGGGACACGGGGTTGGGGGCGTCGCTGTGGAATGCTTCCTGGTTGATGTTTATTCCGATGCCGGAGATGCAGCGACCGATGCAATGCCCGGAAAGGTCGTTCTCTATCAGTATGCCGCAGATTTTCCGGTTTCTCCAGTAGATGTCGTTGGGCCATTTGATGGTGAACTCGTCCGACCATCTGCTCAACTCTTCCTTGATGGCAAGGGATACGATTTGCGAGAGAATGAATTGTCGGCGGGCTTCCAGGAAGGTAGGGTAGAGTACAAAGCTGAAGAGCAGGTTCTTGCCTTCTTCGGCTTCCCAACTATTGCCGCGCTGGCCTTTGCCGGCGGTTTGGAATTCGGCGGTAACGGTGGTAAACTCGGCAACGGCTTCTTGCCGGTCGTTGCATAGCTGGCTGAGGTATCGGTTGGTAGAGTCCGTTTCGTCCAAAGCAACCAGCGGGAATGGAAATGTGTCAGGGCAGGGCTTCATATTCGGCACGCATTTTTTTAGTGAACTTCTTTAGTACTTCTTCGATAGAGTGGTCTATCAAATGCTTTATCAGTTTGTCATCGGCGTCGCCGTCCAGGGCAATCTGGTTCCAGTACTTCTTGTTGAAGTGGTAGGCGGCTTCGATGGCGGAATAACGTTCGCGCAGTTCGAGTGCATACTCCGGGTCGCATTTCACACATATCTTGTTGGCACTTTCCAGGTCGATAAGCGCAAACATCTTATCCATGACTTTCATCACGAGCGAGTATTCGTCAAACGGAAGGCACTCCGTGACGGCTTTTTTACTGAGGCAATATTCGCGGGCGGTCTCTATATCCATGGGGTTAGTGATTAGTTATTAGTGATTAATAATTGGTTATTCGTTATTAAAATATGGGCGGATAAAAGGCGTCTTCAATGTGCTCTATCTTGAAAGCGTCGATATCTCCTACGGCCGTAATGATGTCGAAGCGTACAGGAGCATCTATAGAGAAGTGCTTGATGTAAGCATCGGCAGCTATGACAATGCGACGTATCTTCTGCCAGTTCACAGCTTCTTGCGGCTCGGTGTAATCCGTATTGCTACGGGTTTTTACTTCAACAATTATGAGTTCTCCGTCTTTGGTGGCGACAATATCCAGCTCCAGGTGGTTCTTCCGCCAGTTCCGGTCGCGTATGGTGTAGCCATTCTTCTCCAGATACGCTGCCGCGGCGTCTTCTCCGGCTTTTCCCAGGGCGTTGTGTGCTGCCATTATTTTTTTCTCCTTATAGTTTGCTTAAAATGAGTCGGAATCTTTATCTAAAGTAATTCCCATGCCAGTTCCGGCTACTTTGGCAGAAATCGAAAGCAATATATAACAAATGTATTGAACCTGCAAGCAAGAAAGCTAAAATATGACTTATGGATGATTTGAAATACAATAAGGAATCAATGGTAATGATAGTAAAGCAGTTTATTTTACCCCAAAAGTTTGGCTTTTTATTAATAATTGTTTTTAAAGTATATGTTTCTTCATATATTTGTATTTACAAATAATTCATTGAATATGAAGACAAAATCCTTCCTTTTATTTTTTCTCTGTTTGTTTCTTGTAACGTCTTGTTCTAAAGATGAAGTAGATCCTAAATTCTCCATAGAGACAACGGGAGATATTGTATTGTCATCAGAAAGTCAGTCGCATGCTGCCGTTACTTTCACAAGTGCACGAGAGTGGCAGGCAAGCTGTTCTGAGACTTGGATTACCCTTTCAACTACCTCAGGCAATAGCGGAACATTTACAATTACCGTGACAGCCGATGAAAACAAGACAATTGATTCCCGCAAGGCTACGCTTACGTTAGTTTCGGGTTCTGTCCAGGAAAAAATCACTTTGAAGCAAGAAGCCGGTGAAGTGGATTTTGTTACACCTGTTCAAACTGAGTATAAAGTACCAGTTGAGGGAAAAGCTTTGGAAATAGTGTTTTCTACAAATATGAGTGGAGACGAACTCTCCATTTACAGCTCGGGCGTAGACTGGCTGACGCAGGATCCTGAGACACGTGTTGCTTCCCAATATGTAATTAGGCTAAATGTTTTAGAAAATAAGGAAAGGAATTCCAGATCTGCTGAAATCACTTTCCTCAGAAATGCTGATTCGAAGATATTGGCTACTGTAAAAATCATGCAGGTGGGTACGTCATCATCATCATCCACCGATTATTCGGCAGATAAAAGTGTCCGTACTTTGCAAACGGCAAGCATAGGAAAGGGAATCCCTATTGTCATTATGGGGGATGGATTTATTGATACGGAGATTGCTGACGGGACTTATGATGGAGTTATGGAAAAAGCAATGGAGAATGTGTTTACAGAGGAACCAATAAAGTCACTTCGCGATTATTTTAATGTATATGCTGTAACGGCTGTCTCAAAGAATAATGATTTTGGAGATGGATATGAAACCGCTTTTAGCTGTGTGTTGGAAGGTGGAAACAGTACAGGCATTTCTGGAGATGATGCAACTATAGAAAAGTATACACAATGCGTGAAAGGTCTCAATGTGAATGAAGCATTGGTTCTTGTAATATTGAATACCACTGTTCATGCAGGAACGACTTTTCGGTATATGAAGAATGACAGTAGCGAAGGACTCGAATTTGCTATTGCCTATTGTCCGGTTATCCGTAATCTGGAAAGTGAAGACTTTAGGCAAGTTCTTACGCATGAAGCCGTAGGACACGGTTTTGCCAAGTTGGATGATGAATATGCGTATGATACTCAGGGTGCTATTCCTGCTAAAGAGGTTCAGGAGATACAGCTTATGCAAACTTGGGGTTGGGCACAAAACGTTGATTTCACAAGTAACCCGAATGAGGTACTTTGGTCGGGCTTCCTTGCTGACAACCGTTATGATTCGGAAGGTTTGGGAGTATTTGAAGGAGCCTGTACTTATATAAAGGGTGCATTCCGGCCTACAGAGGATAGTATGATGAATAGTAATAATGTTGGGTTTAATGCCCCATCCCGTAAGGCAATATATGATAAGGTAATGAAGAGAGGTCTTGGAGTAACACCTACTTATGAAGAGTTCGTTGCTTTCGATTTGCAACATAAGCCGCAGACTCGTAGCGTTTCTTCGTCTATCGTCACCTCAGGTAAGCCATTTGCACGTCCGCGTTTAGTTAAAAAAACGTTCTAACTTAGCCGTTTCGATGCGAAATTCGTCTTTTTCTGCTTTGTTTTTACGGAAGTAAAACTAATTTTGCAGGAAATATGAGAAAGAGAGATAAAATGTGTGCGAAAGCGACACCCGAAGAGCCGAAACGCGAGCAGCGCATGGTGTGTCTGATGAGCGAGGAAGAACAGCGGATTGTGGATCGCTATCTTGAGAAATACAAGATAACGAACAAGTCACGTTGGCTGCGGGAGACTATTCTCATGTTTATCCATAAGAATATGGAAGAAGATTATCCCACTCTATTCGGCGAGCACGATATGAGGAGATGACGCAGCAGGCTGCGTGCGCTTACGCAGCCGGGTGTGTGTGCCAACGCAGAAGGCTGCGTTGCCTGATGCAGCCGGGTGTGTAAAAACGAGGTTTACAGAGTTGCAAAGGACTACGGATTATATAGGAAATCAGGGATTCGGATGGACGATAACTATTATATGAAGCAAGCGCTTCTTGAAGCGCAGAAGGCAGGTGAACGGGGCGAGGTGCCCGTTGGCGCAGTGGTGGTTTGCAAAGACCGTATCATTGCCCGTGCCCACAACCTGACTGAAACATTGACAGATGTCACTGCCCATGCCGAAATGCAAGCCATTACCGCCGCCGCTTCTACTCTTGGCGGGAAATATCTGAATGAATGTACGCTTTATGTAACTGTGGAACCCTGCGTGATGTGCGCCGGTGCCATCGCCTGGGCGCAAATGGGAAAGCTCGTTTTCGGAGCGGAAGATGAAAAACGGGGATATCAACGCTATGCCCCGCAGGCATTGCATCCTAAAACTTTGGTAGAAAAGGGTGTGCTTGCAGAAGAATGTGCCGCACTGATGAAAGACTTTTTTGCAGCCAAGCGCCGCTAATAACTTATCACTTATAATTTACACTATTCTTTTATCTCCTCAAAATCCACATACTCTCCTTCATCTTTGGAGAATAGTTTCTTGTGTTTGGAATGAATCTCTCCCTCTTCCGGTTCGGTTTCATTAGAAGTGTAATTTGAAGATTGTCCGTTCTCATTGTAGGAATAGCCACGGGAAGAAGAGGTGCGACGGCCACCCAGCCCGAAGATGCTTCGGATGACAGTACCGATAATGCTGAGGCCGATGAGCAAGATGGCAATTATAATAATGAATAAGAATCCTAAGATGTGAAACATAGGCTAATGTCTTTTTATGCGTTCGTTTTCTACGAACTTAAATACAACAACCGTGCCAAAGATTTGTTTATTTAGTCTTTCTTGTAAAAAGTGAAAGTAATATATACCAAACGATGATTGCTGCGAAACTGCAAATCCCTAAAAAGATAATGAGTGGGATACATACAAGCAGGAATATGAAACTTATCTTATTGTCTTTCCACGACAGGTTTTTAAACTTCAACGAGAACATCGGTATTTCTGCCACAAGCAGCCATGAGAAGAGGCATACCAGCAGGAATAAGTAAACCGGATGGAAGCTGTCGCTTGTCAAGAGGCTGTGGGCACCCGTCACCAGTGAGGCCCAGAACAAGGCATTGGCAGGAACAGGAAGTCCTACAAAGGAACTTGTCTGGCGGGTATCATTGTTGAATTTAGCCAGTCGTAATGCCGAGAAAACGGCTAAAAGGAATGCAAGGTACGGAAAGAAAGCAGCTATGCTCTCCATCCCGGCGGGGTAGTGCATCTCTTTGAATAAGGAGAAAACGATTAATGAAGGGGCTACGCCGAAACTGACGTCATCTGCCAAAGAATCCAGATCCTTTCCGATTAAGGAGTGGGCGCCTAAAGCACGTGCCATCATGCCGTCAAAGAAATCGAATACGGCACTGAGGATGATGAAAGCGAGTGCCAGTTCATAATTGGCTTCGAATGCCATGACACAAGCAATACACCCGGAGAATAAATTCAGGCAGGTCAGGGTATTGGGAATATGGCGGGTAATGCAGTTTGCCATTGCAGATTCATTTATTTAAGTTTGGCTATCACAGTTTGATTGCCGGTGGTGAGTTGTCCCAGTTTTACAAGCACTTCCGTGCCCAATGGCAGGAATACATCTACGCGGGAACCGAATTTGATAAAGCCCAAGTGTTCGTCGATATAGCATTCTTCGCCTGCTTCGGCATAGGTCACGATGCGGCGTGCCATAGCTCCTGCTATCTGGCGTGCCATGATTTCCGTACCTTCCGGGGTTTCTATGACGACGGTCGAACGTTCGTTGTCGGTGCTGGCTTTAGGCAACCAGGCTTTCATGAATTTCCCGTTTTGATGCCATACCTTCTTTACTGTACCGTCTACCGGATACCAGTTGGCATGCACGTTCACCAGGCTCATAAAGATAGAAACCATGATGCGGCGGTCGTGAAAGTATTCATTCTCTTCCACTTCTTCTACTACTACGATCTTGCCATCGGCGGGAGCCACCACTATCTTTTCGGTTTCCTGTCCGAACAAGCGGATAGGGCAACGGAAGAAATTCACAAGTATTCCATATACAATGAGACTGAGAACCGCCACTATGTAAAAAGGAACCTTGCATTCTAATCCAAAGTAAAGGATGGCATTAACCGCTAATATCAGCAGTAGGCTAACGGTTAGCGTGTGTGTCCCTTCACGGTGTATGCGTATCTTTTTTAATCTTTTTAATCGACTCATGTATATCGTATTTGCTATTTTAGATAGAAATTATTTGCAAAAATAGGCTTATTTTGAAAATCAAACAAGGATTTAGGAAGAGAAATGTATATGTTGATAACTTTTTGGGAAATATTTTTGTTAGGAGTTACAGAGGTTGTACTTTTATGCACTAAATAGAAAGGATTTATTTATGCAGGATTTTGTTCATTTACACGTTCATACCCAATATTCGCTTCTGGACGGTCAGGCAAGTGTAAGCCGCCTGGTAGACAAAGCGATGAAGGATGGGATGAAGGGTATTGCTGTAACCGATCATGGTAATATGTTCGGTATCAAGGAATTCACTAACTATGTCAATAAGAAGAATAGCGGCTCGAAAGGAGAAGTCAAAGATCTGAAGAAGCGGATTGCCGGCATTGAAAGCGGTGAAATAGCCTGTGAGGACAAAGATGCTGAAATAGCTGACTGCCGTGCAAAGATTGCGGAAGCGGAAAATAAGTTATTCAAGCCCATCATCGGCTGTGAGATGTATGTGGCACGCCGCACGATGGACAAGAGGGAAGGAAAGCAGGACCAGAGCGGTTATCACTTGATAGTGCTGGCAAAGAATGAAACGGGTTATCATAACCTGATTAAGCTGGTATCCCGTGCATGGACCAAAGGGTACTATATGCGTCCGCGTACCGACCGCAGCGAACTGGAGAAGTATCATGAAGGGCTGATTGTCTGCTCGGCTTGTATCGGCGGTGAAGTTCCAAAAAGAATTATCAATGATCAGCTGGAAGAAGCGGAAGAAGCCGTTCGCTGGTATAAGAACCTTTTCGGCGACGATTATTATCTGGAACTCCAACGGCATAAGGCTACCGTGCCGCGTGCCAATCACGAAGCTTATCCCTTGCAGCAAAAGGCTAATGCCAAGTTGCTGGAGTACGCCAGGAAATATGATATCAAAGTAATTTGTTCCAACGACGTCCATTTTGTAGATGAAGAGAATGCGGAAGCACACGACCGTCTGATTTGCCTCAGTACGGGCAAGGACTTGGATGATCCGAGCCGTATGCTTTATACCAAACAGGAGTGGATGAAGACAAAAGCGGAGATGAACGCTCTGTTTGAAGATGTTCCCGAAGCATTGTCCAATACATTGGAGATACTGGATAAAGTAGAATACTACTCCATAGACCACGCCCCCATCATGCCTACTTTTGCCATTCCCGAGGAATTCGGAACAGAAGAAGGCTATCGTCAGAAGTACACGGAAAAAGATTTGTTCGACGAATTCACCCAGGATGAGAATGGGAATGTTGTACTGAGCGAAGAAGCTGCCAAGGATAAAATCAAGCGCTTGGGCGGCTATGATAAATTGTACCGTATTAAGTTGGAAGCCGATTATCTTGCCAAACTGACTTTTGACGGCGCAAAGATATTCTACGGCGATCCTTTGTCGGACGAAGTGATGGAGCGTTTGAAGTTCGAGTTGCACATCATGAAGACAATGGGTTTTCCGGGTTACTTCCTCATTGTGCAGGACTTTATTGCGGCGGGGCGCAATATGGGGGTTTCCATCGGCCCGGGACGTGGATCGGCTGCCGGTTCGGCAGTGGCGTACTGCTTGCAGATTACTAAGATCGACCCTATCAAGTACGATTTGCTGTTCGAGCGTTTCTTGAATCCCGACCGTATTTCATTGCCCGATATCGATATCGACTTCGACGATGACGGGCGTGGAGAAGTGCTCCGTTGGGTAACCAACAAATACGGACAGGAAAAGGTGGCCCATATCATTACTTATGGCACGATGGCTACCAAACTTGCCATCAAAGACGTAGCCCGGGTGCAGAAACTTCCGTTGTCGGAGTCCGACCGTCTGGCTAAGTTAGTGCCGGATAAGATTCCCGACAAGAAGCTGAACCTGAAGAATGCCATTGAATACGTACCCGAATTGCAGGCTGCGGAAGCTTCGCCTGATCCTCTGGTGCGTGATACGCTGAAATATGCCAAGATGCTCGAAGGCAATGTCCGCGGTACGGGTGTGCATGCCTGTGGTACGATTATCTGCCGTGATGATATTACGGACTGGGTACCGGTGAGTACTGCCGATGATAAGGAAACGGGCGAGAAAATGCTCGTTACCCAATATGAAGGTTCCGTTATCGAAGATACGGGCTTGATCAAGATGGACTTCCTGGGACTGAAAACCTTGTCGATTATCAAAGAGGCCGTGGCAAACGTCCGTTTGCACCGTGGCTTGAAGTTGGATATAGATAAGGTGCCTATTGATGACGAGGCTACCTATAAGCTGTATAGTGACGGCCGCACAGTCGGTACGTTCCAGTTTGAGTCTGCCGGAATGCAGAAATACCTGCGCGAGTTGCAGCCTTCTACTTTTGAGGACCTCATTGCGATGAACGCCCTCTATCGGCCGGGACCTATGGATTATATCCCGGATTTTATCGACCGTAAGCACGGACGTAAGCCTATCGAGTATGATATCCCGGTTATGGAGAAATACCTGAAGGATACATACGGTATTACCGTTTATCAGGAGCAGGTGATGCTTCTATCCCGTCTGCTTGCCGACTTCACCCGTGGCGAGTCCGATGCCTTGCGTAAGGCGATGGGTAAGAAGCTGCGTGACAAACTGGATCACATGAAGCCGAAATTCATTGCGGGCGGACAGAAGAACGGACACGACCCGAAAGTGCTTGAAAAGATATGGGCCGACTGGGAGAAGTTTGCATCCTACGCTTTCAACAAGTCTCATGCCACTTGCTATTCCTGGGTTGCTTATCAAACGGCTTACCTGAAGGCAAACTACCCGGCAGAATACATGGCAGCCGTCATGAGCCGAAGCTTGTCGAACATTACCGATATCACCAAGTTGATGGACGAATGTAAAGCAATGGGCATCAATACATTGGGACCGGATGTAAATGAAAGTAACCTGAAGTTTACCGTTAATGGTCAAGGCAATATCCGTTTCGGACTCGGTGCTGTGAAAGGTGTGGGCGAGGGTGCTGTGCAGAGCATTATGGAAGAGCGCGAGAAGAACGGGCCGTACACCGGTATATTCGACTTTGTGCAGCGTGTCAACTTAAATGCCTGCAATAAAAAGAATATTGAATGTCTTGCCCTGGCCGGTGGCTTCGACAGCTTCCCGGAATTGAAACGCGAACAATTCTTCGCCGTAAACTCAAAGAACGAAGTATTCATCGAAACGCTGGTGCGTTACGGCAACCGCTATCAGGCAGACAAGGCTGCGGCTGCCAATTCTTTGTTCGGTGGCGAAAATGTGGTGGATATCGCCACTCCCGAGATTCCTGAGGCTGAGCGCTGGAGCGATCTTGACCGCCTGAACCGGGAACGCGATTTGGTGGGCATCTATCTCTCTGCTCATCCATTGGATGAATATTCCGTCGTTTTGGAACATGTTTGTAATACACGCATGGCGGAACTGGAAGATAAGACAGCACTTGTGGGACGCGAAATAACGATGGGCGGTATTGTCACATCTGTTCGCCGCGGCATCAGCAAAAATGGTAACCCTTATGGTATTGCCAAGATAGAGGACTATTCCGGTTCGGCAGAGCTTCCGTTCTTCGGCAACGACTGGGTGACTTATCAGGGATATCTGGGTGAGCGTACCTTCCTCTTTATCAAGGCACGCTGCCAGCCTAAACAGTGGCGACAGGACGAGCTGGAATTGAAGATAACCTCTATGGAGTTGCTGCCTGATGTAAAGGAGAAGTTGATTGAGAAGATAACGATCCTGATCCCCCTCAGCGTGCTGAATAAAGGGTTGGTTGCCGAACTGGCGGCACTGACGAAAGACCATCCCGGAAGTACGGAGCTTTACTTCAAAGTAATGGATTCGGATAGCAAAATGACCGTTGACCTGGTGTCGCGTCCGGTGAAACTTTCAGTAGGTCGTGATCTAATCTCTTATTTAAAAGAGCGTCCCGACCTTGAGTTTCGGATTAATTAGTTATCTTTGTTTCATCAATGAAGATTTAGTATATTAAAATTGATAGTGAACCAATAATATATAGTTGATATTTAATATTAAAAAAGATGGCTTTAGAAATTACAGACAGCAATTATCAGGAACTCC
Organism: uncultured Bacteroides sp.; assembly: GCA_905203765.1. Lineage (GTDB taxonomy): Bacteria > Bacteroidota > Bacteroidia > Bacteroidales > Bacteroidaceae > Bacteroides. Next base: position 22,410 of record CAJKXC010000006.1, read on the forward strand.
TGGCAGAAGGTAAACCTGTAGTTATGGATTTTTGGGCACCGTGGTGCGGACCTTGTAAAATGGTAGGCCCTATCATCGATGAACTGGCAACCGAGTATGAAGGCAAAGTTATCATCGGTAAGTGCGACGTAGATGAGAATGGCGATGTAGCTGCCGAGTATGGCATCCGCAATATTCCTACTGTGCTATTCTTCAAAGACGGAAAACTGGTAGACAAGCAAGTCGGTTCTGCTGCGAAGTCAGTATTTGCCGGCAAGATAGATGCGTTGTTATAATCAGGGCTGAGAACCTTGTGACACATAAACCCTTTAAATTATATAGATATGGGAATGGAAGACGATTTTTTGCTGAATGATGCCGATGACGAAAAGACCATCGAGTACATCAAGAATTATTTGCCGCAGGAGTTGAAGGAGAAGTTCTCCGACGACGAATTCTATTATTTCCTCGATTTGATTGACGAGTATTATTCCGAGAGCGGCATCCTTGATGCACAGCCCGATGCGGAAGGATACATTGAAATCGACTTGGGAAAGATCGTGGACTATATTATCAAAGAAGCCCATAAAGATGAAATGGGTGATTATGAACCGGAAGAGATTCTTTTCATCGTACAAGGTGAGATGGAATATACGGAGTCTTTTGACCGTGAAGAGTAATAGTATTGAAGAATAAAGCAAAAAGGCACGGACGTTATCGTCTGTGCCTTTTGTTTTTTATACTTATATTATAAGGAGAACCATATTATTGCGTCGGTGTATTCAGGAAAAAGAATACGGCCGTACCGATAAGGATGGCGCCCAATGCACCGTAGAACCAACGCGCCTGTCGGCGTCCCACGTTTTGTACAACGAACTGGGTGTTGCGGGCAGTAAAGAACCACTCCCAGTCCAGCAGGGCAGCCAGTAAAGAGAGGATGCCTGCTATGGCAAAGATTCCTTGAATGATGTATTGGCTCACTTTGATTAATTGAAAATTGAGAATTGAAAATTGAGAAATAGGGAAGTTATTCAAAATCCTCTATGATGAGCTTGCGTTCGCTGTTCTCCACTTCCTCAATGGTTACTTTGACGGTATTGCCCGGCAAAAGTTCTTCCACCAGTTCCGGCCATTCGATGAAGCAGAGGGCACCGCTGTAGAAGTAGTCCTCGTAGCCCATGTCGTACACTTCTTCCAGTTTCTTGATGCGGTAGAAGTCGAAATGATATATCAGTTCGCCGGCAGTGTCGGAGCGATATTCGTTGACGATGGCAAAGGTGGGGGAAGTAATGACATCGGAAACACCCAGTTCCTCGCAAACGGCTTTGACGAAAGTTGTTTTGCCGGCTCCCATTTTTCCGTAAAGGGCAAAGACGGTATTGTCGCCCATCGCTGCAATGAACTGGCGGGCGGCTTCATGAATCTGGTCTAATGACTGAATCTTGATTTCCATAGGTAATCTGTAATGAATGCTTATTTTCTTTGCAAAGATAGATAAAAACTCTTTCCCGTTTTGCAAATTGCATAAATAATAATGGAAAAGAAGATGATAGATGCTCCCGAGGGTACGTTCAGGTAGAACGAAATCATTAACCCGCCCAAGCAACTAAGGTAGCCGATGCCGATGGAAAGCCAGATGATGCGGTGGAACCGGTGAGAGAACAGATTAGCCGTCATCTGCGGAATGGTGAGCAGGGAGATGACAAGCACGATACCCACCATGCGCAGGCATGCCACGATGGTAAGTGCGATGAACATCATCAGCACATACTCGAATACTTGTACGGGGATGCCTTGTGAACGGGCGAACTCCCGGTCGAAAGCCACATAAATAATAGGGTGCAGATACAGCACGAAGAATACTATCAATATTGCGGCAAGGCCACCCAACAAGGCAATGTCGCTCAGGTTAATGGTGAGAATATTGCCAAACAGATAAGCAGACAAGTCGGGCGCAAATCCCGGAGAAAGGAAGGTGAACATAATTCCCAACGCCATCCCCAATGTCCAGAACACCGCGATAGCAGAGTCTTCGCGCATATCCTTCCGCTTGCTGAGCCACTCCACGCCAAAAGCGGAGAATACGGCAAATATAGCTGCCGACAGTATGGGAGAGATTCCCGTGTAAAGTCCCAGTCCGATACCGCCAAAAGAAGCATGCGTCAGTCCGCCGCTGATGAACACCAGTCGCCGGGTGACGATGTACGTGCCAATCAGTCCGCAAGCGATGCTTGCCAGCAGGCTGCCGATAAGGGCGTGTTGGAAGAAGGTGTATTGTAGTAGGTCCAAATTATTCAATTAAAAATTAAGAATTAAAAATTAAATGCTCAGTTAGTAGGACTTTACGAATGGGGGGTAATCCGGCGTTCTCCGATAATGAGGAACACCTCGTCCTTTATATTGTCCGGCAATGCGATGCCGCGCAGTTGCAAACTGCGTACCCAGCCGGCTACGTCGATATCTTGCATGGTATAGAATACATCCCTGAACTCCTCTTCCTGTTCCGAAGTATAGGCGTCGGGGCTGAGGCCGATGTACTTGTCCAGTTCCTCGTCATCGTAATATTCTATCTTCTTGCTGACGGCGGCCAGCAGGCTGTCCCGCTCGCAGACTTCATGCTGTCCGCAGCATTCCGCATCTACTTCCTGTACTTCGGGCATGGCATCCAGTTCGCCGCGGTCAATCTTCTGTTGTAGTCTTCGGTTGCGTATCACTCCCGCCACAGCAGCAATGAGGGCGAGGATGATCAGGCTAATAATTAATATCCACATGAGTTTCCTTTCAATGAAAAACGCGTCTTGTAATTGAACGGACAAAGATACACATTGTTCGGCAGATAAAGAAAAAAAGACCCGTTACTATCGTCGGTCATTAAATTTTTCTATATTTGCATCAAATTAATCCGATATGACTATGACAAACTTACTTTTATTAGGTTTCCTGCCCAGCGGTTCCGAATGGATTATCATCGCGCTGGTTATTTTACTGTTGTTTGGTGGTAAGAAAATTCCTGAACTGATGCGTGGCCTTGGCAAGGGAGTGAAGAGCTTCAAGGACGGAGTGAACGAAGCCAAAGAAGAAATCAGTAAAGCCCAGGAAGACTTGGACAAGCCGGCAGAAAAGTAAAAAGTGATTGGGCGATAAAGTGGCTGATAAAGAATTAACCTTCTGGGATCATCTGGATGAATTGCGCCGAGTGCTGTTTCGCATTATCGGCGTGTGGTTTGTATTGGCAGTAGGCTACTTCCTTGCAATGCCGTATTTGTTCGACAAGGTGATACTTGCTCCTTGCCACAATGATTTTATCTTCTATGATCTGCTGCGCTATATAGGCGAGACGTTCAATCTGCAGGATGAGTTCTTCACCCAGGAGTTTCATGTAAAACTTATCAATATCAATCTGGCTGCTCCGTTCTTTGTCCACCTGTCCACTGCTTTCTGGATGTCGGTGGTGACGGCGGCACCTTATCTTTTCTTTGAAGTATGGCGGTTCGTCCGCCCTGCGCTCTATCGCAATGAGCGCAAGGGGGTGGGGAAGGCACTGAGCATCGGAACGGTCATGTTCTATCTCGGCGTACTGCTGGGCTACTTCATGGTCTATCCGTTGACGTTGCGTTTCCTTTCTACCTATAAGTTGAGCGATGCCATCGAGAATCAGATTTCCCTTAATTCGTATATAGACAATTTCATGATGCTGGTGCTCTGCATGGGCTTGGCATTCGAGTTGCCGCTGGTGACGTGGCTGCTTTCCCTGTTGGGGCTGGTGCATAAGACCTTCTTGCGCAAATACCGCCGCCATGCCATTGTCATCATCGTTATTGCAGCTGCCATCATTACGCCTACCGGCGACCCGTTCACTCTGACGGTAGTAGCCGTTCCGCTTTATATGCTCTATGAGTTGAGTATCCTGATGATAAAGGATAAGAAGACTGATGACGATGCAGAAGAAGCGGAGACGGAAGAATGATGAATCCTGAAATAAAAGAATACTTTGATATACTGCTGGGGGCTTGTCGCGACGGTGACATCCCTTTGGGCATTGCATACCGGCAACTGCGCGAGTTGCTGGAGCGCTTGTGCCGTACGCAAATCTCGGACAGCAGTTTGCAAATGACCGACCTTTCCGCACGGATTAACTTCGTGGCGTCCAAAGTCGGTCTTTCCGTAGCAGAGCAGAACCGGCTGCATACCTTCCGACTGACCTCTAACGCTATTCTGAACCGACAGGCCGAGCCGCAGCGCGAATTGCTGTTGCGCGATGCCAAAACCCTGGCATTCTTCGTCAAGCGTCTGACCGGCGAAGACATTCCTGCCGAACTTTATCGTCTGCTGCCTCGTGCAGATGCCACGTATATCGTAGCCTCTCCCGCTCGGGAACGGGTGCGACGTATGCGCGTCTGCTTTCAGTATTCCGATGAAACCTATTTGTACGTATTACCCGTAGACACGGTGGCGGATGAGCCTTTGCGCGTCCGCTATAACGTGCCGCAGATTAATGAAGAGTTTGCCGAAACGTGCCGGCTCCTATGGCGCCATGCGCAAGTCAATCTGCTGGATGTAGCCATTGACGAGGCAGGCATCCTTACTCCTTCCTTTATTATCCTGGAGCCCGACTACCTGATAGATATCAGTTCGCTGGCAGAGTGTTTCAAGGATTACGGGCACCATCCCGCCAACTATCTGTTGGCGCGCCTGCAATCTTCGGACAACACCCGTCCGCTACTGCTGGGTAACATCGCCAACCTCTTCCTGGACGAATGGATTCATGCCAAAGACGACGCGCCCGACTATCTGGCGTGCATGCAGAAGGCATTCCGTTCTTATCCCATCGAGCTGGCTGCCTGTGCCGACTTGCGCGACCGCGAGAAGGAAGTGGAGTTCTTCTCCGATTGCAAGCGCCACTTCGAGAATATCCGCCGCACGGTGACGGAAACTTTCCGTGAGTCCGGCTATGAACTGGACCGGACGGATGCTGTGCTGGAACCCACCTATATCTGCGAGGCGCTGGGCTTGCAGGGACGTCTGGACTATATGCAGCGCGATATGTCGTCCTTCATTGAAATGAAGTCCGGCAAAGCCGACGAATACTCCATCCGCGGCAAGGTGGAACCCAAAGAAAACAATAAGGTGCAGATGCTTCTTTACCAGGCTGTGCTGGAGTATTCTATGGGCATGGATCACCGCCGTGTGAAGGCTTATCTGCTCTATACCCGTTATCCGTTGCTTTATCCGGCACGTCCGTCGTGGGCGATGGTGCGGCGGGTGATGGATGTACGCAACCGGATTGTGGCAAACGAGTACGGCATTCAGTTGCGCAACAGTCCGCAGTACACTGCCGAGCGTCTGAAGGACATCAACCCCGATACCTTGAATGAACGCCACCTGGACAATACTTTGTGGAAGCGCTATCTCTATCCTTCCATCGATGCGGTGGCGCAACGCATCGGTTCGCTGTCCCCCCTGGAGCAAAGCTACTTCTACACGCTTTATAACTTTATAACCAAGGAACTCTATACTTCCAAGTCGGGAGACATTGCCTATGAAGGCCGTGCCGGCGCGGCCGCTCTATGGCTCTCTACGTTGGCAGAGAAATGCGAGGCAGGGGAGATTCTGTATGATTTGACCGTACAGGAGAACCATGCGGCCGATGCACAGAAACCTTATCTTTCATTTAGAACAGAACGAAGAACCTCTTCTTCTTCCGGGCAGGAAACCGTTCCCCCCAACTTCCGCCAAGGCGACGCCGTTGTCCTCTACGAGCGGAACACGGATGCGGACAACGTTACCAATAAGATGGTATTCAAAGGCAATATCGAACGCATTTCCGATGCCGAAGTCTGCATCCGCCTGCGTGCCGCCCAGCAGAATACCGGTGTCTTGCCTGCCGATAGCCGTTATGCCATCGAGCACGATTATATGGATACCTCTTTTCGGGGTATGTACCTGGGGCTTTCTGCTTTCCTCTCCGCTACCCGGAGCCGGCGCGATCTCTTGCTCGGCCAGCGTTCTCCCCGACATGATGCCTCTTTCGATGCCGCCATTGCCGCTGCCCCGGACGACTTCGCCCGAATCACTTTGAAGGCACGTGCCGCCTGCGATTATTTCCTTCTCGTCGGACCGCCGGGCACCGGAAAGACTTCTCGTGCCTTGCGTGGTATGGTAGAGGCTTTCTATCAGGAAGGGAAACAAATCCTGCTGCTTTCTTATACCAATCGTGCCGTAGACGAGATAAGCAAGGCACTTGCCGCCATCACGCCGGAAGTCGACTTTATCCGTATCGGCAGTGAACTGTCTTGTGATGAGGCTTATCGTTCCCATCTGATAGAGAATGTGTTGGAATCCTGTTCTACCCGCCGCGAAGTGCAGGCGCGCATTGCCCGTTGCCGTGTCTTTGTGGGCACAGTGGCAACACTGTCTTCCAAAACGGAGCTTTTCCGCCTGAAGACGTTTGATGTTGCCATTGTGGACGAAGCCACTCAGATACTGGAACCCCAACTGCTGGGACTGCTTTGTACCCGTAACCCTGCCGGTGACGATGCCATCGGCAAGTTCATACTGATAGGCGACCACAAGCAATTGCCTGCCGTCGTCCTGCAATCTTCCGAACAATCGGCTGTATGCGACGAGGCGCTGAATGCCATCGGCCTGCATAACCTGAAAGACTCCCTTTTTGAGCGCCTTTACCGCTCTCACAACCAATCACTAACCACTAATCAATCACCTGTTACTGATCACTGTTCCGATATGTTGTGCCGTCAAGGCCGCATGAATGTGGAAGTTGCGCTGTTTCCCAACCATGCTTTCTATGGCGGGTTGCTGCAACCGGTCGGCTTGCCCCACCAGCAAGGCGGCCTTTCTCTTTCCTCGGAATTGTCCGATTGTGAGTTTGCCGGACTGCTGACGCGCCGCGTTGCTTTCCTGCCTTCCGTGCCCGAACCTTCGGCACAGTCTGCCAAGATGAATCATTCGGAAGCCTCTATGGCGGCTCGCCTGGCGGCGGCGGTCTATCGTCAATACTCGTCTACTACAGGTTTCGACCCGTTGTCTACTTTGGGCATCATTACCCCTTACCGCAGTCAGATAGCTTTGATTAAGAAAGAAATAGCCGCTTTGGGCATCGCTGTCCTAAATGATGTATTGGTAGATACGGTGGAGCGTTTTCAGGGGAGCGAACGGGATGTCATTATCTATTCCTTCTGCGTAAACCGCGCTTATCAATTAAAATTCCTTGCTAACTTGACGGAAGAAAACGGGGTGCAGATAGACCGGAAACTGAATGTAGCCCTTACGCGTGCCCGCAAGCAGATGTTTCTGATAGGGGTACCGCAACTGCTGGAACTGAATCCTATCTATGCTGAATTACTGAGAATTACGAACGACAGGTGTTTGTAGTTCATACTTGTTACTTCCTTGCTATTTAGTAAATCTTAAATATTTTCCATCTCTTTATAGACTTTATTAATAACGAAGTCTGTAAAAAAGCGTTATCTTTGCGTCACGTTTTTTTCATAGAGATTTAGATTTAAGGTTAGAAGAATTGTGGAAGTCGTGAGACTTCCCTTTTTTTCTTCTTAAGTTGTGTTCTTCCCGGCTTTTTGTTTTTGACCGGAGATAGAACAGCAAATAGCCCTTTCGTGAGAAAGGGCTTTTTTTTATCCGGGAAAATAGGTGCTACCTTTTTATAGAGAATGATGCCCGTCACCATGAACATCCTTACCTTTCATCAGAAACATTCTTGCCTTTCATCTTGAACTCCCTTCCCTTTGTTACACAAGATGCCATCTTATACAACACAAGATGCCATCTTGTGCAGCATAAGATGGCATCTTGTGCATGAAAGGAAAGAGCCTTTCTCTTCAAAAGCAAGGATGTTTCTGATGAAAGGCAAGAATGTTCATGGTGAAGGGCAAGATATGCTTTAATTTTCCTGATGCATCTGCATATACTCCTTCGGCGACATTCCATGTGCTTCCTTGAACGAACTGGAGAAGTGCGACAGGTTGGTGTAGCCTGTTGCATACGCCACTTCGGAAACGGTCAGCTTCTTTTCTTTCAGTAGGGCGGCGGCTTGTTGCAGGCGGATGTTCTTGATGAACTCGCGTGCCGAGAGGTTGGTCAGTTCCTTTAGTTTGCGGTGCACATGCACGCGGCTTAGTCCGACGTTGGTTGCCAGCATCTCTACGTTCAGTTCCGGGTTGGAGATATTCTCGTTGATGACCTTCATTATCCTGTCCATCAGCATCTCGTCGGACGACTTCATGGACAGCTTCTGCACCTTGTCTTCCTGTTGTTGCGCACCGCTGAACTTGCTCTTCAGTAACTTGCGGTTGGCTATCAGGTTGGCAATGGTGCTCTTCAGCAGTTCTGTGTTGAAGGGCTTCACGATGTATGCATCCGCACCGGTAGCCATGCCTTCCATCGTGTCTTCGGGTTTTGATTTGGCGGTGAGCAGCACCACAGGTACATGGTTGACGTTGGTGTTCTGTTTTATCTTCCGGCACAGGGACAGTCCATCCATTTCGGGCATCATGATGTCGCTAATCACCAGGTCGGGAGTATCGGCAAGCACTGTTTCGTATGCTTCTTTGCCGTTCTTGCAGGTCACAATCCGGTATTCCCCTTCCAATTCTTCTTTCAGGTAGGACGAGATTTCCTCTTCGTCTTCGGCTATCAATATCCGGATGCGCTTCGTCGCCTTACCGGGCTTTTTGTGGTCTGTATCCTCTTCTTCTTCAAAGTCCTCTTCTTCAAAGTCCGGCTTTTGAGGTTTCATCGGGATGGGACGGGGCTTGTTTGCCATTGCTTCCACATCTTCCAGTTCGTCTTTACGGAGATGTGCCGAGCCCAGCGGGATGCGGATAATGAAACGGCTTCCCGGCGCGTCTTCCCGGTTCTCTGCCAGGATGATGCCGTGATGCAGCTCCACCAGCGAGCGGGACAGGTGCAGGCCGATGCCTGTGCCGAAGTTGGATTTTGTCACGTCGTTGTCTATCTGATAGAAGCGCTCGAAGATACGTTCTATCTTGTTTTTGTCAAGTCCGATGCCGTTATCGGTCACTGTGATTTCGACGTATTCCCTCAAGGCATCCCGGCGGGTGGGGTCTTGTCCGGTGGAGAGGCTGACTGTAATCTCTCCCTCTTCCGGGGTATATTTAAAGGCATTGGAGAGGATGTTCATCAGTATCTTGTCGAAGTTGTTCAGGTCCAACCACACTTTGAGTTGGGGCATGGAGTGCTCGAAGGTGAAACGTATCTTCCGCTTCTGCGCCGTATAGTCGAACGTCAGCATCACGTCGTCGATGAATCCTACCATATCCGTTTCCCTGAACTTCATGAACATCTGTCCTTTGTCCAGTTTGCGGATGTCCATCAACTGGTTTATCAGGCGTAGGATGCGTTGCGCGTTGCGGTAAATCATCAAGTAGGTTTTCTGCACTTCTCCGCCTTTCTTCTCGGCAAGCAGTTTCTCCAACGGGTTGATGATGAGCGTCATCGGGGTACGTATCTCGTGGGATATGTTGATGAAGAACTGTAGCTTTGCCTCGTTCAGCTGCTCGGCATGCTCGCGTTTCATTATTTCGCGGCGATGGCGCATGCGCGACAGTATGTAGTTCACAATGCCCAGTATCAGCAGGCCGAAGAGGAATACGTAGATGCAGTATGCCCACCACATTTCGTACCAGGGCGGGGTAATCAGAATCTTGACGGTGCGCACGTCCGATAAGTTGCCATGACTCAGCGCACGCACCCGGAAGGTGTATTTGCCCGGCAGCAGGTTATTGTACGTCACCCGGTTTACGCCCGGTTCGGTGCTGAGCCATTGGTTGCTCAGTTCGTCAATCTTGTATTGATAGGATATCTGCTCGGGGCTGTTGTATTGCAGGGTAGAGAATACCAGGCTGAACGTGTTGTCATAGTGTGCCAACTGAAACAGGTTTGCATCCAGTACGGAAGTATAGATGACGGAACGTTTGCCGGACTTCGTGCCCTTGCGCACAGGCTGGTTGAAGATATAGAAATCTGTAACCCATACTTTTGCATCTTTCAGCACGCTGCCTATGGAAGAGGGTAGGAAACTGGTAATGCCGTTGGTTCCGCCGAAATAGATTCTCCCCGTCCGGTCTTTGTAGAATGCACCGTGCATGAATTCATTTCCCTGCAATCCGTCACCCGCATAGTAGTTGATGAAGCGGTCGTTCTTCCGGTCATACTTGCAGATGCCCATGTAGGTACTTATCCATATATTATGTTTCTCGTCCTCGCAGAGTCCGCATATCACGTTGTTCGGCAGCCCGTCTGCTGTGGTAAAGGATTTCAGCTCCTCGGTATTTTTGTTGAAACGGTACAGGCCGTCCGTGGTACCCGCCCAGATGTTCCCGTCATGGTCTTCTTGCAATACATATCCTACCCGGTCTACAATCAGTGCATTGGCTTTATGGTAGTTGATGAAACTCTCGTTCATCGGGTTGAAGCAACTGATACCTTTATAATGTCCCAGCCAGATTAGCCCTTCACTGTCGCAGAAGATGTAGTTTATCCAGTCGTTTGCCAGTTCGTTGCGCGTCAGGTCGCCTGTTTCGTCTTTGGATGACTCGTAGTGCTTCAGTTCTTTCGTCACCAGGTTATACTGATAGAAGCCCGAACCGGAAGTTCCGATATAGAGGTTCTTATGCCGGTCTTCCGTGACGGAGAATATCTTTTCGTTGTCAATGGGCAGCGGATATTCACACTCACCCGTCTTGCGGTTCAGTTTAGCCAGTCCTTTGGTATAAGAGCCCAGCCAGAAGTCTCCGTTGGAATCTTCGTACATGCACATAATGGTGCCGGCAACCGACTGTGGCTGGCCATCCGGGAAGTAGTGTCTCAGCCTTTTGCCGTTTGCATCCAGTTCGAATACACCTTCATTGTCCGTGCCCACCCACAAGTGTTGGTGGCTGTCCTGATAAATGGCCATCACGCACCCTTGCCCGATGGGGTTATAGTAGATGGACTTGCTGCCATAATACTCGAACGGGTTTTCCTGTTTCGGTATCAATGCGATGCCTTTCTGGAACAAACCCATCCACAGATTCTTGTCGCGGTCCTGCAGTATGGCGTGTATCTTTCCTTCCGAGAAATCGAGCGGTGCGGAGTTGATGCTGTAATCTTCTATCTTCCCGGTCATCCGGTTGTAGGTCTTCAGCCCCTGGCCGTCGGTTCCTATCAGCAACCGGTCTTCTACCAACGTCAGGCAGTAGATGGATAAACTTTCCCTGTCTTCGTAGAGAACAGGTATGAACCGGTTCTGTTCGCGGTCGTAGCGGGACAATCCCTGTTTTTGTGTGCCGATAAAGAGATTCCCGTACTTGTCTTCGGCAATGGCGGAGATGTAGTTGTCGTTTATCGCCGGATATTTAAAGACGCGCACTTCTTTCGTGGCAGGCAGGTAGCACATCAATCCCTGTCCTTCGGTGCCTATCCATATATTATAATGAGAATCTTCGTACAGGTTGGACTGGAAATTGTTGTTCACCTGCCGCATGATTTCTTCGATGGACACGGCTTGCTGTTGTTCTTCATCAAGGCGGAAGATTCCTTGTCCGGAAGTTACAATCCATATTTCTCCGTTGTGCAGCTTCTGCATCTGTGTGATGTGGGGAAAGACTTGCTTTCCTGCACGCATCATCGGTATTTCGCAAAAAGTGTCCGTTTCCGGGTCGTACTTCATCAGTCCGTCAATGCAGCCCACGAGCAGGTTCTGCTTGTTGTCTTCGAAAAGCGTGCGTACGTAGTTGTTCTTGATGGAAGTGGAGTCGCCGGCTATATGCCTGTATTTGGAGAAGCGGAATCCGTCGAATCTGTTCAGTCCGTATTCCGTGGCTATCCAGATGAATCCCCGCTCATCCTGGAATATCTGGTTGATGAGACTGCTGGAGAGCTCATTGTCGGTAGAATAAAACTTTCCGGTTTGTGCCGCCACAGGCAGTGCCATGAGGTACAGGAATGTGAGTATAAAAAGGATATGATTACAGGATGTTTTCATCACAATTATAAGTTTAAAGGTTAACAAAGGTAAGAAAAACTTTCGAAATGAATAAATAAGTGCCTGTTATGTAACACCAGGATATGATTTTGTAACATACAGGAAAGTGCTGTTACACCAGCATGTAACACCGGCTACATTTTTCTGTCTGTTATTCTTGCCATTCTATTACCTTTGCCACAAACGAAACGGAAAGTTCAACCCTTTAAATCTAATAAATGAATAAAATGGAAACATGAAAATGAAAAGTATGTCTGCAGATCTTTATTAAAGCATGATCTTGCAAAAATAAATGTTCGGTTTAGGTAGTTTAAAGGGCTCTGCTGCCTATTATCGGACATTAAAATATAAGAAACAGAGCCCACCTTAAATCAAATACCAGCATTGCAACAGATCCCTGCAATGCAACTATGGTAAAACATCGGATCGAGATTCAAACAACATGTGTATCAAAACTATTAAATCATGGCTCGCAAGCGCATTGTTCGTATTGTTTGCCAGTGGTGCCCCGGGGTTTGTAAGTGGAGATGGCAACATCGCCATAGCGCAAACACAGTACATCACGGGTACGGTTGTAGATGATTTTGGCGAACCGGTTATCGGCGCCAACATCCGCGTAAAAGGTACTACCCAGGGAACGATTACCGACATCGACGGTAAGTTCTCCTTGGATGTAACTCCAGGTCAAACCCTTGAAGTCAGCTTCGTGGGCTTTTCCACCCAGACGGTGGCGGCTGCTTCGGGTATGAAAATCATTCTTAAAGAAGACGCGCAGTCACTGGACGACGTAGTGGTTGTGGGCTATGGCGTACAGAAAAAGAAACTTGTCACCGGTGCTACGGTGCAGGTGAAAGGCGATGACATTCAGAAACTTTCCACCACCTCAGCATTGACTGCTATGCAGAGCCAGTCTCCCGGTGTCACCATTATGCAAAATAATGGTCAGGCAGGCGAAGGCTTCAAGGTGAACATCCGCGGTTTGGGTACTACGGGTAATTCGGACCCGTTGTACGTAATTGACGGTGTTGCCGGCGGTAACCTGAATGACTTGAACCCCGCCGATATAGAATCCATCGATGTGCTGAAAGATGCCGCTTCTGCAGCCATCTACGGTGCCCGCGCCGCCAACGGTGTAATTCTTGTTACCACCAAGCAGGGCAAGACAGGCAAGCTGCAAATATCCTACGACGGATACTACGGTCAACAGTACTTATATAAGGCTCCCGACGTTCTGAATGCTCAGGAATACATCTACAGCCGTCAGCTTCGCGAGTTCAACGGCGGTGCTGCCGTGCCCGAGTGGCAGGCAAAGCTCCCCGCAGCCATCTACGAAAGCCTTTTCGACGCGGACGGAAACGTGAAGAAGAACGGTTGGAAGGGAACGAACTGGATTGACGAGTCCTATCACAAAGGTGCCGTAACCCAGAACCACTCCGTCAACCTGGTAGGCGGTTCCGAAGTATCGAAGTTCTCCTTCGGCTTCTCCTACACCGGGCAAGACGGTATTTTGGGCGGTGAAAACCAGTCGCAATTCGGCCGCTACAACATCCGCCTGAATTCCTCGCATACCCTGCTCCGCTCCAAGAACAACTCCTATAATGTGATTACCATAGGCGAGAACGTGAACATCGGACATGGTAGCAGGACAGGTATCTCCCAGGGAAGCATGTATTGGAACAACGTACACGACTTGTTGAACGCCAACCCGCTGCTCCCCGTTCGCGATGCCAACGGTAACTACTACACCAACGCCGAAATGTCCGCCGACGGATGGACACTGGGTGCTTCCATCAACCCGCTGGCCATTGCCAACACCACCAGCCAAGGATTGAACGAAAGTAATAACTGGAACGTGAACACCAGCGCCTACCTGGAAATACAGCCCATACGGAACTTGATTTACAAGTCACAGTTCAGCTACCGCTTTGGCAACAGTTCTTATCGTGCCATGACCAGAGTCCACAGCTCAGGTACAAACGTAGCCACTCAGGACAACGCTTCCCAATCGATGGATTCCTGGTCGAACATCTCATTCGAAAACACCTTGAGTTACAAACTTGGCATCGACAAGCACAATATCGACGTCGTAGTGGGTCAGACCATCGAACAAAACAAGTTCGGCGAACACCTGGAAGCCAATGGCAACAACCTGCTTTTCGGTGACAGTTGGGACCATGCATACCTGGACAATGCGCAAATCAAGAAACTGGCGGATGTCGGCGTAGGCGGTCATCCCGCAAACGACAGCTCCCTGGCTTCCTTCTTCGGACGTGTCAACTACAACTTCAACGAAAAATATATGTTGCAAGCCACAGTTCGCGCCGACGGTTCTTCAAACTTTGCCAGAGGCCACCGTTGGGGTATCTTCCCTTCCGCATCGGCAGGTTGGGTATTGACCAACGAAGCATTCATGGAATCTGTCAGAGGCTGGATGGACTTCCTCAAAATCCGTGCATCCTGGGGACAGAACGGTAACTGCAACATTCCCAACTTCCAATACCTGACACAAGTGGGATTCAACATTTCCGACGCCTACTTCTTCGGCAAGGGCAACCACGAAGAAGCCACCACCGGCGGTTCGTTCAACGTACTGGGCAACCCTGAACTGACTTGGGAAACTTCCGAGCAGTTGAACATCGGTATCGACGCCCGCTTCCTGGACAGCCGTTTGGGAGTGACCTTCGACTGGTATAAGAAAACCACAAAAGACTGGCTGGTTCGCGCTCCGATTTTGGGCGTATATGGTATCGGCGCTCCCTACATCAACGGTGGTGACGTGGAGAACAAGGGTATCGAACTCTCTCTCAGCTGGAACGACCAACTCAATAATGGTCTGCGCTACGGCATTACCGCCAACATGTCCCGCAACAAGAACGAAGTGACCAAGCTTGCCAACGCCGAAGGCATCATCCACGGTCCCGGAGCCGTTTGGCACCAGCTCGAAGGCGAAGTATACCGTGCACAGGTAGGCCAACCCATCGGTTTCTTCTACGGTTACGACACGAAAGGCGTATTCCAGAACGGCGAACAGATTCGCCAGTTCTCCGAGAAGTACGAGGACAAAGTTCATGGTGGAAACGACAAGCTGAAACCGGGTGACCTCATTTTCCGCGACGTGACCGGTGACGGCGTAATCGATGACAACGACCGCACCATGATTGGCGACCCCCACCCCGATGTAACCATGGGTGTGAACATCAACCTCGCTTATAAGGGCTTCGACTTCTCTGTAACCGGTGCGGGAGCCTTCGGACAACAGATTCTCCGCACTTGGGCAAACCAGGACTTCCTCACGGAGAACCTTAATAAGAAGATTGTCTATGGTTCTTGGAAGGGCGAAGGCACCAGCAATAAGCTTCCTCTCTTCGATGGTTTCGACACTCCGAACTGGAAAAACATGTCGGCAGCGATGCTCGAAAACGGCGACTACTTCAAGATTCAGAACGTGACTATCGGTTACGACTTCAAGCGTCTGTGGAAGTCTTGTCCGCTCCAGCAACTCCGGGTTTATGTGGCAGCCAACAACCTTTACACCTTTACCGGCTACACCGGTATGGATCCGGAAATCGCTTCCAGCGGTGGAACGAGCGACTCTTGGGCAGCCGGTATAGATACGGGCGTTTATCCCTCACCCCGCACCTATTTGGTTGGTGTAAATCTTAAGTTCTAATCACCTTAATATATTAGTAATATGAAATTCAATAAATTATTCATACTCGGTATTGCATCCATGCTCACCTTCTCCGGTTGTGATGACTTCCTCGACTCGCAGGACTATACTGGTAAAAACAGTACCAACTTCCCGACAACGACCGATGATGTTAACAAAATGGTAGCTGCCGTTTACAAGTCAACCTTCTACGGTCCCTTTCAAGGCAACAACCTTGAACAGTATTTCTCAGTGGCAAACATCATGTCGGATGATATGTTTGGCGGTGCCGGACTCGGCGACCCCTGGTGGCAAGGACTTGACCACCTGATGTATGGCCAGACCAATCAAATGCAGGATTTGTGGACATATTCTTACGAGGCAATTGCCCGCGCCAACTCTGCTTTGTCCGTGGTAGACAACATTCCGGATGAAGAGACACGCAACCAGACTAAAGGGGAACTCCTTTTCATGCGCGCTTATAATTACTACAACCTGGTGTTGGCTTTCAATAATGTGCCAATCATAGAAAAAGCTCCGGAGACGGTGGCAGAAGCACAGACTGTTCCCGAACAACGCGAGGGCAAGGAAGTCCTGAAACTGATTGCCGACGACCTCTATGAAGCCTGCGAGTGCATGCCGAGCTACCCATACGACGGCTGGAGCAAACTGGCATTCGGTAAGGTGACCCGTTGGGCGGCAGAAACCCTGCTGGCACGTGCCTTCCTTTTCTACACAGGCTTCTATGGCGAATCGGAGATGCCCAAGACAGAAGGTTCCATCAACAAGCAATATGTAGTTGAGAAGCTGGACGATTGTATCAAGAATTCCGGTCACGACCTTTTGCCTGACTACCGCTCACTTTGGGCCTATTCAAACGAATACACTGCTAAAGATTACGACTTCGTAAATGATATGATTAGTGCAGGTACCTGCTACGAGGAAGGCAACAAGGAAGTGCTCCTTGCCATCAACTTCCAGTATCAACCGGCATGGTCCACCAATCTCCACCTGACCAACCAATATGGTCTGTTCTTCGGCATCCGTTCAGACAACAACAATGCGGATGATGAGCGTTACTATGAGGGCACAGCTACGTCCGTTTATCCATTCAGCACCGGCTGGGGCTGCGGTACCGTGGCAACAAACCTCGTGTCGGACTGGAAGAACATCGAACCCGGTGACCCACGCTTCGAAGCTTCCATCCTTGATATGAAAAACTTGGATCCCGGGACCTTCTCCGATGCGTGCGAACTTACCATGTATCACAACAAGAAGCTTCCTTCCATACGTTCGACGGGTGGTAAAAGGCTTTCATGGTCGCTCGACGCAATGGGTGCTGACCCGACTGAAACCGGTAACTACCAGGCTTCCAACTGTACGCCTCTTACCATCTACCGTTTTGCCGATGTGCTTCTGATGTACTCCGAGCTGACACAAGATGCTGCCACGCTGAATCGTGTACGCAGTCGTGCCGGTTTGCCCGCCGTGGCTTATAGCGACGAAGCCTTGCGCAACGAGCGCCGCTGGGAGCTGGCATTCGAAGGAAGCCGTTGGGACGACTTGCGCCGTTGGGGCATTGCCGCTGACGCCCTTTCCAAGCAAGCAGGCCAGGTAATGTACAATTGCGGCAAGCCGACCACCATGCCCGACGCCGGTGGTGGTTACAGACAACGTTATAACGAAACTAAGGGTTTCTATCGCATTCCGAAGTCCCAAATCGACCTTTCGGGCGGCAAATACAAGCAAAACGCCGGATGGGAAGACGATACCAAGACTCAATTTGCAGGTTATTAATTCTTAATAGATAGATAATATGAAAAAGATAATGCTATCATTGGCAACTGTATTGGCTTTAACATTCACCGCTTGTGACCCTGTTGAGGATTTTACAAAGAATACAGCTTCCAATTATTCAGAAGAACAAATCGATGCCACCCTCGTACAGAATGGTGGCGACAACCTTGTAGAGGTGACTGTACACAGCAATGCCACCGCGCAAATATCGAACGGCAAGCAGACTTTCAAGGCCAACTATGCCAAAGTGGTGATGCGCGAATTGGGCGAGAACTTCATCTACGTCAAGCTTTTCAACGCCAACGGCTCCACTGTCGAACGTCAGTATCCCGTCGAAGTTACCAACATGAAGTATGAGTTGCCGGTTCTTGAAACCATCATCTGGCAGGGCGAACAGTCTTGCGGCGGTTGGGACGGAACCAGTCTCCGCTTCAGCGACTCCGAAGGTACGGGACTACCGACCTTGAGCGATGACACTTACGACTGGATGGTAGGCAAGACACTGAGCCTGGATATCTCTGCCGTGAATGGCGATGGTACTACTATCCGCGTGACAAACGGGCACTGGAGCAAAGACTATGTTTCTGACACCCCTGTCACCGCAGGTATGAAGTTCCAGTTTGAATTCACTCAGGAAATGTGCGACCAATGTAAGAAGGGCGGTGAAGGTAGAGACCTGTTGTTCGTAAGTAACAACGGCCTTACCATTACCAAGTTCTACTTCGAACTGTAACACAGCTCCCCTAAGAGAGGGGATTCCGGCTGAATAGAAACATGAATACTTGCCTTTTGCGCCGCCCTGCGGAGCGGTTGCAAAAGGCAAGTTATCTACACTGAAAGAGCCGGGTTTTGTCTGCTTTTGAACATAAATGTAATACCAGCAGTAACTTTTGTTACATACGCAAAAGATATGTAACGTCAGAATGTGACACAAGAAACATCTCGTATAGTCCTCTAATCCGTAATTGGCTACATTTGCATAGGATGAAAAACAATGTATAACCATATTAATCAATTTGTCTGATACCATGAATATAAGAACTTTTCTGTGCAGCCTGTTTCTTGGATTACTGTTGACGTGCAAACCTGCCATAGCAGCAGATACTTTTGTTTCTACGAACGAACAGGGATTCCTGTGGATACAACCGGATAAAGCCTATCCGATACTTACGGATAAGAATGAGTATAAAGGAGTGCTTCGTGCCATTGACAACCTGCAAACCGATGCTCAGAAGGTGACTGGTGTCAGACCTGAAATAAAGTATGCGCGCGAAGGACTGACCAAGTGCCTTATCATAGGCTCCATTGAAGAGAATACATGGATTAAGGAGTTGATAAGCCAGGGGGCGATCGATGCAAATGAACTGAATGGCAAGAGAGAGAAATATATCATACAGACTGTAAAGTCTCCTTTTAAGGACAGCAGTATAGAAGAAGCTGTTGTGATTGCCGGTAGCGACAAGCGAGGCGCTATCTATGGCATCTACGAATTGTCTTCCCAGATGGGAGTATCTCCGTGGTACTACTGGGCAGATGTTCCCGTAGCAAAGCATAAAAGCATTTCAATCCTTCCGGGTGTTTACACGGATGGAGAACCTGCCGTGGAACTTCGCGGTATCTTCCTGAATGACGAGTGGCCGTCGCTGGGCAACTGGGCACAGGAGACTTTCGGGGGCTTCAACAGCCGTTTTTATGAGACCGTCTTCGAACTGGTGCTCCGCCTGAAAGGAAACTTCATGTGGCCTGCCATGTGGAACAGCGCTTTCTACGACGATGATGCGCAAAACGGAATACTGGCCGATGAAATGGGTATCGTAATGGGAACTTCCCACCACGAACCGATGGGATTGGCCCAGCAAGACTGGAAACGCCGCGGGACGGGTGCCTGGGATTATACCAAGAACGGTGCCGTACTCCGCGATTTCTGGACGAAAGGTATGGAACGCTGCAAGGACTGGGAGAAAATAATCACCGTCGGTATGCGTGGCGATGGCGACGAGCCGATGAGCGAGAATGCCAATATCTCCCTGTTGCAGAACATCGTCAAAGACCAACGCAAGATTATTACTAAAGTCACCGGTAAGAAGGCTTCCGAAACCCCGCAAGTATGGGCACTCTATAAAGAGGTGCAGGACTATTACGACAAAGGAATGCGCGTTCCTGACGACGTTACCTTATTACTCTGTGACGACAACTGGGGCAATGTACGCAAACTGCCTTCACTTTCGGCAAAGCCACGCAAGGGCGGTTACGGTATGTATTACCACTTCGATTATGTGGGTGGTCCCCGTAACTCCAAATGGGTCAACATATCCCAGGTACAACGGGTATGGGAACAGATGAACCTGACTTATGAATACGGCGTCAAGAAACTGTGGATAGTCAACGTAGGCGACCTGAAGCCGATGGAATACCCCATTACCTTCTTCCTCGATATGGCATGGAATCCGAAACGCTTTAATGAAAACAACCTGTTACAACATACGGTAGACTTCTGCGTGCAGCAGTTCGGTGCAGAATATGCACAAGAAACAGCCCGCCTCATCAATACCTATACGAAGTACAACCGCAGAGTCACTCCGGAGATGCTGGATGCTGACACCTATAGCCTGGAAAATTACAACGAGTGGCAACGGGTGAAAGACGACTATGTTGCTTTGAGTCTGGATGCTTTGAAGCTGTATTACCTGATGCCCGAAGCCTGTCGCGATACTTACGACCAGCTGGTACTATTCCCTATACAAGCCTGTGCCAACCTGTATGAAATGTATTACGCAGTCGCCAGGAACCACCAACTGGCAGCCCAGGGAAATCCTGAAGCCAACGAATGGGCACAGAAAGCAAAGGAGTGCTACGAACGCGATTCCATACTGACTTATCAGTACCACCACGTAATGAGCAACGGCAAGTGGAACCATATCATGGACCAGACGCATATTGGATATAAGATTTGGCAGCAGCCCGAGCACCAGGTGATGCCTGCCGTTAAGGAAGTAGCCGTACCGGCAAAGAGACCTGCCGTATTTACAGAAAAAGACGGATACATATCCATCGAAGCCGAACACTACACCCGTCATTCAGAGGGCGGTAATGCCCACTGGATTGTCATCCCCGACATGGGACACACCTTGTCTGCCATTACTACGATGCCTTGCACCGAACAGCCCGACGAGAATCTGTATGTAGAGTACGACCTCGACGTTGCCACTGCCGGAGAGGCCAAAGTGATTGTCCGCCTTTCGCCTACGCTTAATTTCAATGATAAAGGACTCCGGTATGCTATCAGCATCGATGGAGAAGACGAGAAAGTGATTAACTTCAACGGACATTATAACGGCGAACTGGGCTTGTGGCAGAAAGACCACATGATTAACAGTTCGACTACCTGTACCTTTAAGCAAGCAGGAAAACACAGATTGCGTTTCCGTGCCTTGGACCCGGGTGTTGTCTTGCAGAAGATTATGATAGACTTCGGCGGATTGAAACCCTCTTATCTGGGGGCACCGGAGAGCAAGTAAATGTTTAATAAATAATATTATGAAGAGGCTGATTTTATTGCTTATACTATGTAGCTTGGCTGCGAAATATACCTTCGCCCAAAGAAGTTCTTTGCAGAAGCAAGGTACGGCTACCCAACTTGTCGTAGACGGCAAGCCCTTCCTTATATTAGGCGGCGAATTGGGCAATTCGTCCGCTGCCTGTGTGCAGGACATTGAACGCATCTTCCCGAAGTTGCAACGAATGGGTCTGAACACCGTACTCGTACCGGCTTATTGGGATTTGATTGAGCCGGCCGAGGGAAGCTTCGACTTCACTCTGACCGACAAAGTGCTGCAACAGGCACGTGAGAACGATTTGAAAGTGATATTCCTGTGGTTCGGTGTCTGGAAGAACTCTATGAGTTGCTACGCCCCCTTATGGTTCAAAGAAAATTATAAGAAGTATCCGCGTGCATACACCCAAAGCGGTAAGCCGCTCGAAATAGCCAGCGCATTCTCTGAAGCCGTATTCGAAGCCGACAACCGTGCGTTCTCCAAATGGATGCAGCACATCGCAGCTGCCGACAAAGAGGAAGGCACCGTAATCATGATACAAATAGAGAATGAAATCGGTATGCTGGAAAATGCACGCGACTATTCGCGCGAGGCGAACAAGGCATTCAACGCCCCCGTACCTGCCGGGCTCATGGACTATCTGCAAGCCAATAAGAAGACTCTCCATCCGCAAATGCTGGAGAAATGGGGAAGTCAGGGCTATAAGAAGCAAGGCAACTGGCAGGAAGTATTCGGTGCAGACCTGCATACCGATGAAATATTTATGGCGTGGCACTATGCCAAGTTTGTAGAACGGCTGGCACAGACCGCCCGTTCCATCTATAACGTTCCGCTATATGTCAATGCCGCCATGAACAGCCGGGGACGCAAGCCGGGAGAATATCCTTCGGCAGGTCCGTTGGCACATTTAATCGATGTATGGCATTGCGCAGCACCCGATATCGACATCCTTGCTCCCGACCTGTACGACAATGGCTTCGCCGACTGGGTGGCAAAATACAAACTGCACAACAACCCGTTGTTCATTCCTGAAATCCGCCTGTCGGACAATGACGGGGTCAGAGCCTTCTACATCTTCGGCGAGCACGATGCCCTTGGCATAAGTCCTTTCTCCATAGAAGACGGTTCCGATGCTGCTAACGCTCCTTTGGTGCAAAGTTATGCCAGGTTGAAGGAACTGATGCCCTTGATTACCAAGTATCAGGGTAAGGGAGCGATGAAAGGTTTGCTTTTCGACCAGGAGAACAAGGAGCGTATTATTATAGATGAGGACCTGACCATTACCTGCCGTCACAACTTCACCCTGCCTTGGGATCCGCGTGCTACGAACGGCAGTGTATGGCCCGAAGGTGGCGGAATCCTGTTGAAACTTGCCAGGAACGAGTACATCGTGGCAGGTAGCGGCCTTGTCGTAGAATTTGCCAAGACCACCGAAAAGAAGGCTGCCGAGGCAAAGGCATTAGGCGAAGACGGTTTTGCACAAAAAGGTGACGGAACGGATAAGGCAAATAGCGATCGGATGAAATGGCAGGGAGCACGCTGCGGCATCGGCTCTGTCGATGAAGTACAGGTGCTGGCAGACGGAAGTCTCGGCTACGTGCGCCGGCTGAATGGCGATCAGGATCATCAGGGACGCCATGTGCGTATCTCTGTGGGAGAGTTCAGCATTCTGCACGTAAAATTGTATGAGTATAAATAATAGGCTTCTTGATAAAGAACTAAAAATATAATGGAGATATAAAAGATGGATAGTTTGTTTTTTGTTAGGTTAAGATTAGGATTAGCAGCGTTACTTTGCCTTTGCGCCACTTCGATGGTGGAAGCAAAGGTAAAGTTACCTGCTTTGGTCTCGGACGGAATGGTGTTGCAGCGCGAGCAGCCCGTCAAGGTATGGGGTACGGCGGATGCCGGAGAAAACATACAGGTAAAGTTCCTGAAAAGGACCTACACCACTACCGCCGATAAGGACGGACGGTGGAGCATCACCCTGCCCGCCATGAAACCGGGCGGGCCTTACATCATGCAGATAAACGACCTCGAAGTGAAAGACATCCTGGTGGGAGACGTATGGCTGTGCACCGGGCAATCGAATATGGAGTTGCCCGTAGGTCGGGTGATGGATATGTTCAAGGATGAGATTGCCGCTTACGAGAATCCCAATATACGGCAGTTCAGTGTACCCAATATCTTCGATTTCCATGCACCACAGGAGAACTTGCCGGAACACATTGCCTGGAAACCGCTGACCCGGGAGAATGTAATGGGCTTCTCCGCCCTGGCTTATTTCACAGCCAAGGCACAGTATGAAAAGAACGGTGTACCCGTAGGACTTGTCAAATCCGCCTGGGGCGGGACTCCCGTTGAGTCTTGGATCAGCGAGGAAGGACTGAAGGAATTCCCGATGTACATCAATGATAAGCGTCAATATGAAGACGATAACTACTTGAAGAGCGTTCAGCAGACAGCTGCTATCGCTTCCAGCCGCTGGAACGGCATCCTGTATAGCGGTGATGCGGGGCTTCACGAAGCCACGCCCTGGTATGCCGCCGACTATAACGACAAGGACTGGAAGACGGTGAACCTGCTTTCCCGCGAATGGGCTACCAACGGCATGAGACCAATAAACGGTTCGCACTGGTTCCGCAAAGATGTGGAAGTGCCGCAAAGCTGGGCAGGCAAAGAAGCCGTTATCCGTATGGGGTGCATCGTCAATGCCGATTCTGTTTATGTGAACGGAACTTTTGTAGGAACCGTGTCCTACCAGTATCCCCCCCGCATCTATACCATTCCCGCAGGCGTGCTGAAAGCCGGAAAGAACAACGTGACCGTACGCCTCATCAGCAACGGCGGCTATCCGGAGTTTGTGCCGGAGAAACCTTATAAGATAATCTGTGGTAACGAAGAGGTGAGCCTGGAAGGCGACTGGAAATACCGGCTGGGTAACCCGATGCCCCCGGCCCCCGGTTCCATATCCTTCTTCTACAAGCCCGTCTGCCTGTACAACGCCATGATTGCCCCGTTGCAGAACTACGCTGTGAGCGGTGTTATCTGGTATCAGGGCGAAGCGAACGTAGGTCGCCGCAACGAGTACGCCGCATTGCTGACCGCGATGATTGCCGACTGGCGCCGCACTTTCAATCAGCCCGACCTGCCTTTCTTCATCGTCGAGCTTGCCGACTTCCTGTCCAAAGACGACGTCTACGGTCGCAAGGCATGGGCGGAGATGCGTAAGGAACAGGCACGTGCAGCAGATATGAATCCTAACGCCTGGCTCATCCACAACAGCGACCTGGGCGAATGGAACGACATTCACCCGCTGGATAAGAAAACGTTGGGTGCGCGCGTCTCCGATGCGATTGAGAAATATGCTGCTGAAAAGAAATAACTAACAATTGAAATAAGCTACTATGAACTCACTGAGTCAAAAAGTGTCTATGGCCGAGAAGATAGGCTATAGCTTGGGAGACTGTTCTGCGAACCTGGTGTTCCAGATGATGATGATTTATCAAACCAAGTTCTATACCGACGTGTTCGGTCTGGAAGGTGCCGTTGCAGGCTCCGTCATGCTGATAGCCCGCATTGTCGATGCTTTCGTCGACCCTACCGTAGGCATCCTGTCCGACCGTACCCGGACGAAATGGGGCAAATACCGCCCGTGGGTGCTGTGGACGGCGCTGCCGTTTATGGTGTTCTATATCCTGGCGTTCTACAATCCCGGCATCGAGGACAAGGCGATGGTAGCGCTGTATGCCACCATCTCTTACACCCTGCTGATGACGTTGTATTCCTTTAATAATACACCCTATTCGTCATTGGGCGGCGTCATGTCGAGCGACATCAAGGAGCGTACCAGCATTACCAGTATCCGCTTTGTAGCAGCTACGGTGGCACAGTTCGTTGTCCAGGGGCTGACGCTTCCGCTGGTAAGCAAGTTCGCCGGTCCCGACGGCGACAAGGGGCATGGCTGGCTATGCACCATCTCCCTGTTTGCCGTCATCGGCTTCGTATTCCTGGTCATCACCTTCTTCTCCAGCCGCGAGCGCATCACGCCGCCCACGAGCCAGAAGACGGATACCCGGAAAGACATCAAGGATGTGTTCAAGAATATCCCCTGGCGGGCTATGTTCATACTGACCATCTTCCTTTTCACCACGCTTGCCATGTG
The DNA here is from genome assembly GCA_905203765.1 of uncultured Bacteroides sp. GTDB lineage: Bacteria > Bacteroidota > Bacteroidia > Bacteroidales > Bacteroidaceae > Bacteroides. Next base: position 47,576 of record CAJKXC010000006.1, read on the forward strand.
GGGAAGCGCCATGAACTATTACTTTGAGAACTATGTGGACGCGGGGGCGCTCTATGCCTTCCTCGACAAGATAGGGTTGGTGGCTACAGAAGCCGGCAACGGTGTGGGTTATACGATACTGAACGCTTTCGGACTTATTGTCAGCAGTCCCGACAAGGCATACGAAGTAGGCTTCGGTGTATTCAACATGTTGGGAGCTATCGTACAGTTCTTCGGCGTAATCTTCCTCTCCGGCTTCCTTGCCAACCGCTACGGAAAGAAATCGGTATTCATCGTCTGCCTGGCGCTGACGGCTGTGTTCACCGCCTTCTTCTACTTCCCCAATGAGACGGATGTAGAGACGATGTTCGTGCTGAACTTCCTGAAGAGCCTCGCCTATGCACCGACCGTTCCGTTGCTTTGGGCAATGATTGCCGATGTGGCCGACCATTCGGAATACGTCAACCACCGCCGTGCCACGGGCTTCGTCTTTGCCGGTGTGGTCTTTGCACTGAAAGCCGGTCTGGGTATCGGTGGCGCTATTCTTGGTTTCCTACTTTCCGGTTTCGGTTATGTATCGGGCGCAGGGGTGGCACAGAGCGAATCGGCTATCCGCGGTATTGTGCTCTCGTCCAGTATTATTCCGGCGGTGACGTTCTTTGTCGGAGTCATCGCGCTGTGGTTCTATCCTATAACGAAGAAGTACAACGAGCAGATGCAGGCGGAACTGACCGAGCGCAGAAACCGGGAAGATTATTAAATAACATATAAAAGAAGATAGAATGAAACTGAATCACATCCTTATCTCCCTCTGTACCGCCGCGGCGCTGTCTGCCTGCGGACAGGAAAAACAAGCCGGCATCGTTGCCGAGCCGTCATTGAAAGGTGCCTTTGGCGACAAGTTCCACATCGGCGTTGCCATTAACTCCGAGCAGGCTGCCGGGCGAGACACCGCTGCCGTGCGCGTTGTCAAGCAGCACTTCAACGCTGTTGTGGCAGAGAACTGCATGAAGAGCGAAGTAATACACCCCGAAGAAGACCGCTATGACTTCACGCTGGCGGACGAGTTCGTCCGCTTCGGTGAGGAGAACAACCTCTGGATTACCGGGCATTGCCTGATATGGCATTCACAGTTGTCCCGCTGGTTCTGCGTGGACGACAAGGGGAACAATGTATCGCCCGAAGTGCTGAAGCAACGGATGAAGGACCACATCAACACCATTGTCACCCGCTATAAAGGCCGTATCAAGGGTTGGGACGTAGTGAACGAAGCCATCGAGGATGACGGAAGCTACCGTAAGACCAAGTTCTACGAGATCCTGGGCGAAGAGTACATCCCGCTCGCCTTCCAGTATGCTCATGAGGCGGACCCGGATGCCGAGTTGTACTACAACGACTACAGCATGCACCAAACCGGACGACGCGATGCCGTCGTTCGCCTGGTCAACTCGTTGAAGGAACGGGGGCTGCGCATTGACGCCGTAGGTATGCAGGGGCATATCGGTATGGACTATCCTTCTATCGAAGTGTTTGAGCAAAGTCTCCTTGCCTTTGCATCGACCGGTGCCAAGGTGATGATAACCGAATGGGACATGAGCGCCCTGCCTTCCGTCAGCCAGAGTGCCAACGTAGCGGACGTGGCTGCCTACGCAAAGGAACTGAATCCCTATCCCGAAGCTTTGCCCGACTCTGTATCCCGGAAGTGGAACGCACGGATGAAGGACTTCTTCGAACTCTTTCTCCGCCACTCCGACGTCGTAACGCGCGTCACCGCCTGGGGCGTCAGCGACGGCGGTTCCTGGAAGAACAACTTCCCTGTGCGCGGACGTCACGAATATCCCTTGCTCTTCGACCGCAATTACGAGCCCAAGCCCTTTGTGCGCGAACTCATTGCACCGAAGACGGCCCTGTTCGACGATTTTGTTTACTCGGTAGAAGGGGATGAACCGGCAGCGGCAAGTGCAAGCGCGGTATCCAACCCCATCCTTCCCGGTTGTTATCCCGACCCCAGCATCTGCCGGGTAGGGGATGACTACTACCTGGTCAACTCTTCTTTTGCCTTTTATCCCGGCATACCTATCTGGCACAGCACCAATCTCAAGGATTGGGAGCAACTGGGCTATGTATTGAACCGTCCGTCCCAACTGCAGTTGGGCGACGGGCTGCGTATCGATGGCGGCATCTATGCACCGGATATAACCTACAACCCACATAATAAACTTTTTTATCTGATTACCACCGCAGTTGACTGTGGTGGTAATTTCTTCGTTACGACCGACGATCCCAAGAAAGGAAATTGGAGCGACCCCGTCTTTCTGCCCGAAGTAGGGGGCATCGACCCCAGCTTCCTGTTCGACGAGGACGGTAAAGCCTATATCGTGAACAACGACGCCCCCGCCGGCAAGCCCGAATACGACGGACACCGTGCCATCTGGATGCGCGAGTTCGACTGGCAGAACAACCGCGTCGCAGGCCCGCAGCGGGTGATTATCGACGGTGGTGTGGACAAGTCCCAGCATCCCGTCTGGATAGAAGGCCCGCACCTCTACCACATCGACGGCACTTACTACCTGATGGCTGCCGAGGGCGGCACAAGCGTGCATCACAGCGAAGTCATCTTCTCTTCACAGGCTCCTTTCGGCCCCTTCAAACCCTGCAAGGTCAATCCGATACTGACGCAGCGCGACCTGCCTGCCGACCGTCCGAACCCCGTGACTTGTACCGGACATGCCGACCTCGTGCAGACGCCTCAGGGCGACTGGTATGCCATCTTCCTCGGCGTGCGCCCTTACAGCGGCGAGCACGATGTGATGGGACGCGAAACCTTCCTGCTGCCCGTGAACTGGGAAGACGGACAACCTATCATTCTTCCTGCCGGCGAGGCCATCAGCTACACCAACCGCCCTCTTGCTCCCACGCCCTTGTGGACGGCCAGCGGACTGGCAGATGAGGCCTTCTTCGTCCGCACTCCGCAAAGCAGCGCTTTCTACGCGATAGGCAAGGACGGACGGCTGGAACTGACCGCCCGCAGCACCCGCCTCTGCGACCGCAAGAAGCCCGCTGCCATCGGCCGCTGGATTACGAACTGGGAGTTCCGGGCACAGACAACCCTCGACTTTGCGCTGGGTCTGCCGTACGAGCCCGAGTGGTAGAAGAGGCTCCCGCCTCTGCCGAAGACTTTGCCGGTCTCCTTCTTTTCAAGGACGATACCACGAATGTCCGCTTCGGCAAGACGCTCGATGAGCAAGGCAACCCGTGCCTGAAACTCGTGGCTTGCAGCCAGGGACAGACCGTCAATGAAGCAGTTGTCCCCTTGCAGCAGTCGGATGCCGGTAAGAAGGTTTATCTGAAAGTATCGGGCAACCAGCCGCAAGTTACCGGTGAGGGCAGTGTAAGCTACACCTTCAGCTACTCCTTCGCTCCGAAGAAGGGCTGGGTAGAAGCCGGTACATCCGTTTCCGCCGATTTGCTCAGCACGAAGACTGCCGGTGGATTTACGGGAACGATGGTGGGTATCTATGCAACAGGAGATTATAGTTTGAACTAAACTTCTATTTATTAACTTTGTACCAACAATCAGAACTAAATAACAGCATTATGAAAAAAGAAAAGAGATACTTAGTACCCAATGATTATATGGCCGACCCTGCCGTACACGTATTCAACGGCCGCGTCTACATCTACCCCAGCCACGACTGGGAGAGTGGCATCGAAGAGAACGACAACGGCGACCACTTCGACATGAAGGATTACCACGTCTTCTCTACCGACGACGTGATGCACGGCGACATCCGCGACCACGGCCTGGTGCTCCAAGTGGCGGACATCCCCTGGGCAGGCCGCCAGCTGTGGGACTGCGACGTAGCCGAGAAAGACGGGAAATACTACATGTACTTCCCCTTGAAGGACAAGACCGACATTTTCCGCATCGGCGTTGCCGTCGCCGACAGCCCCGAAGGCCCTTTCATCCCCCAGCCCGACCCGATACGCGGCAGTTACAGCATCGACCCCGCCATCCTGAACGACGGAGACGGATGCTACTACATGTACTTCGGCGGCCTGTGGGGCGGACAGCTGCAACGCTACCGCGATAACCGCGCCCTGGAGAGCGCCGCCTTTCCCGCCGACAACGAAACAGCCATCCCGGCACGCGTCGTCCGCCTCAGCGAAGACATGCTGCAATTTGCCGAAGAGCCCCGCCCCGTAGTCATCCTGGACGAAGACGGCACACCCCTGACCGCCGGCGACAGCTGCCGCCGCTTCTTCGAGGCAAGCTGGATGCACAAGTACAACGGACGGTACTACTTCTCTTACTCCACCGGCGACACTCATCGCCTCTGCTATGCCACGGGCGACAACCCTTACGGGCCTTTCACCTACCAGGGTGTCATCCTGACACCGGTCGTGGGCTGGACTACCCACCACGCCATCGCAGAGTACAAAGGAAAATGGTACCTGTTCCATCACGACAGCCAGCCTTCCGGCGGGCGCACCTGGTTGCGCAGCCTGAAAGTATGCCAGCTGGAATACGATGCCGACGGACGTATCATCACTATTGAAGGAGAGGACTAAGCCTTATGGAAAATGTAAAAATAGGAATTATCGGTGCCGGCTGGATAGCCGAGCAAATGGCCATTACCCTGCGGGGTATGACCGGTGTGGAAGCCTACGCCATCGCTTCCCGCAGTATGCAGAATGCCCGTGAGTTTGCCGACCGCTGGGGCTTTGCCCGCGCCTACGGCTCGTACGAAGAGATGCTGGACGACGAGCAAGTGCAGTTGGTGTACATCGCTACGCCCCATTCCCATCACCTGGAGCATGCCCGCATGAGCCTGCTCCGGGGCAAGCCGGTGCTTTGCGAGAAGGCGTTTACCGCCAATGCCCGCCAGGCGGAAGAACTCCTGAACCTGGCGCACGAACGGAACCTCTTCATCACCGAAGCCATCTGGACGCGCTATATGCCGCTGTCCCAGACCATCAACAAGCTCATTGCCGACGGCGCCATCGGCCGTCCCATGACCCTGTCCGCCAACCTGGGCTATCCCATCGGCAACCGTGAGCGGCTGATGCAGCCGGCACTCGCCGGCGGTGCGCTCCTCGACCTGGGCGTCTACGCGCTGAACTTCGCCTCTATGGTCTTCGGCACGCAGATAGAGAAGATTACCTCGACCTGTGTCAAGACCGCCACCGGCGTGGATGCGCAGAACAGCATCACCCTGACCTTCGATGACGGCCGGATGGCAGTGCTGCACAGCACCATGCTCAGCATGACCGACCGCCAGGGCATCGTCTCCGGCGACCGCGGCCACCTGATTGTGGAGAACATCAACAACCCGCAACGGGTAACGGTGGTGACGGAAGACTACCGGACCGTTGCCGTCTACGACTGCCCGCCGCAAATCACCGGCTACGAATACCAGGTATATGCTTCCGTCGAAGCGCTGAAGAACGGCTGGCTGGAATCTCCCTACATGCCCCACGCCGAAACCCTGCGCATCATGCGCCTTATGGACGGCCTGCGCCGGGAGTGGGGGATACGCTATCCTTTTGAAGACTGATAACACCCGGTCCGAGGACCGATAACACCCGATTTGAATACTCATAAACCCGATGAAGATGAAGAAACTCGTTCTCTTGCTCCTTGCCCTCTGCCTCTTGCGTCCCGCCCTGGCCGAAGACGGTAGCCGCCTGTGGCTCCGCCATTCTCTGGACGCCGATGCCACCGTAACCTGTAACCGCCAGTCGCCCGTACTCGACGTCGCCCGTGCCCAGCTGCAACGGGGCTGGAAGGGTGCGCCCGTAACCCTGAACCTGCAACGCGGCAAAGACTCGCGTGCCCTGGGCCCGGAAGGCTACACCATCCGCACCGACGGGCAAGGCCGTCCCACCATCACCTCTGCCGGCGAGCGCGGACTGCTTTACGGAGCCTTCCACCTGCTTCGCTTGCAAGATACCGGTGCCGACCTCTCGAAACTTGATATTAAAGAGCGCCCCGCCTACGACCTGCGCATCCTCAACCACTGGGACAACCTGGACCGCAGCGTGGAGCGCGGCTATGCCGGACAGTCCTTGTGGGACTGGGACGCCCTGCCCGCCACCCTCTCCCCCCGCTATGCCGAGTATGCCCGTGCCAACGCATCCATCGGCATCAACGGCACGGTGGTGAACAACGTCAATGCTTCTTCTCAAATTCTCTCTGACGAATACCTGCAGAAGGTGCGGGCGCTGGCGGACGTCTTCCGTCCTTACGGCATCCGCACCTATCTCTCCATCAACTTCGCCTCGCCCATGCAGCTGGGCGGACTGCCCACGGCGGACCCGCTGGACCGTGACGTCATCGCCTGGTGGCGGCAGCGGATCAAAGAAATCTACCGCCTCATCCCCGACTTCGGCGGCTTCCTGGTGAAAGCCAACTCCGAAGGTCAGCCCGGCCCCTGCGATTTCGGCCGCACCCACGCCCAGGGCGCCAATATGCTGGCGGACGCGTTGAAGCCCTACGATGGCATCGTCATGTGGCGCGCCTTCGTCTACAGTCCCACCGATGCCGACCGCGCCAAGCAGGCATACCTGGAATTCCAGCCGCTGGACGGACAGTTCCGCGACAACGTCATCATACAGATAAAGAACGGCCCGGTGGACTTCCAGCCGCGCGAACCCTACAGCCCGCTTTTCGGCGCCATGCCCCGTACGGCACAGATGGTAGAGTTCCAAATCACGCAAGAGTACCTCGGCTTCTCCAACCACCTTGCCTTCCTGGCTCCCATGTGGAAGGAGTTCTTCGGCTTCGTGCCCCCCGCCGGGCTGAAAGCTATGGCAGGCGTTGCCAATATCGGCACCGATACCAACTGGTGTGGGCATCACTTTGCACAATCCAACTGGTATGCCTTCGGACGCCTGGCATGGAACCCGTCCCTCTCTTCCGAAGAGATAGCGGATGAATGGCTGAAGCAGACTTTCGGGGCTTCGCTTCCTGACTTGAAGCAGATGATGGTGGATAGCCGCGAAGCCGTGGTAGACTACATGATGCCCCTCGGCCTGCACCACATCTTTGCCTGGGGACACCACTACGGCCCCGAACCCTGGTGCGACGTCCCCGGTGCGCGTCCCGACTGGATGCCCTCTTACTATCATAAGGCAGATAAGGCGGGCATCGGCTTCGACCGTACCCACACGGGCAGCAACGGCACGGCGCAATATCCCGATGCCCTCTGCCGCCTCTACGACGACATTGCGACTTGCCCCGATGAGTATCTCCTATGGTTCCACCACGCCCCCTGGCAGCACAAGCTGCAAAACGGGCGCACCCTTTGGGACGAACTTTGCTATCGCTACGACCACGGCGTGCAGCAAGTGCGCCGCTTCCAGCAGATATGGGATCAGGCGGAACCCTACATTGACGCCGAGCGCTTCCGGTCAGTACAGTCCCGTCTCAAGATACAAGCCCGCGATGCCGTATGGTGGAAAGATGCCTGCCTGCTCTACTTCCAGGAGTTCTCCGGCCTGCCCATTCCCGCCGATATAGAGCGCCCCATCCATGAGTTGGACGACCTGAAGCAAGTAAAGCTCCCCATCCACAACCACGAGCGCCCTTCGGCGAAGATGCTGAACGAAAGAAGATAGTAAGTTACCGCCCTACCGAATGGTGAAAAGAAAAAAGGAGATAACCGCCGGCTATCTCCTTTTTCTTGTTTAATCCAGTACAATCGGCTTATATTTAGGAACCAATGTCTTCATGATAACCCAACCTATCAGATACGCCACTGCGCAGATGCAGAAGATGATGAAGTAGCCGGCAGGCTTACCGGAGAATCCCATGAATTCCATTGCCGGGCGTACATATTGTGCTCCATGTTTCAGCAAGTCTTTCGTCATTTCCACTTCCGTGCCGTTGGCCATGGTAGTACCCGCCGCATAGGAAAACAGCATACCGGAACCTTTGTTGATGATGTAGGAACCTATACCGCCCGCCATACCGCCGATGCCCGTAACCGTGGCAATCGCCGTCTTGGGGAACATATCGCTTACCGTAGAGAATATGTTTGCCGACCACGCCTGGTGTGCGGCACCGGCAATACCGATGATGACCACCGGAAACCAATAGGAATAATTGCCCAAAGGCTGCGCGAACAATGCCAGCAACGGGAAGAAAGCAAATATCAGCATGGCACGCATACGCGCCGCATACGGATTCATCCCGGTTCTGCTGATGATAATACTCGGCAGCTTGCCGCCGTAGATGGACAACATGGTGATGGCATAAAGCACAAAGATCAGCAACATCGCCGTGGGGCTGTCCGAAGAGAACCCGTAAACATCACTGATGTAGGCAGGCGTCCAGAACAGGAAGAACCACCATACGCCGTCCGTCATGAACTTGCCGGATGCAAAAGCCCACGTCTGCTTGTAGCAGAAGCATTGCAGGAAACTCAGCTTCTTTTCTTCCTTGCCCTCGGGGACGGTTACGGCACCGGCTTCGTACTTGTCCTGTTCTATATATTCCAGTTCCGCCTCGTTCACGTGCTTGCTCTTGCGTGGCTCGGTATACAGGAAAACCCACAACCCCATCCAGATAAAGCCGAGTGCGCCGATCACGATAAAAGACATTTCCCAACCGTTGCCGATGCCGATCTCCTTGAAGTACCGGGCAAGCAGGGGGATGGTAACAGGAGCGGCAAGCGCACCCACCGTGGCGCCGGCATTGAAGATACTGGTGGCATAGGCGCGGTCTTTCTTCGGGAAGTATTCGGCGGTTACCTTAATGGCAGCCGGGAAGTTACCGGCTTCGCCCAGTGCCAGTATGAAGCGGGCGGCGAGGAAGAAGTATACGCTCACGGTAGCGATGGTGACTGCCATCACCGAACCGGTTTCTACGGCAATCAGGGCATCGGAGCTTCCCACTCCCACCCACAACTCGGTGGCATATCCGCAGGCTGCATGCAGGCAGGCACCCGCCGACCATACTCCGATAGACCATAAGTAGCCTTTCTTGGTACCCATCCAGTCGATGAAGCGACCGGCAAACAACATGCTGAACGCATATATAATGGAGAATATGGAAGTGATGGTACCGTAGTCATTATCGGTCCAGTGGAACTCGGGCGCGATAAAGTCTTTCCAGGTAAGGGAGAGCACCTGGCGGTCGAGGTAATTAACTGTTGTAGCGAAAAATAGCATGGCGCAAATAGTCCACCGGTAATTGGTCATCTTACTCATTGCGTTTCTCATTGTATCCATCATATATCGATATTAATGTATTTATCACAAATATAGTGTTTTATTCTATAGATTTTAACTATATTAGCACCCGCAATTACAATTTATGGCACTGACTCTGATAAAAGATGAATCTTATTCCGTCGTAAGTATCCGGTTGGATGAACAGGAGTTCCACAATATTTTCAATAAATATTATGCGACGCTCTGCTCATTTGCCTTCCAGTACATGGAAGATACGGATATGTCGGCAGACATCGTGCAGGATGTATTTGCCAAGCTGTGGCAGATAAAAGATGACTTCTTCTATTTGCACCAGGTGAAAGCCTTCCTTTATACCGCCGTGCGCAATCGCGCCCTGAACGAACTCGAACACTCAAAGGTGGCCCGTGAATACGAACAGAAGGTGATGGCGAAGAAAGCGGATGACTTCTTTCACGATACCGTGGTAGAGGAAGAAACCTTCAGGATACTATCGGATGCCATCCAGAAACTGCCCGGGCAAATGAGGGCCATCATGCAACTTGCCTTAGAAGGGAAAAAGAATCCCGAAATAGCCGAGCATCTTAATATCTCTACCGAAACCGTGCATACGCTCAAAAAGACAGCCTACAAGAAACTACGCAAATACCTCACTGATTATTATTATTGTATTCTCCTGTTTATCTAAACAACCGCCTTCTCTGCTTGCAACACGCCCTTTCATCTTGTTTATCGACTTATCATAAAAGAAGCCGCAGGCAATAACTCAATGCCTTGCCTGCGGCTTTACTATGCTAACAAATTGAAAACTGACGGGAATTGATTAATTGTATCCCGGGTTTTGGAAATTCTTCTTGTAAGCCTCGTCACCTTCCAGTCTGTCCAACTGGCTTGTGGGGATGGGGCGCAGATACATATACTTCTCAATGTAGCGTTGTACTACGGTGGGTGCTTCACCCACATTCGGGCTTACCTTGTAGGTGCTTGCAAACTCTTCCCACTTCTGGGTACGGGCCAGGTCGAACCAACGGAAACCGTCACCGTAATACTCACGGCTGCGTTCCATCAGGATGTAGTCGATGTCGATCGTAGCAGGAGTGGCGGCTACCATGGCAGCGCTGTTGTCCTGTACCTTCTCCTTGTTCTCGGCTACGCTGAACTTCCACTTGCCGGCACGGGCGCGGATTACGTTTATCAGGCTTCTGGCATCCATGCTGCCGGTAGCTCCCTTCACGGCTGCTTCGGCGGCGATGAAATAGAACTCGGAGTACTTCAGGATGTTGAACGGACGGGTACTTGCTACCTTATCATCGTTATAGTCGGTTCCCTTGCGGGCTACACCCAGTTTCCAGAGTCCCGGGAATACGGTACGTGAGATCTTGGTCAAAGGCACTACATAGTCGGCACGGTCCGGCAGAACACCCAGTCCCATGGCGCTGTTGAAAGGCTTATTGCTGTAATCGATGTTTCCCGGATCTTCGGGTAAGAAGGTCAAAGCAGGATCACCCGGATATATCGGCATATAGTGGGCATTGTACATAACTGACGGGCCACCGTTCTCAAATTGATACGTAGCCGGATAAACCACCGAGAAGGTTCCGTCGAAACGGGAGTCGACCGTCTTTTCGGCGAATGCCTTTTCGAATACATCGATAGGGGGTGCCATACGGCTCCACATACGGCTGAACGTCTGTCCTGCCTTTACGGTACGGAAGAACGGGCACTTGATGTCCCATGAGCTTGATGAAGTACTGCTCATTACTTGCTGGAAGTACCATGTTACCATCCATACGGCCTGGTTCTGCGCGGAAGTGTCTCCGCTCGGAGCGCCATCCCATCCGGTTACGTTACTTTCACTGTTGGCTGCACTTTCTTCGGTATGGTCGGCATAGAACATGATTTCCTTGTTGCGGTCTTGCAGGAACTCGTGTACATCGTAGAAGGTAGGTTGCAGGCCATAAACGCCGGGGTTGTTGATACCCGTCATTGATACGTCGTATGCCTGTTGGAAGTACCATGCTTTGTCCTTTCCGTCGGGATCGTTGCGGTCGCAGGCGGGATAGGTAGGAATGTCATTCGGGTTTTCCAGCCACCAGCCGTAAGTAAGGTATGCTTTGGCAAGTACCAGACGTGCCGTGTTCTTGGTCACTGCACCGGTCACACGGGGTGTTTCGGGCAGGTCGGCTACGGCGGTAATCAGGTCGGGGAAAATACCTTTTGTGTAAACTTCGGGCACCGTATTACGGGTCGAAACGCGCGTCGGTGAGGTGTTGGCTGCCAATTCACCGCCACCCAGGTCCAGGGGTACGCCGCCGAAGGCTTGTACCAGCTGGAAGTAGTAGAAGGCGCGGAAGAAGCGTGCCTCAGCGGTAAGTGCCACAGGCATCTCCGCCTTTGTACCGTTGTCGATGATGGCGCTGGCATTGTTGATGGCAGAGTAAGCCACGTTCCATATTACGTCGAAGCGGCTGGTTGCTGCATCGGGTATCTTGCCCTGAACGCTCAGGTCGGCATTCTGGAAGTTGGCATCACCTTGCGAACCGAAGGTGTACTCGTCCGTACCGGTTTCGCAGGCATTATAGTAGTAGGGTTGTCCGTAAACCCTGCGCAGGCTGGTGTACAGTCCTGTCAGACCACCGATTACGCCCTGTTCGGTTTCAAAGAAACCGGGCTCGTAGATGTTGCGGGGCTGCTCATCCAAGATATCAGAACATCCTGTGAGGAAGGATGAGATGATCATGGTTCCCAGGATAAATTTTGTATATATACTTTTCATATCTTAATCTTTTAAAGGGTTAGAATGATATATTAAGACCGAACAGGAAGTTACGTGTAGCCGGTGTATTGTAAGCTACCAGTGCCATTCCCTTGTTGGCATATTGGGAAGTGGTAACTGCCTGGTTCTCGTTATAGCGGGAGTTCGGTTCGGGATCGAGTCCTGTCTCGTCGTTGTAGGGCGAGAAGAATACGAACGGGTTCTGTACAGTGGCGTAAACTCTCAGGCTGGCAAGGCCGAACTGGTTCAGGAATCCTTTCGGAACATTGTAACCCAGCGTGATGTTACGGATCTTCATGTATGAGCCGGAGAAGATAGCCATACTGTTGGCGTACTTCGGATTATCGTTGTTGGTGATTCCGCCCGGTCTCGGATACTTGGCATTGGGATGCTCGGGAGTCCAGTAATCCACATCCACGTTATTACGGCGTCCGGTCAAGAGGTTGAGGTAACTGGAACCACCATAGAGTGTAGATACCAGCTTACCGCCATGTTGGAAACCGCCTACGATTGAAAGGTCGATGCCCTTGTAAGCTACGCGGGTATTGAAACCGCCCTGGAACTTGGGATCCATTTCGATGACCTGGCGGTCGTTCGAGTCAATGGCTCTGACGGGCTTTCCGTTTGCGTCATAGTCTCCGTTGTACTTCACCTTGATCATACCGATGTTGCCGTCCGGTTCCAGAATCTTCATTATTTCTTCTTCGCCGGCTTGCCAGAGACCTATCTTTTCGTAATCGTAAATTACGTTGATGGACTTTCCTTTGAACCACCAGTTACCTTCGTCCTGATCTTGGCCTGAGGCGAGGTTCACCAATTTATTCTTGTTATGGTAGAGGTTGACACCTGCTTCCCAGGTCCATCCGTTCAGGTTGTCCAGTATCACACCGTTCAAAGAGATTTCGAAACCTTTGTTCTCAGTCTCTCCGATGTTTGCCATATAAGAGCCTACACCGGAAGTACTGGGCAGATTCACCTGCAGCAGAATATCTTTGGTGTGTTGGGTATAGTATTCGAATGAACCGCTCAGTCTGTTGTTGAACAGTGAGAAGTTGACACCGTAGTTCCAGGTAGTAGTGTACTCCCATCCCAGTTTCGGATTGGGCAGCTCGGACAGTACATAACCGGTCTGGTAGAGGTCGCCGTAGTTGTAGAGGCGCGTACCCAGCAAACCGAGTGTCTTATAAGGATCAACCGCCTGGTTGGACGTTTCACCGTAACCTACGCGTACTTTCAACTGGTCGAGCCATGTGATGCCTTCCATAAAGGCTTCCTTATGAATGTTCCAACCGGCTGATACGGCAGGATATGTATGCCATTGGTGTCCTTTTGCCAGGCGTGAAGAAGCATCGGCACGGAACGTTACGCTTGCCATGTATCTGTCATCATAGGAGTACATTGCACGTCCCATCCATGACATCAAGCCGCTCTTTGCATAGCCCTGGCTGCCCGGGTTGAGGATGATTTCACCTTCTGCTTTCGACAGATCGTAGTATTGGAAGTGGTCTGCCGGGAAATCTCTTGCAGAAACGCCCGAACGGTTGGAACGGGTTTCTTCGGCAGAGTACAAGCCTACCACATTGATGTTGTGCTTTTCGGCAAAGGTGCGGTCGTAGGTAATCATGTTCTCCACAGTCCAGTTGGTGGTCAGTCCGTTGCTGATGGAAGCGGACGACGGTGCATGGGCGTCGCTGGTGTTGTTCACGCCGATTCCCGTAAAGCTGCCGCCTGTAGTCAAGCGGGCATTCAGACCGATGTTGATGCGGTACTTCAAACCTTCTATCCACGGAGCGCTGATTTCACCGTAAAGGCTGTTGTAAGAAGCAAAAGCCTTTTCTTCGCTCAGCCACTTTTCGTCGGCGTCTTCCAGTGTCTTCTTGGTCCAAACCGGATAAGTTTCGGCAGCACCCACCTTTACGGCTCTTTTCAGAGTGCCGTCCTCATTATAAGGATTGGCGATAGGAGAAGTGGAAATCACATCACCCGTGTTCAGTTGGTTACCTTGCGTTTTGCTGTAGTTGTTGTTGGAAGTCAATCCTACCTTTACATACTTGCCTACATTCTGGTCGATAGAGGCGCGCAGTGCGATACGGCTGTATTGCTGGGTGGGCAGGGGAGACTGGTCGAGGTAGTAACTTGCACCGAAGGCATAGTTACCGTCTTCCGAACCTTTGGTTACATTGACGTCGTGGTTGGTGATGATACCGGTGCGGTACATCATATCCTGTCAGTCGGTGTTCACGTCGTCCGATTCGTCTACGGAGTTGGTTACCGGAGCGGTAGTAAGCCCCAGTTCCTTGATGGTTCTGGCAGCTTCAGCACGCAGTTTCACGAACTGTTCGCCGTTCATCATCGGGAACTTGATGGCGTTCTTGAATCCGTAGTAACCGCTATAAGTTACCTGCGGCTTCTGTCCCTTGCTTCCGCGGAGAGTCGTTATCAGGATAACGCCGTTGGCACCACGCGAACCGTAGATGGCAGTTGCCGAGGCATCCTTCAGGATGTCGAGGCTCTTGATACTGTTGGGGTCGATGTCGCTGATGGAACCAGCGAAAGGAATACCGTCGAGTACCACCAGCGGGTCGTTGCTGGCGCTCAACGAGCGCGTACCGCGAATACGGATCTGCAATCCGGCACCCGGTTTGGATGACGTTTGCGTCATTTCCACACCTGCCACGCGGTTCTGCAGGGCGTTCGTCACGTTACCGGTCTGTATGGCCCGGAGTTCGTCGCCACGCATGGAAGCTACCGAACCGGTCACCGCTTCTTTACGTTGCGTACCGTAACCGATAACGACTACTTCGTCCAGCAGTTTCGTATCGTCCTGCAGGGTAACGGTGAGGAAAGTACGTCCGTTCAACGCTATTTCCTGGCTCTGATAGCCCACAAAGGAGATGACCAAGGTAGCATTCCGGGGAGTGGTGAGGGTAAAGTTACCGTCGATGTCGCTGGTAATACCATTGGTAGTACCTTTTTCAATGACGCTGGCACCGATTACCGGTTCGCCGGTAGCGTCTTTTACTATGCCCTTCACCGTAATGTTCTGTGAGAATGCGAACAATGGTATCAGGCACAACAAAAATAGTAGCCCCAGGGGCTTCATGTAATAATTGGTGTTTTTCATAAAACCATTCATTAAGTTAGTTATACAATTTCTTGATTTAAGTCAGATAAATAAGTGAAACGAGTTCTCTTCATGTCTTCATATTATTCTATTTAAAGGTTAAACAATTATATCCGTTATCGCACACGGAGCGCAATCCCTCAGTTGGACATTGCAAATGTAGTTTATTGGAAGAAATAGGGACTGCAGAGAGGTTACACAAATATAACATGAAGAGTACATTACCTTTCCCTACGTTACAAAACCTTATGCTGTCGTTACATATACCGCTCAGAGGGGTGCTGAATGATAGATTGTTACAAATATCAGACTATCCGGGCAGGCTTGTGAATCTCCTGTTTTTTGTGTAAGTTTGCAAAGTCTTCTACGCTAAATGTAATGCTATGAATCTAAAAACGTACAGGCATATCCTTGCGATACTGCTATTTCTGCTGGTTCCATGCCGGAGCCTGTGCCAGACCGGGACTTATTATTCCGCCAACGGGCAACTCAGCAGCAGCCTCATTAACCAGCTTTTTCAGGATCATCGGGGATTCATCTGGACTTCCACCGAGTTCGGACTGAACAAGTTCGACGGAACGCACTTCACCCACTATAAGCACATTGACACCGACTCCACTTCGCTCGTCAACAACCACGTGCGCGCCATCTTTGAGGACAGTTACCAGAACTTATGGATCAGATGCCTTCGTGGACTGATGCTCTATCATCCCGAGACGGACGACTTTGAACTGATAAGGATGAAGGGCAGGGAAGGTACGGTTCACGTCACCAGCCTTAAGGAACTGCGCAACGGTGAAGTATGGGGAACCACCACCGGCGACACCATCTTCCGCATGAACCTTGCCCGCAAGCTGATGGAACCCATCGAAGGCATGAACCGGAAGTTGGAGCTATCGACCATCAACGCTATTTTTGAAGATACGCTGGGAGATCTCTGGTTCCCGTCGGAGACGCAGGGAATAGTCTGCTACCACCTGAAGACCGGGGAGATACAGCGCTTCCGCTATCCCGACATTCCGGAAAACAACATATCGGCGATGGAAGAAGATGACGAGGGAAACCTCTTCGTCGGTACCCTGACCCGCGGCCTGTGCCTATACGACAGAGAGAAGCAGCGCTTCATCCCCGTGCCCTACGGCAGCATACAGAACTTACCCATCAAGCAGCTTGCCTTCATCGACGGACGGCTGCTGATAGGTACGGACGGAAAAGGCGTCAAGACCTACAACCCTAAGACACGGCAGATTGAGGACTTCCCGATAGACGCCGCCCCCTTCGACCTGAGCACCGGAAAGATACACAGCATCCTTCAGGACAGGGACAAGAACCTCTGGCTGGGCATCTTCCAGAAAGGCATTGTCTTTCTGCCGGCGCGCAAGGAACGCTTCGAGTACATCGGGCACAAACTGCTCTACAACAATCCCATCGGTACCGGTTGCATCATGTCCGTCTTTAAGGATGCCGACAACCATCTATGGGTGGGGGCGGACAACGAAGGCGTTTTCGAACTGGACACTCTCTACAAAACCGTCCGCCACTATCGCCCCGGAGACGCGTCCGGTTCGGTGGCAAACACCATCACGAGCTTGTTCCAGGACTCCGACCGCAACATTTGGCTGGGGACATACGCCCGTGGACTCGCCATCCTGCACCGCGAAACGGGCCGATGTACCTACATCCCCCAGCTGATGCACGAGAAGATAATGAACATCATCGAGGACAAGCACCGCAACCTCTATATCGCCACCCTGGGAAGCGGAATCTATACCTATAATCTGGACACCAAGGAAGTCCGCCAATACAACGTTACCCACGAAGAGGACAAAGGCTCGGCGGACGAAGACCGCAGCAACAACTGGGTGAACGTGCTCCTCTGCGACCGCGAAGGCATGATATGGATAGGCGGCTACCAGGGCATCTCCTGCTACGACCCGCAGCAGAACACTTTCCACAAGATGGAGCCGATAACCCCCGAAAGCGTGGGCTACAGCTTCCTCGAAGACAGCGAGGGCAACATCTGGGCAGGTATGTCCAGCGGACTCTACCGCATAGACAGGCAAACCCGCGAAGTGAAGAGCTACACCATGCAAGACGGACTGCCCAACAACATCATCTGCTCCATTGCCGAAGACCGCAACCACAACATTTGGGTGAGCACCTACAACGGCATCAGCAAGTTCGACCGTGAGAACCGGCGTTTCGTCAACTACTTCGTGGGCGACGGGCTGCAAGGCAACGAGTTCACCCACGGCGCCTTCTTCCAGGATGCCGACGGGCGCATCTACCTGGGCGGAAGCGACGGAATCACCCACTTCGTGCCGGAGCAAATCATAGAATATCCCCGGAAGGACGATGTTTATATCACCGACTTCTGGGTATTCAACCAGCCGGTGAACAAGAACACCCTGTCGGACGGTAAGCCCATCATCTCCACCGCCGTAATCGATGCCGACGTCTTCCGCCTCAGCCATCAGGACAACACGTTCAGCATTGTTTTCTCCACGCTGAGGTACGACAACCCGCAACAGATAAAGTACCAGTACCGCATCATCGAACTGGGCGACGAGTGGCAGACCACCGAACCGGGAAACAACCGCGTCACCTACAACAAACTGCGTCATGGCAAGTACACCTTCCAGGTATGCGTTGCCGAGCGCGGCAGCCAGTCGGACATACGAACCATCACCATCATCGTCCGCCCGCCCTGGTACCTGTCCGGCTGGGCATACGGCGCCTACTCCGTCCTGTTTCTGTTGTTGGTGCTGGGTGTCATCACTTATCTTCTCAACCGCATCCGCCACCGCCGGGAGATGCTGGAGCACAAGCACCAGGAAGAAATCAACGAAGCCAAGCTGCAATTCTTCATTAACATCTCCCACGAGATACGCACCCCGATGACGCTCATCATCAACCCGATAGAGAAGCTGCTTTCGGAGAACCTGACTCCGGAACTGAACAAGACCTATATGATGATTTACCGCAACTCCCAGCGCATTCTCCGGCTGGTGAACCAGCTGATGGATATGCGGAAGATAGACAAGGGGCAGATGTTCCTGAAGTTCAGGGAGACGGACATCGTAGGCTTTATCGACGACCTGGCGCTGACCTTCGACTACGTGGCGAAGCATAAGAACATCCGCTTCACCTTCGTCCACGAGGACACCTCGCTGAAGGCGTGGGTAGACCTGAACAACTTCGACAAGGTCTTGATGAACCTTCTGTCCAACGCCTTCAAATACACGCCCGAAGGCGGAGCAATCACCCTCACGCTGCGCCGGGGGCATGGCGATACCGATACGCCCTTAAGGGACTACTTTGAGGTAGTGATAGAGGACACCGGCATCGGCTTGGAAGAGGACAAGATAGAACGCATCTTCGAGCGTTTCTACCAGATAAACAACGGTTCGGCATACAGCAACCTGGGAACGGGGATCGGTCTGCACCTGACGCACTCGCTGGTGCGCCTTCACCACGGCACCATCACCGCCGAGAATTGTACGGATCATTCCGGAAGCCGCTTCATTGTCCGCATCCCGCTGGGCGCTTCGCACTTGCAGCCCGGCGAAATGGAGAATCCGGCAGGCGTGGAAGCATCGCCCTATCCGCTGCACATCAAGGAGCAACTGGAGTTCGAGGCGAACGAAGAACCGGGAAAAGAGGCGCAGCCCAAGCCCAAGACCAAATTCCACCTGCTCATTGTGGAAGATGAAAAGGAGATACAGAGCTATCTGGAGCAGCAGTTGGGCGAACTGTACCGGATTACGGTGTGCAACAACGGCAAAGAAGCCTTCAAAGCCATCCTCTCAGGCATGCCCGACCTGGTGCTGAGCGATGTCATGATGCCCGAGATGGACGGCATTACCCTGTGCCGCAAGATAAAGCAGAATGCAAGTATCAACCATATCCCGGTGATTCTGCTCACCGCCAAAGGCAAGCCGGAAGACTATGCCGAGGGCATGGACACGGGAGCGGACGCCTATCTGGTGAAGCCGTTCAACGTAGAAATACTGAAAAAGACCGTCGCCAACCTTATCAATAACCGCAAGCTGCTGAAGAATAAGTTCAGCGGCATGCAGCAGCAGGAAGAGAAACAGGAAGTGCTGAACATAAAGCCTGCCGACGAAATCTTGCTGGAAAAGGTGATGAAGGTCATCAACGACAATCTGTCGGAACCGACACTGGACGTGGAGATGCTGGCAAGGAGCGTCGGACTGAGCCGGGTGCACCTCTACCGCAAGCTCAAGGAACTGACCAACCTCAGTACCCGCGACTTTATCCGCAACATCCGCATACAGCAAGCCGCCAAGTTGCTGCAGAACAACAAGAAGATGAATATATCGGATATTGCCTATTCCGTAGGTTTCAGCAACCTGTCCCACTTCTCCAATTCCTTCAAGGAGCAGTTCGGCATGGCGCCGAAGGAGTATATGCAGAAGTTCAACGAAGACGCCGGGGAGTGAAGGCAACCTTTCCTTCCCGATGTGGCAAAATGACAAATTGTATTTTTAAATGCGGCAGCGCGCCGCGTTCCTGCGCAGAGGGCGGGTGGAAGAGAAAGAAACGATTCTCGTGCGTTGGCGTGTTTGCAGCATGAACGGTATTCGGCGGGATTGGAATCGTATTGCCGGATATTTGTGTTGTATCCCGTCTTTCTGTGCGATGTATTCTTTGTATGCAGTCAATCCGCTACTTGGGCGCAGCCAATCTACTTGTCCCAAGTAGCGCAGCATACCATCCCTTTTTGCTCCATCTATAGTTCCCCGGTGCCGAATCTATAGTTCCCCGGTGGGAAACATATAGTTCCTCGGTGCCGAACATATAGTCTTTCGGTGCAAAACATACCATCTATTCACCCAAAACACACCGTCTATTCCGGCAAAACATACCATCTGTGCCCGAAAACCGTATATTGTCTGCATATTATTCATTATATCTGTATATCTATTCCCTACTTTATGCAGGAATTTTCTATTTACTCCCCTTTGCGGAAGTGGGTGTGACAGCGAAATGCCGGATACCGTATCCTTTTGTCTCCGTATATATTCTATCTGATTGCAAAGAGATAAATGCTGTCTCCCCGTGCTTGTAGAGGCATGGGAACACCCACTCTGTATACTTTCTTTATATATTTTAAAAAATATTTCCCTATATACTCACCCTATTTTCATTCTGAACTGTATTATTACTAAAGATAGATAAAAACAAGCCAAAATATGATAAGAAAAGATTTCGATATTGCCCGTCTCATAGCCGCGTATTTATCCGGTGAGATTACGCAGGATGAAAGCATTTGTCTGGATGCCTGGCGCAATGAGGATAAGAGTCACGAGCAACTCTTTCAGAAGATTTGCAGTGAAGAGAACCTTGTGCGTCACGAAGCCCGCCGGGCAGACTATGACGTGAATGCCGGATGGAAAGGTGTGGAGAAGCGCATCAAAAGAATGTCTTTCAGAAAGCGGTATATGAAGGTGCTGCAATACGCAGCCACCATCATCCTGCCGGGTATGATATTGGTCTTTGCACTTCTGAATGTTCCCGAAGCCCAAATGACGGACAACGCCCTGCTGCTGGCCGAACAACAGATATTGCCCGGCAGCGCCAAAGCCATCCTGACACTGGACAACGGCGAAACGGTCTATCTGGATACGGAAGTCTCCGAAGAACAGGCACGCTTGGCAGAGAAGCAGATACAGGTAGACTCTACGACTTTGAGCTATCGCTCGGCACAAATGCTGGCAGCACAAACTACCCCTATATATAATAAGGTGGAGATTCCGCAAGGCGGAGAATACGCCCTGGTACTGAACGACGGCACCAAAGTGCACCTCAACTCGATGAGCAGCCTGCGTTTCCCCGTCACCTTCGGAGCCGACAAGCGCGAAGTGGAACTGGTGGGCGAAGCCTACTTTGAAGTCAGCAAGACCGGGCAGCCTTTCATCGTGCATACCCAAGGCGTGCAGGTAGAAGTGCTGGGAACCACCTTCAACGTTTCCGCCTATCCCGACGAAGAGTACCAGGCTACCCTCGTAAGCGGTTCGGTGCGGGTAGATGCCGGACAGGGCAACAGCCTGGTGCTGAAACCTTCGCAGCAAGCCTCGCTGGCACCCGGCAGCAGCGACCTGCACGTGCGCACGGTGGACACCGCTTTCTATACCTCGTGGGTCAGAGGGAAAATCAACTTCAAAGACCAACGCCTGGAAGATATCATGAAAACCCTCTCACGGTGGTATGACATCGAAGTGAAATATGCCGACGCCAGCCTCAAGAACAAGCGCTTCGGCTGCAACGTGAACCGTTACGAAAGTATCACTCCCTTCCTGGAGTTGCTGGAAGCTACGGAGAACATACACTTCAAGATCAACGGTAAGACAATAACATTCTATAACTAACCATTAATAATTTAAGTAAGTATGACTAAGAAACAGAACTACACCAGCTCATGGGAAGGTAGTAAACGTATGTGGATTACATTCCTGTTCTTCAGCTTCATGATGATTGGTTTTGTGCAGGCTGCCAACACGGCATTTGCCCAAACAACGGTTACTGTGAACGTAAAAGACGCTACACTAAGCGACGTGTTATGGGAAATTCAACGGCAAACGGATTTCACCTTTATCTACAGCACAAACGATGTGAGGAAAGTGAAGGTACACAGCCTGAACGTAAAGAATGAAAAGATAGCCGCCGTGCTGGACGAATGTCTGAAGAACAGCGGACTGGCTTATACGGTAAAGGACGGCGCCATCGCCATCCGCCCCGTGAACGAAGTACGCGGAGTAGCTGCCGTGGAACAACAGAAATACACTGTCACCGGAACGGTGATAGACGAGACGGGTGAGTCCGTTATCGGCGCCAACGTCCTGGTGAAGGGTACCACGAACGGTCAGACAACCGACCTCGACGGACACTTCTCCATTCAGGTGGAGCAACCCGCCGTTACGCTGGTGGTGTCGTATGTAGGATATACCCGCCAGGAAGTGAGAGCCACAGCAGGCAAAATGGTGAAAGTGGTGCTGGCACCGGACGCTAACCTGACGGAAGAAGTCATCGTAACCGGTTACGGTACATTCAAGAAATCGGCTTACGCCGGTTCGGCTTCCAGTGTCAAGAACGAGAAGATAGCCGACGTGCCTTCCGTATCCTTCCAGGACTTGCTGCAAGGTAACGCAACGGGTGTGCAGTTCACGTCCGCATCCGGTCAGCCGGGGTCTTCTTCTTCGCTGCGCATCCGCGGTATGGGTTCGTTCAACGCATCCAACTCTCCGTTGTATGTTATAGACGGTGTGGCGGTAACTTCCGGTTCCATCAACTCCATTGATTCGGATGGCGGACTGGATGCCATGTCTACCATCAATACTTCGGATATCGAAAACATCACCATCATCAAGGATGCCGCCGCAGCCTCACTCTACGGTTCGCGTGCTGCCAACGGTGTGGTATTGATTACTACCAAGAAAGGTAAGACCGGCAAAGCGGTCGTTAACCTGAAAGCTGACTGGGGGTTCAGTGACTTCGCTATGGACTACCGCCCCACACTGAACGGAGCGGAACGACGCGAATACATCTATAACGGATTGAAGCTCGGCCAGGAAAGAGGTGGAAAATCGGAAGCGGATGCCATCGCCTATGCCGACAAGAATATCGACAAGTATGCTCCCGTGCCCTGGTGCGGTTATACCGATTGGGGCGATTACTTGTTCCGCAAAGGAAGCCATTCCAATTATGAGGCATCTTTGTCCGGCGGTACCGATCGGTTCAAATATTACTCTTCACTGGCTTACCTCAAACAAGAGGGTATCGTACGGACTTCCAGTCTGGAACGTGTCACCGGCCGCTTGAACGTAGACTTCCAGGCTACGGATAAGTTGAAGATGGGCGTTAACTCCATGTTTACCAGCCTTACGCAGAGTGTATATAGCGAAGGAACCAGCTATACTGCTCCTTTCTACTCCAGCGTGAGCAAGCTGACTCCTTCGGACCCTGTATACAATGAAGACGGTACTTACAACCAGGACTTGATTGGACTGGCAAGAAGAAATCCCGTACTGGCGCAGGCTTACAACTATCAGCGTGAATACGTGACCCGTGCATTCAATACCCTGTATGCCGAATACGAATTCATCAAAGACCTGAAACTGAAGTCCACTTTGAGCTACGACTACAACATCAGTAAAGGTAAGGAATGGAGAGACTCCCGTACTTCCGACGGTGAGAAGAACAACGGCGGTATGAGCAAGGCATACAGCGAATATAATAAGATGGTTTGGTCTAACCAGTTGAGTTATAAGATCGACATCCAGAGAGATCATCATCTGGACGCTCTTGTGGGATATGAAATTGACTCTAAATACAACGACGGCTTGTCAGGCTATGCCACCAACTTCCTGACTCCGCTCAAGAATGACATTACCAACGGACAGACTTTGGAAAGCCTCGGCGGCTCTTCCAGTCGTACACGCATGGTGTCTTACATCAGCCGTCTGAACTACGACTATAAGCACAAATACTATTTGGGAGCAAGTTATCGTATGGATGGCAGCTCACGTTTGCACCGCGATAACCGTTGGGGTAGCTTCTGGTCAGTATCCGGCGCATGGCGCGTAATCGAGGAAGACTTCATGAAGCCCACCGGCAACTGGCTCACCGACCTGAAACTCCGTGCCTCTTACGGTGTGAACGGAACCCTGCCTTCGGACTTGTACGGCTACATGGGCCTGACCAGCCTGAGCGGCGGATATATGGAGAACCCGGCACTCATCCAGTCGCAGATAGAGAACCGCGACCTGGAATGGGAGACGAACTATAACCTGAACATCGGTCTGGACTTCGGCATCTTCAACCGGGTGAACTTCACGCTGGAATACTACACCCGTACCACGAAGAACCTCTTGATGGACTGCCCTGTATCCATGACTACCGGCTTCAGCTCTTACCTGATGAACATCGGTGAAGTGAAGAACCAGGGTGTGGAACTGGAAATCAACTCGAAGAACATCGTTACAAAGGACTTCGACTGGAATACTACTTTCACCCTGTCCCACAACAAGAACAAGATTGTGAAGCTGGACGGCGAGCAGACGCAGATTATCAGCGGTACGCAGATTCATAAGATCGGCAGTTCTTACCGTACTTTCTATATGATAGAGTTTGCCGGAATCAACCCCGAAACCGGTGCACCGCAGTTCTATACCAACACTCAGGATGCCAACGGAAACTATGTGAAGGAGATAACGGAGAACAATAAAGATGCCCACGCCATTCCTTTGAAGAAGCATGCCGAGCCGAATGTGACCGGCGGACTCTCCAATACATTGCGCTACAAGTGGTTCGATCTGAGCTTCATGTTCTCCTACCAGTTCGGTGCCTTCGGCTATGACAACTGGGCACAGAAGACCGAGCATGGCGGAAAGGACTTCACCCTGAACATTCCTGCTTACTACCGCGACAACTGGAAGAAGCCGGGAGACGTCAGCAAGTACGAGGTATTTATTGAAAAGCCTGCCGTAGCCATGACGGGTGTCACCACTACCCGCCGCCTGCACAGCACGGACTTCATCCGTCTGAAGACGCTGACCTTCGGTGTTACCGCTCCTAAGGCATGGACAAAGACGTTGGGTATAAACAGCCTGCGCCTCTACGCTTCTGCCAACAACTTGTGGACTTGGGCTGCCTACGACTTCTACGATCCCGAATCGGTAAGTGCCGGTACGGCAAGTTGGGGAACTCCCCCGTTGAAAACGGTTACATTTGGTCTTAACTTGAACTTCTAACCCATTAAAAAGAGAAACATTATGAAAGCATTGAAATATATAGTAATGGGAATGTTGGTCAGCCTGACTACTTCCTGCGGCAACGACTGGCTCGACGTAGAATCGAGCACCAAGATTCCAACCACTTCTGCCATTCAGAACCTGAAAGATGTGGAATATAGTTTGAACGGCATCTACGATGTGATGCGCAGCACTAACTATTACTCCGGACGTATGGTTTATTATGGAGACGTGACCGGCGACGATGCGCAATCCATCAAGACCGGAAAGCGCACCACCACCTATTATATGCTGGACTATACCAAGGACAACGGTCCCAGCAGCCATTGGTCATACGCCTATAAGATTATTCAGAACTGCAACATCATCCTGTCGCAGATAGATGAACTGGAAATCAGCGAAGATGATAAAGCTACTTACAACGACCTGAAAGGTCAGGCGTTGACTCTCCGTGGATTTGCCCTGTTCGACCTTACCCGCTTCTTCGGCTATCCTTATGCCAAGGACAACGGTGCTTCCCTGGGTGTGCCCATCGTTACCGAAGTTTCCAACACGGAGAACAAACCGGCACGTAGCACGGTGGCACAGTGCTATACTGCCATCATCAAAGACCTGAAAGAGGGTAGTGAGTTGATGAGCGAGAAGTTCAACAAAGGAAAGATCAATAAGTGGGCGGGTATGTTGCTGCTGAGCCGGGCTTATCTGTACATGGAAGATAACCAGAACGCACTGACAACAGCCGAAGCTGCCATTGCCGGAGCAGAGAAGAACAAATACCGCCTGTGGACGAACGACGAGTACGGCACCATCTGGGGCACTGATTTCGCATCTGGCGATCCGGGCGAAGTGCTGTTCGAACTGGTGAACCTCACGGTAGACGGAGTAGGTAAGGAAAGTCTTGCCTATCTCTGCTTGCAGACCGGGTATGATGACTATTGTCTGACCAGCTCTTTCTACGAACTGATGCAGGAAGACCCCGCCGATGTCCGTAACAAGGCTTATACCGTAGTCTCCAAGACAAAGAGGGCTTATATCGCCAAATATCAGCCGCAGAACGGTAAGGCGGTCGAGGACTCCAACATCCCCGTACTCCGTCTGTCCGAACTCTATCTGATTGCTGCCGAGGCTGCCGTGAAAGTAGGTGATAATGCGAAAGCTGTGAAGTATCTGGATGCCATCGTTAATCGTGCCAACCCGGAAAAGACGGTCGTAGGCAAGACCGTCACACTGGACGATGTACTGCTGGAACGCCGCAAGGAACTCTTCGGCGAAGGACACCGCTTCTTCGATGCCATCCGCAATCACAAGACCATCGTGCGTAAAGAGTCTACCAAGAAATTCCCCGAAATTGCGGAAACCGAACACTTGAAGATGGTGGACGAGAGTATGTCTTTCGACTGGAACTACTACCGCGTAGTATTGCCTATTCCTAAGGCGGAAATGAACTCCAATGCCAATATGGTACAGAATCCTACTTATGGTGATTAAACAATAACTAAATAGATGATGATGAAGACAAGCATTACGAAATCTCTCCTTGTCACTCTTATTCTAACAATCATCAGTTCCGGCCTTAGTGCCGGAACTTTTGATTCGGAAGGCAAGAAGAAGAAGGAGAAGAAAGAAGAACTGTCGGCGGACGGCCCTTATGTGATTTATGAACCGGATGGTCGGGTACGGGTGATAAGTGTGGATACGAAGAGACGTATCATAGATACTACCTATGTGTCGCTGCCCAAGGACTTTACGCTGCACGTAGTCGACCACAAAGGGCGTTACCCGTTTGATGTGAAGTTGCATCCCGTAAAGCGTCCCGAATGGAAATACCGCCAACCGGAAAAGGTGTTTGTTATGTCCGATCCTCATGGTAAACTCGACTGCGTCATCAGTCTGCTGCAAGGCAATGGCATTATCGATAAGCAGCTTCAATGGAGTTTCGGCAAGAACCACCTGATGGTTATCGGCGATATATTCGACCGGGGTAAGGACGTGCCGCAAATCTTCTGGTTGTTCTATAAACTGGAGAAGGAAGCTGCCGATGCAGGGGGGCATGTCTCTTTCCTGCTGGGCAATCACGAACCGATGGTACTGGCCAATGACTTGCGCTACACCAAAGGCAAGTACAAAGAACTGGCTAAGAGGCTGAATATGCGTTATCCCCAATTGTTTGGTGAGAATACGGAACTGGGCAAGTGGCTCGGCACACGCAACACCATGCAGACTATCGGACGTAACTTATACGTACATGCCGGTTTGGGAAAGGAGTTCTATGACCGCAACCTGGATATTCCTACGGTGAATAAGGAAATGAGCCGCGCCCTGTTTATGAGCCGTGCCGAGCGCAAAGCCTTGTCACCCCTTACGGCATTCCTCTATGGTAACCCGGGACCGATATGGTATCGCGGGCTGGTGAGGAAAGACCCTAAGTACAATCCGCTGCCGCAGGACTCTTTGCAGATGATAATGAAGCGCTACAATGCCGAACATATCATTGTAGGCCATACCATTTTCAAAGACATCTCTACCTTCTACGACGCCAAAGTTATCGGGGTGAACGTGGATAATGAGGAAAACCGTAAGAAGAAACGCGGCCGTGCCCTGTTGATTGACCGGAATACGTATTTCGTAGTCGGAGACAAGGGGGTGATGCGTAAGCTGTTCTGAGTTTTGCCACAAAGGGCACAGAGTCTCACGGAGTTTTAATAGCGGCGGGCAATCGCCGCTATTTCTTTTGCCGTCTCTACGATATGGGCGGGCTTGAACTCTTCCAGTTCGGTGCGCGGGCGGAATCCCCATGTCACTCCGCAGGCAGTGACTCCCGCATTGGCAGCCGTCTGCATATCCACTCCCGAGTCTCCTACATAAAGCACTTCTTCCCTGGTAACGTTGGCTATACCTATAATCTCGTGTACAATGCCCGGGTCGGGCTTCACGTTCACTCCCTCGCGTTGCCCCAGCACAGCCGTAAAGCGGATGTTCGGGAAATAATGGGCTATCAGCTTTTCCGTAGCCGATTGGTATTTGTTGGAAGCTACCGCCAACTGCATTCCTTCCTCTTGCAGCAGGTTCAGAAGTTCCGGCATTCCGGGGTAAGGGCGGCTTTTGTCCGCATTGTGCACATCGTAATAGGGGATGAACTCTTTCCGTACCCGCAGTACGTTCTCTTCCGTCTTTTCGCCTTCGGGCAGGGCACGTTCAAAAAGTTTGTTGATGCCGTTGCCCACCATAAAGTTGTAGGCAGACTCTTCGTGAGTAGGATATCCCAGCGCGGCAAGCGCATGGTTCGTACTCTGTGCCAAGTCGGCTATTGTATTCAGTAAAGTCCCGTCCAGGTCGAATATAACCAGTCTTTTCATTGTCTTTCTTCATTTAGTTTTTGCAAATATACTATCTTTAAATAAGATGGGAAATACCTTTGTAAAGTAAAAATAAGCGGGCTTATTTGGCTATACTTACAAATTGCGCTATCTTTGCAGCCGAATTTTACTAAATATAGGTATGAGTTACAATTTGTTGAAAGGAAAAAGAGGCATTATTTTCGGTGCTCTGAATGAGCAGTCCATTGCCTGGAAAGTAGCAGAAAAAGCAGTAGAAGAAGGTGCAACGATCACCTTGTCCAATACACCGGTTGCCGTGCGCATGGGCGAAGTGTCCGCGCTGGCCGGGAAACTGAACTGCGAGGTTATCGCAGCAGATGCTACAAGCGTAGAAGATCTGGAAAATGTATTCAAACGTTCGATGGAAGTGTTGGGCGGACAGGTAGATTTCGTCCTGCATTCTATCGGTATGTCTCCCAATGTGCGCAAGAAACGTACTTACGACGACCTGGATTATGATATGTTGGGTAAGACGCTGGATATATCGGCTGTCTCCTTCCACAAGATGATACAAGCTGCCAAGAAGTTGGATGCCATCTCTGAGTATGGTTCTATCCTTGCCCTGAGTTATGTGGCTGCGCAACGTACGTTCTACGGTTACAACGATATGGCGGACGCCAAAGCCCTGTTGGAGTCTATCGCCCGCAGCTTCGGTTACATCTACGGCCGCGAACATCATGTACGTGTCAACACCATCTCCCAGTCACCCACAATGACCACTGCCGGTTCCGGTGTGAAGGGTATGGACAAGCTGTTCGACTTCGCTAACCGTATGTCTCCGCTCGGCAACGCTTCTGCCGACGAGTGTGCCGACTACTGTATCGTGATGTTCTCCGACCTCACCCGCAAAGTCACCATGCAGAACCTTTTCCACGACGGCGGTTTCTCCAGCGTAGGTATGAGCCTTCGTGCCATGGCTACTTACGAGAAGGGCTTGGATGAGTATATGGACGAAAACGGACACATCATCTACGGATAATGGAAACAGCGCTTTATCTTTTACCCGTCACTCTGGGCGACACTCCCATCGAAACCGTATTGCCTTCTTATAATAAGGAGATCATACTGGGCATCCGCCATTTCATCGTAGAGGATGTGCGCTCTGCGCGCCGCTTCCTGAAGAAGGTGGACCGGGAAATAGATATCGATGCGCTTACATTCTATACGCTGAACAAGCATACATCGCCCGAAGATATCTCCGGATATCTGAAACCGTTGGCGGAAGGCTGCTCGATGGGAGTCATCTCCGAGGCAGGCTGTCCCGCAGTGGCGGACCCGGGAGCGGATGTAGTAGCCATTGCCCAGCGGAAAAACTTAAGAGTGGTCCCCCTGGTGGGACCCTCTTCTATTATTCTCTCCGTCATGGGCTCCGGCTTCAACGGACAGAGCTTTGCTTTCCACGGCTACCTTCCCATAGAGCCGGCGGAGCGCAGCAAGAAACTGAAAATACTGGAGCAGCGCGTCTACAACGAGTCGCAAACCCAGCTATTCATCGAGACACCTTACCGCAATAATAAAATGGTGGAAGATATTCTTCAGACTTGCCGCCCGCAAACCAAACTTTGCATTGCAGCGAATATCACCTGTGAGGGGGAATATATCAAAACCCGAACCGTGAAAGAGTGGCAAGGCAAGGCGCCCGACCTCTCTAAGATTCCTTGTATTTTTCTCTTGTATAAATAATCCTTTTCAGGTGCTCGAATTCATATTCCAGGCAACTGCTGAAGAAGTTCTGTTGCAGGTTGTGTTCAATCTGCTGGAACGTCCATAGCTTTCCGCCCTTGAAGTCCTTGTTGCACAGGATAGAGTCGTCGTCCAGGTCGAGTATGAACAGATAGACCAGACGGTTTGTCACTTCGTTTTCGAAATGGTACATAAAGTTGAAGTGCAGATTCTCCAGGGGCGCGGTAGGGAGTGTTTGCCGCAGTACTCTGTATACACCCTGTTCCAGCGTCTCTCCGTATACCAGGAATCCTTCTATCAGAAGATCCATTTTCCCCTTGTCGAGCATGGTGCATTGAGGGCGGGGAAGAAGAAACAGCATGCCGTGTGAGACTACGGCGATTCTGACAACCGGATTGATAAAGTCGTTCTTTCGTCCGATGGCTTCTGCTGCCATCACCTTTCCCAGCACATCCCCTTTGGTATTGACTATCGGTATAAAGAGAGTATGCTTCATTACGGTGTTGAAGTAGGAGATACCGAACTGGTTGAACAGTATGCCGAGTATGAATACGGCAGGCGGTGCCACTTTGAACAGGATGTAACCTGTAGTGCTTCCCAATGGATGGCTGATGAAAATGGCACAGGAGATAGCTAAAAAGTGCAGGAAACTGATTATCAGTATCACACGTGCAGAAACAATGGCTGCCTCTGCTCCCTGGGCAAAAAGTTGTCTGCAACAGCGTTGCGTTTGGGAAACGTGATAATTCAAGAACCTCTTCCGGTTCAGATAGATGATAAACGGGGGAATGAGGGCACTGATTTCCAGCGTAAACGGCAACATGGGCGTCGGACAATAGTTAGGTGTGAATAAGGACGTTATAGACAACAACAATAGCATTCCCGTAGTGCAATAAAGGATGATTTGCGGAATATAGGTTCCTTTGCGCCCTATCGAATATATACTAAACAATAGTCCTATACCTGCACCTATGTAGATAGCTATGTCTTGCGTTATGAATTCACATAATATTATGGAGATGATAACGGGGATAAAACCCAATGACATGTTGAATTTCGACGATAGTATTCTTTGCTGATTCATTATCCGTATTACGATTTTGTCGTTTCTATCTCTTATCTCTACAAATAACAAATGAGCGGGTTAAATGTTTCCTATCTTATCCTTTTTTTGTATAAGATGGACTTGTTTTTCCGCGTGATAGGACGAACGTACCAGCGGAGCGCTTTCTACTTGCTCGAATCCTTTGTCTAATCCAAGCTTTTTGTAGCGTGTAAATTGTTCGGGAGTGACGTACTCGGCTACCGGATAATGCTTATGGGTGGGTTGCAGATATTGCCCGATGGTGAGGATGTGGCAACCGGCTTGGCGCAGGTCGTCCATCAGTTCTTCCACTTCTGCCGGAGTCTCGCCCAGACCTACCATGATGCCCGACTTGGTGGTAGTGCCGCTTTCGGCTATCTGCCGCAGCACGGCAAGGCTGGTTTCATACCGGGCGGCACTGCGCACCAGGGGACTGATGCGGCGTACTGTCTCCATGTTGTGGGAAATGATTTCCGGTTGTGCTTCGATGACTTCCGCCACGAGTTCCGCTCTTCCCTGGAAATCGGGTATCAGCACTTCGACGGTGATTTCGGGGTTGAGGCGTTTGATTTCGCGGATGGTGCGTGCCCAGTGTGAGGCGCCCAGGTCGGGCAGGTCGTCACGGTCTACCGAGGTGATGACGGCGTGGGAGAGTTTCATCAGGGCGATGGACTCTGCCACGTGCGTCGGTTCATTGATGTCCAGAGGAAGCGGCTTGCCGGTCTGCGTGTTGCAGAACTTGCAGCAGCGGGTGCAGATGTCGCCCCCGATCATGAAGGTGGCGGTGCCTTTTCCCCAGCACTCGCCCATATTGGGACAGCGCCCACTGCTGCAAATTGTGTGCAGGCAATGCGATTCGACGATACGTTTTGTTTCGGTATAGCGCTCGTTGGCGCCGATGCTTATTTTGAGCCATTCCGGCTTGCGCACTCTCTCTGCCATAATCTGTTTAGAGGTTATTCTTGAAGAAATTCGTCAATCGTGTGTACAGGTGCAGGCGTGTATTGCCGCCATAAATGCTGTGGTTACGGTTGGTGTAAACCTGCATTTCGAACTGCTTGCCCAGTTGTACCAGGTGTTCGGCATACTCGGCACAGTTTTGGAAGTGTACGTTGTCGTCCGCCATGCCGTGCACCAGCAACAGGTTGCCATGCAACTTGTCGGCGCGCGTAAAGGTGGAACCGGCTTTGTATCCTTCGGCATTTTCTTTGGGGGTACGCATGAAGCGTTCGCCATATACGGTATCGTAGTAGTTCCAGTCCGTAACCGGGGCAACGGCTACTCCCGCCTTGAATACCGGCGTGCCTTCACTCATACTCATAATAGTCATGTAGCCGCCGTAGCTCCATCCCCAGATGCCGATGCGGTCTTTGTCCACATAGGGCTGTTTCCCCATGTAGAGGGCAGTCTCCACCTGGTCGCGGGCTTCCTTGACACCGAGGTTGAGGTAGGTGCATTTGGCAAAGTCCGCACCCCGTCCGCCGGTGCCACGGCCGTCCACGCAGACTACGACGTAGCCTTGCGATGCCATATAAGTCTCCCAGCTGACGCTGAATTTGTCGAGTACTTGCTGCGAACCGGGACCGCTGTACTGGAACATCAGTACGGGATACTTCTTGCTTGCCGAGAAGTCTGTCGGTTTCATCATCCAGCCGTTCAGCGAGGTGCCGTCGGTGGTCTGGAAGCTGAAGAACTCTTTCTGCGGCATATTGTAGCCGCTTATCGTTTGCTTCAGGGCGGCATTGTCCACCAGGGTGGTGAGCGTCTTGCCGGTATTGTCGTTCAGGGTGATGACGGTAGGCGTATTCAGGTTCGAGTAGCGGTTCATGAAGTACTTCATGTCCGTGCTGAACTGGGCGGTATTGGTACCCACTTGGGTGGATAGCTTGGTCTTCTTTCCCTTGCGGTCTATCTTATAGATGGCGCTGCGCATCGGGCTTTCCTCGTTGCTGCTATAGTAGAAGCTGCCTTCTGCCGGGTCGTAGCCCAGGAAGCTTTGCACTTCATACGGTCCGGCAGTGAGTTGTTTCAGCAGGTTGCCGCCGATGCTGTACCAATACAGGTGGCTGTAACCGCTCTTCTCGCTGACGAAACTGAAGTTCTCGGGATAGAAGCGGATGTTGTCGAATATCTTTTCGCCAACGTAGGTGTCGCTTTCGTCGCGCAATGCCAACTTGCAGACGGTGCTGCGCGGGTCGGCAAAGTAGAGGTCGAAGCGGTTCTGATGGCGGTTCAGCGTCATTACGGCGAGTTTGTTCGGGTCTTTGGTGAAGCGGATGCGGGGGATGTATCCGTCTGCGTCCAATGGCACGTTGATCTTGCGGGTCACTTTCGACTTGATGTCGAAGGTATGTACCGATACGCGCGAGTTGGGTTCGCCGGTCTTGGGATATTTGTAAGTGTATTCTCCGGGGTACTTCTCGAAGGGGGCGAGGTGCGGCGCTTGTCCGGCAAAGAGCGGGAAAGAGTAAGAAGGCACTTCTCTTTCGTCCCAGCGGATGAAGGCGAGCATCTGTCCGTCGGCGCTGAATTCGAGTGCGCGGTCGAAGGAGAATTCTTCCTCATATACCCAGTCGGGGATGCCGTTCAGCACTTCGTTGCGCTTGCCGTCTTCGGTCACTTGGCTCTCGCTGTTGCCGAAGAGTAGCTTCACGAGGTAGATATTATTATCGCGTACAAAGGCGACTTGGTTTCCGTCGGGCGAGAATACGGGCACTTGTTGCGGTCCGCCGTCCGAGAGTTTCTCCACTACGTTGTTTATCTTTCCGTCGAGGTTCCGCTTCAAGCTATAGAGGTAGTGCACAGCGGTATAGGAGTGGCGGTAGATAGGAGTCGTTTCTGTTGCGATGAGCAACTTGCTGCCGTCGGGGGCGAAACTGTAACTGTCGAATGTCTTAAACGGGCACTCGCGTGCAGTGGCTGCATCAAACAACACTTCCACCTGCTTTCCTGTCTTGAAGGAGTATTTGATAATTTGCGTCCGGTCTGCATTCATCTGCGAATAGTGTTCGCCGTCTCCCGGAATGGGGATAACGCCGTAAATACCTTGCGGTGTGAACTTTCCGGTTACGATTTCTTTCAAGTCGAGTGCCTGTCCGCCTTGGGCGAAACCTGCCAAGGTGCAGAGGCAGAGAAGGAATGCAATGCTGATTCTTTTCATATTCTATCGTTTATGTAATCTTTAAAGAGTTGTGTAATACTTTATTGTTTCAGACTTTACAAAGTTACGCTTTCTTGCTGAACTGTCAAGTATGCGATGTCTTTTTTTGAGGAATCAACAGCAAAAGTAGAGCCAATAATGTACAATGTGCTACTTGATTATTTAAAGAAAATATTTATTAAGATGCCGTCCAACCACGGCTCTTTCATCTTCTCCCAAAAAGTATCATCTTTGAGTTTATAGACGGGCATTTTCAAATTATAATGCGTAGTATCGCAACGGATTACTAAGGATTGGTGAAGTGTGGTGTCAGAGGTAACATTAATCTTACTTCTTGTCTCCAGAGTGTCTTTAGGTACATTTATCTCCAATGTGTCTTTAGGCACATTGAAAAAAGTTTCAGTTCTCGTCAGCGTAAGTGAAATGCAATTGCCGAGAATTATAGCTAATAATATTGCCGGTGCTTTATTCATACGCAGTTTTATTACAAAGATAAGAATAAAAACGAGACCGTCACAAACTGAAGCAAGACACTTTGCCCGATAGAATAGTATTGTTTGTCAAAGTATGTATAGCTCTATTTATCAAAGTATTGCATTTACCGACATTTTCTATGCGATGTAAAAGGAGTTACGCTGCGAGGTGAAGAATGTTATGCTGCCGGGGTGACTTGTCCTGATATAGGTTGACTATAACATCCAAAAAGTTATGGTAAATAG